>JAGQPX010000095.1 GCA_020426505.1 Planctomycetaceae bacterium | reverse complement strand
TCTAGCCAAGCTGAGCTACATCCCGTGTCTCTGCATCGTAGCAGTCTGTGGCTTTGCGTCAAATACAGAACTGCCGGGAAATCCCGAGAACATTGCTTGGTGAGTGCCTCACGAATCTATGTCTTAACGTTGTCCTTTTTCCGAAACAGTGAAGCAAGCAATCAGCATCGAGAGAACGAGGATTCCGCACATGCTGGTCAGCACGAGGGTGCGGTTTTCGTTCTCCCAATAGCCTTTGAAGCCGACGACCAGAAACAACAGTGCACCGACGCTGTTCAGCAGGGTCAACCAGATTGAGGGTTGAAGCTCGGGCGGCAGCCAGCGGCGGTCCATCCAGATGACGGCGATGCAGATCAGGCCACACGAGAGAACTCCGGTGAAGAGGTTGACCGGGGTGAGAATTGCCATCAGGAGTCGGGGCTTGCCGACGCGGACCGGTTCAACATTTGATGTTGAGTCTCCGGTTGCCATCACAACTTCAACCGGTGTCGGTCGGAAAGCAATCGCCGCCGGTTGCGATGTCGCGGCCTCACTTTGACGCATCACCAGCCAGACGAGAATGGCCATCGCAAAGAATCCACACCAGGCGAGTACGCTGCGTTTGAGCCGCAGGGCATCCTCGTCAGACCAATTCGCATTGACCGACCGGGCCATCTCATCACCGATGCTGCATCCGACTTCGATCGTGCCGTAGAGCGTCCCCAGCATCGTCAGGAATGCGCCGGCGACATAAAGCGGCAGCAGGACATCATGGATGCGTGTCACGAATCGCGACTGGAGGTTGAGTAAGTTGTCCTCGTTCGGGACGACATGCTCAGGTTGGAGAATGATCGTCCCTGACGCGACGAACACCCCGCTGAAGGCAATGATCAGAATGAAGCTGACCGCACAGTCGACGAAGGGTGCGTTGATCCAGCGACGGACTTCGTGCTGGGGATCTGCTGCAATCTCCGCGAGTTGTTCCGGCGTGGCTCGATCAGGCAGGACACCCCACGCCTTCTTGCGGAGCCAAGACGTGTAGGCGAGATAATCGAAGCCGGCTCCGCCGATCACGCCGACGTAGCGTGTCGTCTCGACCCAGAGCGAATGCCGGGCGATCTCGGGGTATTTGTCATCCAGCCAGGATGGATAGGCGAGCCGTCGCGGGACGAGGCCGAGGAGTAGCTCAAGCCAGTCCGGGTTATAGAGTACGAGCGTCACTCCGGCGCAGAAGACCATTGTAGTGACTACGAACAACTGCACGCGTTCGAGGACGCTGTACCCGCCGGTCGCAGAGAGCAGAAGCACGAACGCAAGAATGACAGCTCCCCACAAGTAATCCGCACCGCCGTGGAGCAGGTCACGCGTGCCGGTGATCCATGAGGTGAGGTTGCCAATGACTCCCGCGTGAAAGCTGATCCAGATCGGCAGGCTCACCGTCGCAATCAGCAGGAGTAAGATGGGCATCCATCCACGCGGGCCGGGGAGATCGGCCATCCGCTCGTAGGGATGCACGCCAGTGAGGATCATGTGCCGGCTCGTTGACACGACAAGTGACCACTTGAGCAGCGAGATGATCGCGAACACATACAGAATGTCGTAGCCGAAAATCGCACCGCCGCGAGTTGAGAAGATTAGCTCCCCCGTCCCGATGGTCAGCGACGCGATGATCGCTCCGGGGCCGAACACGCGGAGCCAGTCGATTACGGTGCGAGGCAGTCGGGGGGGATCGGTCGTCACGAGGCGCCTCCTCGACTGTTACGGAGTCGTTGCCAGTGAAACTTGGCGCCGGGAATCGCGAACGACAGGGCACTCGCGATGCCAAAGATCGTCAGTCCAACGGAAGGAAAGAGGGCCATCGGGATGCAGGTCGCAAAGAGTACAACAGCCGGTACATAGAATTCCCCCGAAAGAATTCCCGCTTTCACGACGAACACGGCTCCGGCCAACAGTGCGAGGACGGGCGAGAGGCTGAGTGGCGCCAGACCGAGCAACCATTCGACGGCGAACAGCATCGTCGAACACGCCATGCTCGCTGCCCAGACGTGCGCGATCTGCCGTTCGACGAACGTCACCGGGCCGGAACGACGTCTGAGGTTCCAGAAGATGCCGGCCCAGGTGCCGAGGCCAACTGTCCATAGCAACAGATATGGGACTCGCGAGGTGACGCCCTGCCAATGGATGATGTTCGTAATCACGCACAGCACCAACAGCACTAGGGCATGCCACATCCACAGCAGGCCCCAGTTGTGCATCACCCCGACATGATGCGTCGGGCGGAACGCACGGCTGAAGATCTGTGAGAAGTGCGACGATCGTGCGGAGATCGGCTCTCCCGAAAGGTACGCCTCAAGATCGTCCGCCAGTGCATCTGCCGAGGCGTACCGCAGGTCGGCAGGCTTCTGCAGGGCCTTGAGGGCGATCATTTCGAGATCGGGGTCTACCTGTGGATTGATCGCTCGCGGCAGCGGCGGGTCCTGTTCGAGCACCATCAGCACCGCATCAACGGGTGACGTCGCCTGAAACGGCGCTCGCCCGGTTAACATGGCATAGAGCACGGCTCCCAGGCTGTACACATCCGTCGCCGAACTCACTTCCCCCCGATACCCCACTGCTTGCTCAGGGGCCATGTATCCGGGAGTGCCGAGGATGGCGCCGGTTTGTGTGAGACCGGTGAGCGATGCTGCGTGCACTTGAGACTCGCTGATGGCTGATGGCCGATGGCTGTCAGCTGATCGCAGATGGCCGATGGCTGATGGCTCCACTCGTTTGGCGAGTCCGAAGTCGGTGACGAATGGACAGCCGGTCTGGTCGATGAGCACGTTTGACGGTTTGAGGTCACGATGCAACACACCCTGTCGATGAGCATGGCCGATCGCACGACAGACAGGCACAAGGCGCTCGGCTGCGTCTCGCGGAGGTAACGGACCGTCCGCCAGTCGCTGCGAAAGCGTTATCCCCTCAACGTACTGCATGCTGAAGTACGGCTGACCATCGAGTTCACCCACGTCATACACCCGTACGATGTGCGGATGTTCCAGCCGGGCGACAGCCTCCGCCTCGGCCCGAAATCGCGCGAGGTCAGCCGCCGTCGCCAACTCGCCCCGCAGGATCATCTTGACAGCAACGGTCCGGTTCAGGCTCAACTGACGAGCCCGATAGACGACACCCATCCCGCCGCGTCCTAACTCGGCGAGCAGTTCAAAGTCACCCACGGTCCGTGGTTCGATCAGATGACCAACTGTGGCCGTGTTGCTTGCTGTCCGATCGTTCTTGCCACTGCCCTCAACGTCATCAACGCCACTTACGAGGTCTTCAGCGACCATGACCGTCGCCCAGAGTTCACGAATCTCCGATGCAAGTTCGGGGTAATCGCGACAGACCGCTGGGATGTCGATCTCCTGCCCATCACGCGCCCGCTGCAACAATTGCTCCAGCAGATCGGCAATGACCTCATCCGAGTCCTGCGTGGGCAGCTGGGCAGCGACGTCTCGGACATCATCAGTGTGAGGTACGGCCATGATGGGATTGCTGGTTGATGAGAAGGAGCAACGACATTCCGTCACCCATTATCAACCGACCAGCAGCAGGACGCCAGTCGCTCACACCAGAAAAGGCACCGCGAGATGCATGGGCTCATTGGTTTCGGGATTCATGATCGGCTCGGCCGAATATTGCGTCACGTAAGCTCGCCGCATGCGGTCGGTCGTGTTGGCTCCGCTGCGATGAAACGTGACCGAACTGAACACGATCAAGCTTCCGGCTGGAACAATTGCAGGAATGCCCGGATCGTCGCCAAAGTAACCCGTCTTGTCACCGGTTGCCGGGTCACGGATGTGTTCGACCAATGTGCGAATGCCGATCGTCGAAAAAGGCATCACGGACGCAGTGCCGTTCTCCAACGTCATATCGTCGACTGCTGCCCAAACTGTCACGTAGGGTTTGTGAGAGAACCCGAGGTACCCCGAGTCCTGATGCCAGGAAAACTTGATCCCCTGCTCGGCTGCCTTGACGACATATTGATCGTAAAACAGGTACGCCGTCTCGCCGATCGTCGCCCGGCAAACGTCTGCCATCAGGTCGCTGAACACATACTTGCTCAACCGCGGCACCTGATCATACTTCTTTGCGATGTGATACCGCTTGCCACGATGGCTGATATGAATGTGATCGGTCCCCAGCCGGTCCATCTCCTCATGCATTAACTCGATCAGGCGATCGCATGAGTCCCGCAGGACCTGCAGGTGTTCGTCCGGAATGGCCCCTTCGAGGATGAAGTAACCCTCGTCGATGTACTGCTGGCGATGTGCGTCGGTGATGATGGTCATGGCTGTCTGATCCGAAAGCGCTCCCGATGTTCGCGGCGAATCAATGACAACACCGGGGCGTTTAGCCGCGACCTTCGGGAACGCGTTACGCAAGCACATCCTCGACGACCTGTCCATGCACGTCCGTCAGTCGGAACCGTCTGCCCTGATACTTGAACGTCAGCCGTTCGTGGTCGATGCCGAGTTGGTGGAGAATGGTGGCCTGGAGGTCGTGGATGTGCACCGGGTTTTCAGCGATGTTGTAACCGTACGGGTCAGTCTCGCCGTAGGACATGCCTCCGCGGATGCCGCCGCCTGCCATCCACATTGAGTAGCAACGCGGGTGGTGATCGCGGCCGAAGTTGTCACCAGCCAGCTTGCCCTGACAGTAATTGGTGCGACCGAATTCGCCTCCCCAGATCACGAGCGTGTCCTCCAGCAGACCACGACGCTTGAGATCACGCACGAGTGCAGCGGAGGCCTGATCGGTTTCCTTGCATTGATTGCGAATGGCGCCCGGCAGACCGCCATGTTGATCCCAACCCTGATGGTAAAGTTGAATAAACTTCACTCCCCGCTCAGCGAGCCGTCGTGCCAGCAGACAGTTCGCAGCAAACGTACCGGGATTCTTCGAGTCCTCTCCATACTCCTCAAAGATGTGAGCGGGCTCATCAGACAAGTCGGTCGCCTCGGGGATTGACATCTGCATCCGGTATGCCAGTTCGTACTGGGCGATGCGTGTCTCGATCAGCGGGTCTGCACTCTCTGCAAGTCGCATCTCGTGCAGTTCCCGGAGGGCATCCAGCATGTCACGACGACCGGCTGCGTCGATGCCGTCCGGGTTGTTCAGGTACAGGACCGGGTCCTTTCCGGAGCGGAACTGCACACCCTGATGTCGTGAGGGGAGAAAGCCACTCCCCCACAGCCGCGACAACAACGGCTGCCCTCCTTTGTCTTTCGTGACCATGACCACAAATGCGGGCAGATTGTCGTTGTCACTCCCCAGTCCGTAACTCAGCCATGCCCCCATACTGGGCCGTCCCGGAAACTGCGAGCCGGTCTGCACAAACGTCACCGCCGGGCCATGATTGATCGCCTCCGTGTAGACCGATTTGACCACGCACAGATCGTCCGCGATCTTTGCTGAGTGAGGCAGCAGTTCGCTGAACCATGCTCCTCCGCCACCATGTTGAGTGAACTTGAAGGGCGAACTGACCAGCGGAATGCTCGACTGGTTGCCGCTCATCGCTGTGAGCCGTTGCCCCTTGCGAATCTCCTCCGGCAACTGCGTTCCGTGTTTCTCCTTCAGCAGCGGTTTGTGGTCGAACAAGTCAAGCTGCGAAGGCCCCCCCGCCTGAAACAGGAAGATGACCCGCTTGGCCTTCGCCGGGAGGTGCAATGACTCCATCACGCCTTGATCGTCCAACTCACCCTCTTCCGGTGCCGCGTTCGCCGCGACCGGGTTGAACATGTCCGACAGTGCGATCGCCCCCAGACCAATGCCGAATTGTGACAACAAATCACGGCGACTCATGCCGAGCGTCGATTCGTGACCTGCGCAGCGGGTGTTCATATCATTCTCTTGTGTCTGCATGTCGTTCTCGATTGGCATAGGGACAAGGAGACAAGGGGAGGGGGAGAAAAAACAATCACGTTCATGGCGTCATCTCCTTGTCCCCCCTTCTCCCTTTTCTCCTTGTCACGTCACGCTTCTCTCGTTCTATCCATTCCTCAACGCCGTGTCACACATTCATCGAAGTTCATCAACGTATTCGCCACAACGGCCAGTGACGCGACTGACGCTGCATCGAGCGACTCGTCCCGCTGGTTCGCTCCGTTTGTGAGGAGTGCGGTTGCCTGATCAGGGTTTGCTGTGAATCGTTCCCGTTGTGCGGTCAGGAGTCTGCGGAGCACGGGCAGTTCTTGGTCTGTCGGACGTCGACTGGTCAACAGGCGGAACAGATCGATTAACGCAGCATCGGTATTCTCTCCATGTTGGCGGATCAATCGCTCACTCAGGACTCGTGACGCCTCGACGAACTGCGGGCTGTTCATCATCACGAATGCCTGCAATGGCGAGGATGTGCGTTCGCGGCGAACACGGCAGACGTCACGCTTGGACGCATCCAGCGTCATCATCACGGGAGCCGGTCCGGTCCGCTTCCAGTAGGTGTACAGACTGCGGCGATAGAGTCCCTCGCCCGTGTCGGGAGCTGTTGGTTTGAAGGAGACCTCAACTTCATACGGCTTCGCCGGCGCTCCGCCGATGCGGTCAACGATGAGTCCACTCGCTACGAGTGCGTTGTCGCGCAGCATCTCCGCCGGCAGTCGAAAACTCGCCGCGTGTGACCAAAAGCGGTTCTCTGGATCACGCTTCACGGCTGCCTCGCTAGTTGACGAGGACTGACGGTACGTCGCGGACATGACCAACTGTTTCAATAACCGCTTGACGTCCCAGCCGTTCGTCATGAAGTCGCGGGCCAGCCAGTCGAGCAGTTCCGGGTGCGTCGGGATCTGTCCCTGTGAGCCGAAGTCCTCCGGCGTCCGCACGAGTCCCATCCCGAACACCAGTTGCCAGTAACGGTTGACCGTGACTCGTGCGGTGAGCGGATGCTCGTCGCTCGTGAGCCAGCGGGCCAGTCCGAGTCGGTTGGCAGGGGAGTCATCCGGGAACGGGGGAAAAGCATCGGGAGACTCCGCTGCTACCGGTTCGCCTCGGGCATCGTAGGCTCCCCGTTTCAGGAAGTACGTCTGCCTTGGTTCGTCCATCTCACGCATGACCATGATCTCCTGCAGGCTGTTCTGCAGTTTGGTCAACTCCATCCGCGACTCCTGAAGTGCTGCGAGTTGGGCTGCATATTCAGCGTCGATCGTCGAGGTGTAATAGGCGAACAATGACTCGGTATGCCCCTCGGTTAATTCCCCGACAGGCATCTTGAGCAGCGATATCAGCGACTCGCCGTCGTACAGTTGGGCAATTTCGATCGGCGTCAGCTGCCGATGAAACACCTGAAACTCATCGACCAGCCCATTCGTGAAGCCCCGGTCGCGCATGCGTTCGCCAATGGCGATGTTGTCTCCACCGCCCCCCTGGATCTCCTTAGTGAGTTGATCCCGAATCACCTCTGTCTTCGTCGGTCGTCCATCGACGAAAATTGTCAGACCATCCGCACGACTCGATCCGTCGTACGTAACGGTGACGTGCAGCCATTGATTGAGCGGGATCGGCTCGACCGTCCGCACGCGGATCGCATTGCCCGGCCAGAAGTGAATTAACGCCGCACTCAACCGTCCCTCTTCCAGCAGCAACTCGTAACCGCGACTGGCCGCATCGGTCCATGCTCCCGATCGATGGTAGACGACGGCTCGCTCTTTGTAATCGGGAGTGTTCATCCACAACGCGACCGAGAACGGCTCATGCCTCGGGAAGTTGCCGACGCCGACGTCGACCTTGTCATCACCCGTGAGTTTGACTGCCTTGCCGATCACGCCCGGTACGCTCTCGTTGGGAGTGTCCTTGAGGTCCTCGAAGTCCAGATGCTTGACGCGAACGGGAATTATTGATGGTTGATGGTTGATGGTTGATGGTTGAGGGTTAGCTGCCTCGTCGCCTTCCTCTGTGCTTGTGACCTTCTGATCTCCGCTCTCCGCTTTCGGCTCTCTCGTTCCATGCAGCCACTCCTCGAATCGTTCTCGTGCTCTTGCGGTGACGTCACTCAATTGTGACTCTGCCTGCGCCACACTAGCTGTTAGCTGGGCGAGTTTGTCCTTGGTTGCATCATCCGTCAGTGCGAGAGTAGGCGTGGGGACCGAGGGGGTGAAGTACGAGTACAGCCCCGCTTCGTCGATGTTGTCGAAGAAAGCCGTGAGTTCGTAATACTCCCGCTGCCGGATTGGGTCGTACTTATGATCATGGCAGCGGGCACATTCGAGAGTGAGACCGAGAAACGCGGTCGCAACTGTTTGGGTGCGGTCGGAGACGTATTCGATACGGAACTCCTCAGGCACGCTACCCCCTTCGACCTTTTGGGGATGCAGGCGGTTGAAGGTCGTCGCCAGGATCTGGTCGTCTGTCGCATCGGGGAGCAGATCGCCCGCCAGTTGCTGCGTGATGAACTCGTCATAGGGCACGTTCGCGTTGAAGGCCCGGATGACCCAGTCTCGCCACGGCCAGACGAACCGGTCCCGGTCAACCTGGTACCCGTAGGTGTCGCTGTACCGGGCGACGTCCAGCCACTCGCTCGCCATCCGCTCGCCGTAATGCTCGGACGCCATCAATCGATCCACCAGCTTCTCATACGCATCGGGTGACTTGTCAGCCAGAAACGCGTCAATCTCGTCGAGTGTCGGCGGCAGTCCGGTGAGGTCGAACGTCACCCGACGAATGAGCGTCTCACGTGAAGCCTCCCCGGCCGGTGACAATTCCCTATCCATCAGCCGTCGCCAGATGAAGGCATCCACCGGACTTTGCGACCAGCCCGCATCCTCGACCTCCGGCACGGCGACATCCCGTATTGGAAGGAACGACCAATGCCCCTCGTACTCAGCCCCCTGCTCGATCCAGCGACGGATGACGTCAATCTCATCCGCGCTCAATGACAGTTTCGAGTCGGCCGGCGGCATCCGTTCATCCGCATCGTCCGTCGTGATGCGTCGGTAGAGTTCGCTCTCATTCGGCTGACCCGGCACCAGCACATGCTCCGCACCCGATGCAAGGTCCAGCCGCAAGTCCGCCTGCAACGACTCCTCTGATGGACCATGACACGCAAAGCACCGGTCCGACAGGATCGGCTTCACATCAAGGCTGAAGCTGACCTGACGCCTCTCATCTGAAACACCAGTTGAAGTGGTCAGCAAAATCAACACGGTCGAAAGCAGTTGCCGCAAGCGAATCACCTTCATGACCGAAATCCCAATCTTCCGAGTTGATCTGAATCATACCAATCGGACACCACTGCTGACGACCGTGCGTCTGACGAATACCCTGCGTGACCGAGTGAAGTTGGCCAGTGCGTCCGGGAATCGGTTCCACCAGGCTCTTCGACTAGAAATCATTCTTGTTTGCCAGTGTCGTCACGAGAGTTCTGATGCCACGGGGAAAGAGGACATCACTCAAGGTTCGACTCGAAGCAACCCAGCGGCTTCTGCAGCAACTTGTGGATTCTTGTATGGAAGGGATTTCAGGAACGCGACGAGATCATTGATTTCGTCGACCGAGAGATGGCTTGTTTTACCGTGCAGATCGTTCGGATTCTGAGTGGTGAGGACATCTTCAAGCGTAACTGCCATGCCATGATGAAGATACGGGGCCGTGCGATAGACGCCGAGCAGCGTGGGAGTGTCGTAGGCGGGCGCCATCTTTTCACTCTGATCTGCGGTGCCGGTCCCTACATCGTGCAGTTGTCCGGTCGTCGAATCGGTGAAGAAAGGACCACCATGACAGGTGGCACACTTCGTTTCCTCGGAGAAGAATAATTCGCGGCCTCGCTCAGCAGTATCACTCAACCCGTCCTTGGCGTGTGGACTCAACGTGAACTCGTGCGTGTTGGAGTAAGCGGCTAATGCGTCGAGAGATGCCGAGAGTCCCAGGTTCGGTTCTTCCAGAGAAGGATGGACTTCACCCTTGATCAAACCTCGCCCCTGCATCAGATCGCCTCGGATGGTGTGCTCGAAGTCCTGCACTTCGTCCCGGTCAGCCGACCAGTGGATGGGATGCGTCCATGCCATCCCGAACAGGGCCTGCGTGTTCCGTAATCCTTCCGGATTCTGCCATGTCCGTCCATCCGGGTCCCCATCAGGATGACAGCTCGAACAGGAAATCCAGTGTCGCCCCGACATTGGCTGCAAAGCGGAATAGAACAGTCGTTTGCCAGTCAAGACTTCGTCGCTGAGCGGATTCTCGCAGACGTCAATCGTCGCAATCGGTTCAATCGTCTCAGCATCGTAGGCCACTACATGAAAGTCCAGGGCGTTATAGACGTAGATTGTTTGACTGTCGGGAGCCACCCGGATCGCTCGAGGATTGTGCCCCAGCCGCTCATGACGCTCAAATTCAATCTCCCAGTAATCGTCGTCGAGGACATTGCTGACATACATGTCATTCGTCCCGGAGAACACGACGTACAACCGTCGCCCGTCAGGCGAGACCGCGATCTCCCAGGGATTCGACGTTACCTGAGCACCATTGAAGGAATCCATCTTGATCCTCCGTCGGCGTCGTTCAGTCACTTCACTCGTATTGACGACTGCCACATAGGGGAAGATTGAACTCGCCGCGTGTGCGAAGGTGGTCCGTGATTGGAGATGTGGCAGATAGGCCTTCTCCCGATGCGGGTTGAGCACCACTTGCCGGCAAAGGTTGTCGTAGCTCGTTCCTGTCCATTCGTCGACCTGGTCACCAGTTTCCAGATCGATCGCGAGGAGTTGTGCCGTGAAATAGTTGGTGACGTACAGTCTTCGTGCGTCCTCAGCGATCGCGATCCCTCGTGCGAATGTGCCGGCGTTGAAGGTGCGATCGATCTGACGTGTTTCCGCATCGATTTCAACGACCTGACCCGGATAATCGAGCGTGACGTACACATGCGAGCCACTTCGATTGCTGACAACTCCATACGGCTCATCGAAAACATCAACATTGCCGAGTTGCTGTCCTTGATCGGCATCGACAAAAACAATTCGATCTTCTCCATAGACCGCGACAGCAACCGTATGCGTATCGCCAATAAACGAAACTCCCTCCGGGAGATGACCAACATTGAATTCACGTGACTTCTGGAGACGTGCCAGGTCGATGACGCTGATCGATCCGTTGTCACGGTTGGAACAGACGAGCAGAGTGCCATCGGTGGAAATGTCCATCAGACTGTTCGACGTGCCTGCCATCACGGCTGAAGCACTCGTCAGACAGAGTAATAACCATCCAGTCACTGCCACTCGGAAAAGACTGAAGAGATGCACACAAGACTCCTTTTGCTGCGAATGGGTGTAATGCGTCAGATAACACCAGATTCTCACTCCAGGGCCGTCCGTCTTGCATTCAATGTGAATTGATGCTGAGCAGCCACTCAAACGATGCTTACTCCCGGGATGATTTCGTTGGACATTGGCTTCCATGCGCAAACTTGATTCTGCCGCAACGACGGATCAATCCGCATCATACGTATGCGTTTGCTAGATGGAAGCGACTCACTGATCGTGCAAATCTCGCTTCGTGAACTGATTCGGCTCCTCGGATGATGGGTTGGCTTCCTGTTCATATCTGATGCAATTTGACTCAAGAACTTTGTCGGCAGCATTGTCAAGTGGCTGAGTGCATTGATTTCAGGGGGCTCAGTAGACATACCTACTCCCATTCAGAGATGCTCACTCAGTTACTGTCTACTTGGATGAACGGCTGTCACTTTATCCTGTCGATTGTGGGTTCGCCGGTGCTCACCGACTTCACAGTGGGGGCAGTGTCGAGGAAGTCGTGTCGACCGCTGGGACGCCGCATGCTTTGCGTACTGATGAAGCTTGTCTCGGAAGGCAGCGTGTTTCGCTCGCCCGACCACTCGACCACCATCAAACAACTTACGACGAGAATCAACGTCAACTCTTTCCAGAATTCCCCCATGATTCATGTCGGCTGATGAGAGGGCGTCCGGGAATTCAATCGTCGTTCAAACCCTATATTTCAGGGGAGTTTGTGATTCGCAGCAGTCTCATGGACGATCGGTCGCAGTTGTCCCAGCCTCCGCCGCTAGAAACAAGGACTATCAGAAAACGAATTCCCGGACGGCCTCGATGAACCTGTGCCAAGCCGCAAGCGAGTATCGTTGTTCAGTGAATTACTGCAACATTCCCCGTGCGACGATCGGCCAGATGGTCTCGACGCGACCGTTGCGGAGCAGCAGGAAGTCGTCGTGCAGGACGGTTGTGTGGTCGCTGTAGCCGGGGATGAGCAGGAGTTTGTCGCCGATCTTGATGTCGCGTGACTCAGGACCGAGTTCGATCGTTCCATGCTCCGCACTCAGGCTCTTCACGACCGCGTCCGGCAATGGACTTCCTTCGACCGTGCTATGCACCTGTGGGGGATAGATGTCCCAGTGCAGTGACTTGCGACCGGAATCGATGATGGCGCGGTCTAGTGCCGGTCGACTGACGACTGTCGCTACCAGTCGCAGTGCTGGCTCAAGTCCGATGACGCCGCAGCGTTCGAGATAGAACGGGTCTGCAAACACCCCGCCGCCCGCTTGCAACTCGGTGACAACATCACAGTCCGCCGTGATCTGATACGAGCCGGTGCCGCCCGCACTGACGATGTCACAGCAGATTCCCTTCGCCAACATCGCTTCCTTCGCATTGGCGAGTAGCCCAATCGCTGCGTTGATCTCTCGACGTTTCTGCTCCGGGTCTTCGACCATGAGCAGGTGTCCCTCGTAGCCCATGATGCCGACGAGGTCGACTCCCGGCAGCCGATCGATCGCCTCAGCGAGTTCGATCGTGTCCGGACCGGGACGCACGCCGACGCGGTTCATGCCGATGTCCATCTCAATGATCGCCCGGCAGGTTACTTCTTCCTGCTGACACACGGCGGAGAGTGCTTCAGCTTGAGCAAAGTGATCGCAGCAGACAAGCGGGTCTGCCTTGCGGCGGAGGTTCGTCAGCCGCGTGAGCTTGGGACGACCGACGACTAGATTGGCGATCAGAATGTCGGTGATGCCTGCGTCCGCATAGACCTCGGCTTCAGAGACCTTGGCCACCGTGACGCCGATCGCTCCCGCGTCGATCTGTCGCCTGGTCACCTCCGGCGTCTTATGACACTTCGCATGCGGTCGCCATTGCTTGCCGCGATCGGCCAGAAACGTCGCCATACGCTCGATGTTGGCATCGAGTGTTTCGATGTCGAGGCAATACGCCGGCGTGTCGAGTTCTGCCAGTGACTGGCCGATGCGTGGATCAGCCATTGGCGTACGCCTCATTCGCAGCGGCGACTCCGGCTCCGGGAGAAGTCGCATGTCCCTGAGCCTTCAGGCATCCCTCGAGGGCGGCGAGGAACAGCAGCACGTTGCGGGGCGTCGATGCTTCGCCCATCAGACCAATTCGCCAGGTCTTGCCAGCCAGCGGGCCGAGTCCGCCGCCGATCTCGATGCCGAACTGATTGAGCAGTTGTCCTCGCACGGCTTTGTCATCGACGCCGTCAGGGATGCGGACAGCGTTGAGCATCGGCAGGCGATGCTCCTCTGCGACGGCGTAGTCGACGCCGAGTGCTTCCAACCCGGCCCGCAGAGCGAGGTGATTCGAGAGATGTCTCGCATGCCGGGCATCAAGGCCTTCTTCGAGAACGATCCGCAGCGCCTCGTGCAAGCCGTAGTTCATGTTGATCGGAGCGGTGTGGTGATAGGCACGCGACTTGTCGCTCCAGTAGTTGCGAACCATCGTGATGTCCAGATACCAGCTGGCGACCTTGTGTGTCCGCTTGTCGATCACTTCGACAGCTCGGTCGCTGAACGTGACCGGGGCCAGTCCGGGAGGACAGCTGAGACACTTCTGCGTGCCGGAATACGCCGCGTCGATGCCCCAGGCGTCAATTTCAATCGGACATCCGCCCAGCGAAGTCACGCAATCGACGAGCAGCAATCCGCCGGCGTCATGCACGATGTCTGCGACGCTATCAAGTGGTTGCCTTGCCCCTGTGGAGGTCTCCGCATGCACGATGCCCAGCACCTTCGGCGAGACCCGTTTGCAGACGTCCGCGATCTCGTCCGGTGTGAACACCTCGCCGAACGGTAGTTCGATCGTCGTGACATCGGCTCCGCAACGGGTGGCGACGTCCGCCATGCGTCCACCGAACACGCCGTTGATGCAGACGGCCACGCGATCGCCCGGTTCGACGAGATTGACCACGCACGCTTCCATGCCGGAGCTGCCGGTGCCGCTGACGGACATCGTGAGTGGATTCTTCGTGCGGAACACCTGCCGCAGCATTTGCTGAGTCTCGTCCATGACCTGCAGAAAGTACGGATCGAGATGGCCAACCGTCGGAGCAGCCATCGCGGCCAGGACCCGAGCAGCAATATCGCTCGGTCCCGGCCCCATGAGAATACGGTTAGGAGGCGTGACAGGATCAGGAAGAGAGGACATGAGCAGTTGCAATTCGAAATTTGAGATCAGTGATGTCTGGAATCGATTGTCGTGGTAACCAACTGGATTGTGGTGTTTGCATCGCTGATTTTCCATCTTGGATCACATCACTCAGCGTAAGAAGCACAACGAATGATGGTTGATGCCGTGTCATTCGCTGACGCTCGACCGTTGGCAGTCTCTTGCCTACGATGGCCGCATGCCGGCGATTGAAGCGAATCATCTGACGAAGACGTACAAGGTCTACCGCAAGGCGGAGGGTGTGCTTGCGTCGGTGAGGGGGTTGTTTAAGCGGGATTACAAGGTCGTCGAAGCGGTCAAGGATGTCAGCTTCTCGCTCGAAGCGGGTGAGATGGTCGCCTTTCTCGGGCCGAACGGTGCCGGCAAGACGACAACACTCAAGTTGCTCTCCGGATTGATCTACCCGACCGGCGGAGACGCTCGCGTGCTCGGGTATGTCCCGTGGAAGCGGGAAAACGCCTACCGCCGTCGGTTCTCGCTTGTGATGGGGCAGAAGAATCAACTCTGGTGGGACCTGCCGGCTCAGGAGTCGTTCCAACTCCATCGAGAAATCTATCGCATCGAACCGGACCAGTATCGGCGACGACTCGATGAACTCGTCGACCTGCTTGAGGTTCGCAAGCTGATCGATCAGCCGGTGCGAGAGCTGTCGCTCGGCGAACGGATGCGGATGGAATTGATCGCTGCCCTGTTGCACTCACCCGAAGTGTTGCTGCTCGACGAACCGACGATCGGCCTCGACGTCGTCTCGCAGCGTAAAGTGCAGGAGTTCCTCAAGTATTACCAGTCCGAACAGCAAATCACGGTGATCCTCACCAGTCACTATATGAAGGATGTCGAAGCTCTGTGTGAGCGGGCGGTGATCATCAACGAAGGGGAGCTCAAGCACGACGGCCCGCTCGCGGAGATCGTCGACCGCTTCAGCCGTCACAAGGTCATCTCGTTGCAGTTCGCGGGAACCGAGTTGCCGGCGGACCTAGATCGATTCGGCACGGTCGTCGAATCCCGACCGCCGCGGGTGAAGCTCGAAGTCGCCCGTCAGCAGGTGCCGGAGGTTCTGACGGCGTTGCTTTCGACCTACACGATCGAAGACGTCGGCGTGCAGGACCGGCCGCTCGAAGAGGTGATCGCAGAGATGTTCACGTCCGGGTCAACGACCTCGATCGACCGACAGCCGGTCACAGCCGACGCGCCGTGAGCGTCGCGGACATATTGCCGACGGCCTGAGATTCGGTGATACTGCTGTGAGTCGTTGCTTACGTCGAGCAACGATGCAAACGCTTCCGGACACCGTGTGATGCCGATCCCTGTCGAGTGCGAAGGCTGCTTCAGTCCCTTCGAGATTCCCAGCAAGTTTGCCGGCAAGAAGATCCGCTGCAAGGTCTGCGGCGAGACGATGCGTGTCCCGTCGGCATCAGAGATTCGCGAGCGAAGCCTCTACGGGCACGACAACGACGACTACGCCAGTACAATGCCGGGACGTGAGTTGCCGCCACGGAAGAAGTCGACGTCGTCCAAGGGACGCAAAAAGAAGTCGCGTTCCACCCGTCACCGGGGAGCCAGTCGCGGCGGGATGTCCATATCAGCAACGCTTGTGATCGCCGGTGTCTTTCTGTTGCTGCTGCCTTTGGCGTTGTTCGTTTCCTTTGTCGCCAAAGCCTATTTCTTCCTCGCGTTGTTCGCCGCATTCGTGCTTTATGTTTGGGGGCGAATTGAATTGCTCATCGTGGGGTTTGAAGACGGGCTGTTTCCGGGGCTCTGCTCTTTGTTCCTCAACGGACTCTACATCATCTACATGGCGTTGAACGACTGGGCGAGAGTGTCTCGGCCCATCTTTCGGTTGTTGTCTGCGGCTGGAATCGTCCTGATGGCGACTGTCGTTGCCGCCGTCCAGCTTCCGTCGGATGAGTCTGGCATTGCTGAACTGGCGGATGCGCCACGCCAGCAGCAAGTCGACGGCGGACAACTTCAGCCCGGCGTCGGACAGGACGATCATACCTTCGACGATTCTTCGCCGTACCCGGTCGACAGCATCAAGCCCGATCTGCCAGCCTTTCCCGGCGGGTTCTCCGAAGTGAAGCGGGACGGCTTCGAGGTTTATCTGTCGAAGAGTCGGAGGCGGACGCCGGGAAAGATCATTCCCGGTGAAGGGACGATGTTTCGCGTGTATCTGCCCGAGGGGGAACACGCGGACCGTTCACTCCCGTGCGTGCTGGTTCCTCCGGCTGGGTCGACGCTTTTGACGGGCCTGGCTCTTGATAGTGACGTCCAGCACCCCGAGCACCTGCCGTATGTGCGAGCCGGGTATGCCGTCGTGACCTTTTCGATCGACGGCTTGGCAGGCGACTTTGAATCAGCGAAGGACGCGGAGATCGCCTTCGCTCATGAACAGTTCAAGGATGCGTTTGCCGGCCTCGTCAACGCCCGCGCAGCGTTCCGCTTCGCCAAACGCAAACTGACAATGGTCGATCAGAACCGCATCTACATTGCTGGCCACAGCTCGGCTGCGACATTGGCACTCCTTTACGCAGCCCACGAACCGGAGCTTGCGGGATGCCTGGCCTACGCACCTGCAGCAGACGTCGAATCACAACTTGCTGTTCCTGTGCAGAGAATCGAAGGGACGGGAACATCGCTGTTTCCCGGTCTGAAGGAGTTTTCCCGCCGCAGCTCTCCGAAGACGCACGCTTCGCGTGTTCAGTGTCCCGTGTTCGTCTACCACGCGTCGGGCGACACTGTCACGCCGTATGCAGACACTCAGGCCTACTGTGATGTTCTGAAACGGCAGGGAAAGGACGTCACCTTCGTCACTGGGACCGGCGACGATCACTACCAGACGATGATCGATGAAGGGATCCCGGCCGGCCTGGAGTGGCTGGCCGAGCGAGTCAAGATGCCGGTCGAATCACGGCGTTCACGAGACATCGCCAGCAACACGGCGCCATTCTCCGAACGTCAGCCGCTGAGCATCGACACGATCGACCGGGAGAAGTCAAAGCCGTTGACCGCGAAACGTCCGGTAAAAGAACCTCCTGTCGAGAAGTCTCCCGCGAAGGAGCCTGAGCCGCCTGTGGAATCCGAAGAGACGCCGCCACCGAATGCGAACGAAGTCGTTATTCACAACGACGATGACCCGCCGCTGTGGACGATGCCCCTCGACCCGGACACCGATTTGAAGCTGGGAATGAAGGTCATTGCCAAACGTGCTTTCACGTGGGAGTCCGCTGAGGTCCTCGCCATCGGTCAGCGAAACAAGGTCCTCCTGCATTACTACGGCCTGCCCTCCGGCTTTGACGATTGGGTCTCGCGATCCGAGCTTCATCTTCAACGCCCAGTTGATCAGCTCGACGACCGTGCGATTCGCACAGCAGTGTTTCAGGTTCGTGAAAACAGAAGCGGCGGTCGTCTTGATGAAGCTGCCATCGCGGAGGAGTACCTCAGCATGGAAGGCTACATCCACGACTCCCTGAAAATCGACCACGATCGAGGACGAATCTCCGTGCAGGTCATCCGTGGCACTCATGCAGACACATATGCAAAAAACGCCCTGTTGGGAGCAAGGGCATTTGCCGACGAAGTCAAGTAACACGCTATCGTTTCTCATCATGATTGCGTCGTGCCGGCTCCGTAAGCCGTCGATCACGTTTGGTGATGTGACTCAGGCACGTGAAGGACGCTAAGACGCGCGGAGAGAGATCCAATGAGACGACCCTCGATGAGTCTTTTGGCTGTTCTCACGATTATGGTCCTGCTCTGCACCGGCCTGATTCGAATCCCATCTCCTGAACGACGAGCATTGCCCTGGTTTGCGTCGAATGTTCATGAATTTCGCTGGAATGGTGGCATCAACGGTGATTATTCGTCTTGCCTCAAAGCCAGGATCAGTCAGACTGAGTTCCGAACATTCGTTGACAGACTTGGGTTGGATCGTGTGTATTCAGAGAAAGATCACTCAGAGCTGAACGTGTTCTGGGTTGGTCCTGAAATGGGAGCTGACTCACAAGCGGATTGGTGGGATCCTCCCACATCTCTTGAGGGATCGCACTTCAAACATGTGATTCGTGACGAGTATTTCGAAATTGCGAAGTACCACAACGGCCACGTTTACTCATCTGTTTTACAGTGGTAACCCAGTGACGTAGTGACGTAGTGTGCATGAAACGAAGTGAAATGCGCCTTCAACGACGGTGCATTCTGCGTTGCTACATGCACCCGAATTCACTGGCTGATCGTCTCTCCGCGCGACTCTGCGGTCCTCCGCGACTCCGCGGTTATTTTTCCCCTTTCAAAACGGCACCTTCATGGAATTCCTTTTGCAGCTTGCATCGTTGCTTGACCTCGTCGTCTGGGTGGTACGGAAGGTCTATACGGCACACCTGCGAGCGGTGCAGTGGGCGATTGCGGAGTTCAATGCGGCACTTCCGCCGATGTCGGACGAGGAGTTCCTCCGTCAATGCTCGTCGGGAGTCAGTCCGGAGATTGCACTCCGCGTGCGAGCTATTGTGAGTGAAAGCCTCGGGATCGACTACGAACGCGTCTATCCCCACACCAACGTCGTCGACTGCTGTTGAAAGACGTGCAGTCAATTTGCGCGTGCCGTGACAGCCCGAGTGTACGTTCGTGACGATTATCAAACCGCTGTTGACCGCCCGCTGATCACTGAACACCAGAATTGAGGAAAGGTTACAGTGGTTGGCGCAGATTGCTCGGTCGAGGTCGCGAATTACCTGAATCTGAGTCCCGGATGACGAGGCGCAGCAGTGCGATGTCTGCTAAAATCGAGCGTTTGAGGGCCTTGTCCGCAATTAGTGGTTCGTCATTCATACGAACTCGATTTACGGTTTTGCCGATGCGTCAGCACTGCTGGACAAGCCAGCAGTGGCACCGGTCGTGTTCGCAGTTTCAGTTGATGGGAAGTTGGTTGAGATGTCGGTTCCTCAGGTGGTGATTGTTGGGCGGCCCAATGTGGGGAAGAGTTCGCTGCTGAACTGGCTGGCCGGGCGGCGGGTGTCGGTTGTCGATCCGACGTCGGGGGTCACGCGGGATCGGGTGACGCATTTGATGCATGAGCGGGACCGCTACTTTGAGCTGGTCGACACGGGCGGCATGGGGGTCATTGATGAGGACGATCTGACCGACGACATCGAGCATCAGATCGACGTGGCAATCGAGAGTGCGGACGTGGTCGTGTTTGTGGTGGATGGTCAAACGGGGATCGCACCACTGGATCGGCACGTCTGTGAACGTCTGCGGCGGGTGCAGATTCCCAAACTGCTGGTCGTCAACAAGTGTGACTCGACGAAACAGGATGACGAGATCGCAGAGTTCTACGCGCTGATCGGCGGAGCGAACCCGTCTCAGGACGGCCCGGGCAATGAGATCGTGATTACGAGTGTCAAGGCGAAGCGAAATCGGAACGAGTTGATGCGAGCCATCGTCGACCGGCTCCCTTCCCAGGCGGAGAGCGAACGGGATGAAGGTTTCAACCTGTCAAAGGCGCCGGAGTTGAAGCTGGCGATCGTCGGGCGGCGGAACGTCGGCAAGAGCACATTCATCAACGCGTTGGCAGAGACCGACCGCATGATTGTCAGCGACGTCGCCGGCACCACGCGGGACAGTGTGGATATCCGCTTCGAGTTGGACGGCAAGTCGTTCGTCGCCATCGACACGCCAGGGGTCCGCAAGCGGAAGAGCCTTGCGAACGACATCGAGTATTACGGCCTAGTTCGGGCCAAGCGGAGCATTCGCAGGGCGGATGTGGTGATGATGCTGTTCGACGCCTCGAAGACGATTTCGCGAGTCGACAAACAACTGGTCGACGAGATTGAGCAGAACTACAAGCCGTGCATTTTCGTCGTCAACAAGTGGGATCTCGGCCTTGAGGCAGAGATGACCGTCGAGAAGTGGACGGAGTACCTCGTCCACAACTTCCCCGGCATGCGGCACGCTCCGATCGCCTTCATTACGGCTCAACAGGCACGGAACGTCAAACAGTTGATCAACCTGTCGCAGTCGATCTACAAGCAGGCCCGCGAACGGGTGTCAACAGGCGAACTCAACCGCATCGTGAAGGCGGCCATCACGGCGAATGCGCCCCGTTACAAGAAGAACCGCAGGCCGAAGATCTATTACGCGACTCAGGTTTCGACACAGCCGCCGACAATCGTGCTCAAGTGTAACGATCCGAAGCTGTTTGACGGCCACTGGAAGCGGTACCTGCTCGGCGTCTTTCGCGAGAAGTTGCCGTTTCAGGAGGTGCCCGTCAAGCTGTACTTTCGGGGTAAAGACGACCGTGAGGCAAGCGGCCCCGCACTTGGCGAGGACGAGCAGACACACCGGCGGTCGGGTCCGTCGACGGCGATCAGTTGAACGGTATGCAAATCATGATGCAGCTACATCACCCATCAACGGGGTGGCCGGGTCTGACCAACGGAAAGGTCCGGGCTCGCGGGCGAAGGGCTATGCGCTTCGCTCCTGACCCTGCCACCCACTGGTTGTTCTTTGTTCTGGTGGCAGTCGTGCTGATGTTGTCTGGAAACGTCGTCCTGGCGGAGGTGACTCCCGAGCAGACACAGGAGTTGCGGCAACTCAAGAAGGACGTTGCAGGGGTGACCGCCCTGCTGCGGAAAAAGCAATTCGACGAAGCGGAGCAGGCTATCGACGCGGCCGAGGAGCAGGTGCAGGCGATCATCAAGGCAGCAGCCGTCGATGAGACGAGCCGGCGGTTGCTTGGATTGCCGAAGTTAATCGACAGCCGACGTAAGGCGTTGGAATCGCAACGCGAACGAGCAGCTGGCACTCTCACGAAACAACAGGGGGTGAGTTTCTCCAGCGACGTTGCCCCGATCGTCAGCGAGAATTGTCTGGAGTGTCACGGGGGCGGCAATCCTCGTTCGGGGTTGAATCTATCGACGTTCAAAGGTTGGAAACGGGGCGGTATCGGCGGGACGCTACTCGTGCCGGGGGCACCGCGCGACAGCCGGTTGATGGCCCGATTAAGCACGCCAAACCCGGAACACCGCATGCCACGCGGCAGGGATCCGCTGTCCGTCGAGCAGGTGAACACAATCGCGACCTGGATCAACGAAGGAGCCCGGTTCGACGGAAAGAGCGAGGAGACGCCGCTCGGTGAGCTTGCCAAACCGAAAGTCAAGGTCGAGATTCCGAAGCCCAAAGGAACGGAGACCGTTTCCTTCACGAAGGACATTGCCCCGTTCATGGTCCGGCTGTGCGTGGGATGTCACTCAGGCAACAACCCGCGCGGCGGATTGTTGTTGACAACCTTCGAGAACATGATGATCGGCGGCGACAGCGGTGCGGTCATTCTGCCGGGCAAGCGGGAGGAGAGCCGGCTGTTCCGGCTGACCGGCGGATTGGAGAACCCCCGCATGCCTGCAAGTCAGGCGAGGCTCACGCCGCAGAACTATGAAGACCTTGTGAAATGGTTCGATGAAGGCAACGTCTTCGACGACGACGATCCGCGAGCACTGCTGACGAGTTATGCCCCTTCCGAGGAAGAGTTGACAGCGGAACGATTCGCAAAGATGTCCATCGATGAGATCACAAACCATCGTCGCGAACAGAACGGAGATCTCTGGAAGCAGTCGCTGCCGAACGTTGAGCCGCAGACGTTGGAGGGTGATCGATTCATCCTGACGGGAGACGTGTCTGAGGGGCGATTGCAGAGCGTCAGGGAATGGGCCGATGAGATCGTGCAAACGCTCCAGAAGCGGTGTGAAGAGGACTCGACGAACGAGGGTGCGCCCACGTGGCGCGGCAAGTTGGGAATACTCGTCTTCAAGGAGCGATTCGGACTGACAGAGTACTTGCTCTCCGTGCGATCGGTGCGGCAATCGGAAGGTGTGTTTGGCGATGCGGTCGTGACCCCTTCGGGGGAGGATGCGTTCATCGTCCTGCTCGACACGGGCGATGTGTCGACCGAATCGCATCCCTCAATGCAAAGCAATCTGCAAATGCAACTCACAAGTGCCTTCCTGTCACGAAGTCGTGACCGGACATCTGAGCCGGCCGGAGTCGTCATGACTCAAGGGGTGGGATTGTATTTCGCCGCAGAGCAAGATCCTGCGAACCCTTACATTCGTAGCCTGCAAGCGTCCGCCGTCGAGCGTCTGAGAACGATCGGCTCGCCGGCCGAACTTTTCGCCATCGGCACATTCTCACCCGCCGATCGTGGCTCGGTGGGGTACTCGATGATCAAATTCTTCGAGAGTCAGACATCGAAGGCGGTCGTCACGAATCTGACACAATCGTTGTGCGGGTCACAGGGCACCGAAGAAGCATTGCGGGCGGTCACGGGAAGTGATCTGGAGACCTTCGGGACCTCATTCCTGAAAGCCGTGAAGTCCAGTCGATAGTCTTGCGATGCGTGTGAGTGCCCCATGAATTCGGATGTAGTGATTGTCGGCGGAGGCGTGATCGGGCTGACGACGGCTTACGAACTGGCCGGTCGCGACGTGCGGGTCACACTTCTCGACCAGGGGCAACCGGGGCGAGAGGCATCTTGGGCCGGGGCGGGCATTTTGCCGCCCGCCAAGCCGGGTGATCCTGCTCATCCCTTGACTGCCATGTGCCGGGCGACGAACGAACTCTGGCCCGACCTGAGTGCGAACCTAAGAGAAATGACCGGGATCGACAATGGCTTTCGTCGCTGCGGCGGCCTTGGCATTGGCTCACACTCGAACCCCAAGGTGCTTCGTGAGGAGATCGTGGCGTGGCAGCAAGCCGGGGCGGTCGTCGAGACGCTCTCTGCGTCCGATATTGCTGCCTGCGAATCAGTGATCAACCCAAACATTTCGGAGCTATACCGGTTGCCGGAACTGGCGCAGGTGCGGAACCCGTGGCATCTCAAGGCGCTTTTGAGTGCGTGTCATCAGCGAGGCGTCGACATTCGCACGGGAGTGTGTGTCACAAGCTTTCATCGGAACGGTCGCACCATCGCCGGAGTCAACACCACACACGAACGTCTCAATGCCGGAACGGTCGTGATTGCAGCAGGTGCGTGGTCGCAGGAACTGCTCGCCTCTGCCGGGTGTCCATTGCAGATTGAACCGATGCGTGGGCAGATCGTGCTTTTGGCGTGTCCTCAGCGACCGTTTCGTCATGTGATCGAATGCGGCCCCCGTTACCTCGTTCCTCGCGATGACGGCCGCGTGTTGATCGGCTCGACCGAAGAGTCCGTGGGCTTCAACAAGCAGAACACCGCTGAGGGGTTACGCGGGCTGTTATCGTTTGCAGAGGAACTTGTCCCATCGCTGAGGGACGCACTCTTCGAGCGCGCCTGGGCCGGGCTGCGTCCCCGCACTGTGAATGGAATGCCTTACATCGGCCGACTTCCTGGACAGGAGAGCCTCTTCGTGGCAGCGGGCCACTTTCGAGCAGGGCTGCATCTGTCTCCGGTGACCGGGCGGGTTGTGAGCCAGTTGATTATGGGAGAGCCCCCGATAGTCGACGTAAGTGCACTCGCACCGTCGACGGGTGGATGATGAATCAGATCCCCACCCGTCAGGAAGGGGCTGCTCACACTTGTCGTATCGTCGAGTCGCGACTCCAACCCCCAAGAGCGACCCGCCCGTCGAGAAGGGACCATTCCTTGAAGTTGGAGTGATCACTGGTCCGGACAAGGCGTGTGAGCAGCCACTTCCTGACGAACAGATTGCATCTCGGATTGAGTTAGGCATCGACGTAACGGAAAATCCCTTCCAAGGTGACTCCTCATGGACGATGAAGGAGCGAAACAATGGAAGGGACTCTGCTCAGGGCATACGCACCGATTGATCGACGTAAGTGTTGTCGTGAGGGTATGTTCTTGCTGTGGCGAGGTCGAGTGTGAGGGCGTGGACGCCGTCGGGCTTCGCTGGAATGCAGGAGCAGACGGTCATGGAAGAAACAGCACAGGAGTTTCTGGAGACGCTCACACGGTGTTTTACGGATCTCGACGACCCACGGGTGCAGGCCTCGTGTGAGCATCGGCTGATCGACATTCTGACCATCACGCTGCTGGCGGTCAGTTGCGGGGCCGACGACTGGACGGACATCGAAGAGTTTGCCTGTTCGCGTCGCGACTGGCTCAAGACGTTTCTCGAACTCCCCGGCGGCATTCCCTCGCATGACACCTT
>JAGQPX010000008.1 GCA_020426505.1 Planctomycetaceae bacterium | reverse complement strand
GACTGTTGGCCAGGCCGAAGGGGGCGGGTGAAACCATTGATATGATTCACCGGGATCGGCTTGCGCCGTCGTTTGACGTGTGGCAGTCTGAGTCCATGCCCTGTCCCGATTGTGAGAAACTCAGAACGTTGGCGGACACGCTGGTCGAATTGAGCCACGACTTCCGCCGTCATGCCAAAGCGATCCAACCGGACCGCTGGCTTCCCATTCAGGGGAGGCTGGCCCGGGAGGCTCTGCGCCAATCGATCGACTGCGCCGAACAGCTCGATGAACTGCTGACCGCAAGCTTGAAAGGCGAACCCTTGTCCTGACCTGATGCGTGTTCATTCGTCTGCGACCGTTGCCCGGCAATCTGCGTGGTCCGGTGTATACCGAGTCGCTGCTGCGTGCGTGGCAGCGGGTGATGGCACCGCAGAGTTCGCTGATGACGCAGAGAGAGGGGATCACGCTGGTGATCGGTTCGTTCGACGGCGAAGTCGGGTTGGCGATCGAGTGTGCGGACGAGTTGCGGAACGTGATCGTCCCCGAGTTGCAGGATGCCTATCCGGGATTGGAGGTCTCGTTCGATCGGGAGGAGGGGGATGATGACCATCTCGTCATGCATTCGATGGAACTGACGCTGAGTCCTGACGTGTATTCGCTTCGCACGTATGAGTCATTCCTGGATGAGCCGGAGCGGGCTCTGGCCGATCCGCTCGCCGGTCTGCTCTCGGCTGTACGGTGTGGCCGGTCGGGACGCATGGCGTGTGCGATTCGACTGACGATTGAAACAGCATCGCCCCGGCGAGTTCGTCAACATCGCCGGATCGGTGAGCGACTGGAGCGTGGGTTTCGCTCGGACGAGTGGCGACGCCGCTATGCTCGCTGGGCGTGCGACCGGCGAGCGGCCCGGCGTCTGGTCGGCTGCTTCGTCGGATGTCTGCTGCGATCGGCTGACAGAGCACCGTCGCCATCGAACGTCAAGGGGGCTGAGAGCCTGTTTGTCTGTCGTCTGGTGGTGGAGTGCCGGGCTCCGGCTGATGCGGCTCAGATCGCGAAGAAACGCGTTCGGGAAATGGCGGCAGCCTTCGGTCGATTTGCGAGTGATGATTGCCGGTTTCTCGTCATCAAGGGTCTACCGCAGAGATCGCAGAGGACGCGGAGATTCGTCACATCCATTCCTCTGCGCTCTCTGCGTCCTCGGCGGTTCTTATTGACAGCGAAAGAGATCGCCACGCTCTGGCATCCGCCGGTTGTCAGTGCCGACAGCGTGTCACGTGCTCAGCGATCAGTATTTCGTGAGCTGGAAGCTCCACTGCGGCTCCCCTCAAATGAAGAGAGGGGAGTTACGCTCTTGGGTCGGGTCAAGTTCCGGAGTCAGCGACAGCAGTTCGGCATCGCGGCCGATGACCTTCGGCGGCACATGCTCGTCGTGGGGAAGACTGGCTGCGGGAAGTCGACCTTCCTGCAACATGTCATCCTGCAACAGATGCAGCAGGGACGGGGAGTTGTGGTGATTGATCCGCACGGCCAGCTAATCGACGATCTTCTCGATCATGTGCCGAGACGGCGTACGAACGATGTCATCCTGTTCGATGCGGCCGACCGTCGGCATCCGGTTGCCTTCAATCCATTGCAAGGTCCACCCGGTAGTGATCCGACACTCGTTGCTGACAGCGTACTGACGGCCTTCAAGAAAGTGTTTGGTTTCGACGAAACGTCCGCTCCACGGCTGTTGCACATCTTCCGCCACTGCCTCCTGACGCTCGTCGGAATTCCGCAGGCGACGTTAATGTCTGTCCAGCGGCTGCTGGTCGATGCCAACTACCGCAAGACAATCGTCTTGCAGGTCGAGAATGCAGCTGTGCGCGAGTTCTGGTTGAACGAATTCGGCCGTTGGCACGAGCGGCAGCGGACCGAGTACATCGCTTCCTTGCAGAACAAGCTGGGGGCGTTCACGTCGAACGAAAGACTCCTCGCCATTCTGTGTGCCACTGAGAAGGGGATTGATCTGCGGTCGATCATGGATCGATCCCAGATTCTTCTCTGTGACCTGTCCAAAGGTGCGATGGGGCATGACGCTTCAACACTGCTGGGATCACTGCTCCTTTCCAGCCTGCAACTGGCTGCCCTCAGTCGGGCTGACGTTTCCGAATCCGACCGCCCGGACGCATCAGTGATCGTCGATGAGTTTCATTCCTTTCTTTCCGAAGGGAACACATCGATGGCGGATGCCCTGGCCGAGAGTCGCAAGTACCGCACCTCTTATCTCCTGGCCACACAGATGCTGGAACAGCTGGACAGGGATACGCTGGCCGGCGTCTTGGGCAACTGTGGTTCGACGCTGTGCATGACGGTCGGTCCGCGCGATGCTGAGGTGTTGGCCGATTTGCTCGGTGAGGGACTCACTCCCAACGACCTGATGCGAATTCCCCAGTATCACGGATATCTCAAACTGCTGAACAATGGCACGGCCCACACGTTCTCGATGACGACCCTGCCGCAGCCACGCCTCACTCAACGTCGGGCCGACATCATCCGCAAGGCTTCCCGTCTACGGCATGGCCGCTCGCAGACGGTGATCGAGCAGGAACTGACCCGGCAGTACGGGGCCTGAATGGCGTTTCATCAACCGAGGAGTGACTGGAGTTTTTCGACCTGTTCCCGGATCGAGGCGATCAGGCTGGCATTCGTGTCGACCCGAAAGCTCAAGGCGGCTTCCAACCGCGAGGTGGCGACCCAAACCTGCCGGCGGAGATGCTCATGCGGCCAGAGGCCCGCCTCGCCCAATGTGCAGAGCAGATGGGCTGCGATCCGAATCTCTTCGATGTCATCATGAAGATCCAGGGCGAGGGCATCGTCAACTTGCTCAACCAATCTGGTGGCATCGAACAGTTCGTCCAGCCAATCGGCTGCTGGATCATTGGCCCATGGTTCAGTGCCCCAACGACCCATAGGGGCAGCGTACCACGCAAGAGAATCACGGCGCAAAGATGATCAATGATTTGCGTGACAAGTCGATCGACCTGTGGCATGCTGTTTGTGTGACAGTCATTGCTGACACCCATCGGCTCATCTCCCAGCTCACTGAGCGGGGATTCACCGCCCAACAGGCGGAGGTGATGATCGAGATCGCCCAAGAGCTTGACCTGAGTGAACTGGCGACTCGTCGGGACATCACCGATCTTCAGCATCAGCTGGAAAAGCTCGAACTGCGGCTCACCATCAATCTCGGCAGCCTGATGGCTGCCGGCATCGGCGTGCTGGCTCTGCTGAAGTATTTCGGCTGAGCATCTGCTTCTCTCCCGGTCCATGCAGGATCTGACGACCAAGAACTTCGGCCTGCTGATCGCCTATGTCCTGCCCGGGTTTACCCTATTGTGGGGCGCGAGTCATCACTCGATCACATTGCAGACTTGGCTGGGACAGACGTCGTCCGACCTGCCGACGGTCGGCGGGTTCCTTTATGTCACACTCGGCTCGGTCGCGGCCGGCATGACAGCCAGCACGGTCCGCTGGCTACTGATCGACACGCTCCATCACTGGACCGGTTTGCGACAACCGGCCTGGGATTTCTCGCAACTTGCCGATCGCGTGCTGGCTTTCGACACGCTGATCGAGATTCACTACCGGTTCTACCAGTGGCACGCCAACATGATCGTGGCCCTGCTAAGCTGCTTTATGCTGAGATGGACCGCGGTCGGCATCAATGCCGAAGAGGTCACGACCGTAATCTTGCTTTGTGGCCTGTTCTTCATCGGCTCGCGGGACACACTCCGCAAATACTATGCACGCGTGGCCGGTGTGTTGGGAACGAATGACGTCTATGGGAGTGGAGTCGAACCGACTCCTGAGAACGCGTTGACAGCCGAAAAGATCACTCCAATCCAACGATAGTCAAGAAGTCAGAGACGGTAATCCCATAGATGCGACAGAACTCTGCCAATTCAACAACATCGATACGACGTTCACCTGATTCACACTTGGAGACAAATGACGCATGGGCACCAAACTTCTTGCCAACTACTGCTTGCGTCAATCCTGCCTCCTTGCGGGCATCACGAAGAGCGATCAGCAGTTTGGCATACTTTTGAGTATATCGGGATTTCTTCATCGTCAGCGGCCGCAGAGAAAGGTTGCAGCAGCGTAGGAATGCTGATAGAATTTCCCAAAATAGGAAATTCCTGATCTGGGAAACTCCTCATCCTGACCTCGGCAAGGAGACGAACCAATGACGAACGGCGGTGGTAAGCAGCACGGCACGGTAGACAAGCCGAAACAGCCCAGAGACACCAAACAGTCGCAATCTGACAAGAAGTGACTCTCGACCTTCAGTCGACTCAGAGAAAGCCCTGCCATCTGGCAGGGCTTTCTGTCATTCCGGAAATGGAACGGACTCGAAAGAGATGACATTCAACGTGACCTGTGGCACAGTCTTCCCCGATGGCGGACGCACTTCAATCGGCACCGTCGGCGAACGACCGCTTGCATGAGCAGTTGGACCTGCTCAATGAAGAGCTGCAAGCGATTGGTGATCTCCTGGAGCAACTGCGAACAGACCTGCAGTGGGGCCTGCAAAACGGACGCGTTTCGCTCTTGCTGGCCAAACCGGAACCACTCGATGAAGATCAGGAGGCCACCAGCGGGGCGGATGCTGTCACTCTTGCCATCCGTCTCAACGTGGCCCTGAGTGACCTGCGGCACCAAGTGGTCTCGACAATCGTGAACCCGCCTGAGGACCCAAACGGCCCTGAAACGTCAGTCGAGGGTGAGAGTGAACATCCAGACAACACAACAACTCCGGAACATTCTCCGATCGATCTCTTCGAGGAAGGGGACGCAGTGGAGATCAAGCTGGACGGAGAGACTTGGTTTGGCGAGATCACCGGACTGGATGATGCAGAGAACAGTGCCATCGTACAGCTCATTCCTTCCTTCGAGGAAGTCGAAGTCCCGCAGGACTTGCTCATACGAATCGAACCGGACGAACTCAGCCGTCGTGAGGAAGTCTGGCAACAGATCATGGATGCTGATCACGAAACGCCATCGATTTCCGAACAGCCCTCAGTCGGTGATCGTGTCTGCCTCAACCTGCACGGCCACGAACTGAGCGGAGATATCCTCACGGTGAATCGGTATTCGCAAACGGTCGATGTCGTCCTGACACCGTCGATGGAGACCGTCACAGTCGATTGGTCCGAACTGGCACCGGAGTCCCTTTCGCAGGAAACAATGGATTCCTTTGACGACCGGATGGCGGAGCATGAGCGATGGTGTCACGAAGTTCGTGATCCGGCTCAGCAGAACTCGGAAGGTTCGCGGATCGTGATGCCCGCCAACGGGAAAGCGCTCGTGGAGTACGAAGTGGCTCCCTTGCCGAATGGTGAGTGGGCCGTGCGCTGGGCTCACCGCTTCCTGTGCGGTGATGTGTGTGGTGCGGGTCATCCTTGGACCGTCCATCCCACGCGGGATGACTGCATTGAATTGGTCCTGCAGACGTCACGGAAGATGTTTTCCGCCAATGGTCTCGACAAGGTCCAGATCCCCATCGCCCGAGAAATGCTGCACTTGCTGGGCGACGGACTGTTCGGCTTCAACGAACCCGAACCACAGACGCCCAACCTACTCGACCCCTCTGGTCTGGCCGCCGCGGCTGAAGCCGCCGCTCAACAACTTGCCGAGACAACCGATTGATTCCACTTTCCGAGGGGATTCCATCATCGGGCACTCCCGTGCCCGCTCTATCCACTTGCGCATCGAGTTTGAGCAAGGCAAACTGATGTCGTACTCCCCAGACGATGCCGCTTCCCAAGCTCAAGCCGCAGGAGATCCCGTTGGACAGTCCCGAGTCGACCAACATGTTTCAGCCGGGACCGGACAAGCCTTTTGTGGCCACAACCGACGCGATCGCAATGTACTCGAACGAGGTCATCGTCGCCTGTTGGGATGTTCTGCGTCAGCAAGCAACCGAGCACAACGGTCTGGACTACCTGCAAGTCTTCGAGGACGACAGCAAGTCCGAGCCTCTCTGGTTCATCGAGGACGGACCAGGGGGAGCAATCACCGCCCTGTTGCCCAGCAACTACTGATCCTCCGCTGATCCAGTCTGACGAATGCATCACCCAGTCCGCATCAGCGGCCTTTTGACTTGCGCAACGGGTCACGCATGGGCATGCTCTTCTCGCTTCTGCCGATCGTCGACAGGAGACACGCTTGAGCCGCACCATGCGCGGCCTGTTCCTTTCACAACGGAGGAGAGACTCATGAGCGAAAAGAGCACAATTCTGGTGGATCTCAACGATGGCTGTTGCCGTAGCTGCGGTGGGAAACTCCAAATCTTTCATGTGGATGACTGTTCGCTGGAAGTGGAATGTGTCGAGGAGGATTGCCTCGATGCCTACAAAGTGGAGCCCGATGCGTTTGCCGACGGCGGTATCACCTATTGGCCGCAGGCGATGGTCGCTTTTGGTCAGGAAGCTGGGGAGTGACCAATGGACCCGAACACCACCTGGGATACACTCCTGTACGCGTATGCGACCAAGGACTTCAAATCGGCGGTTGAGCATGCTGACGCACTGATTGGATGGCTCGACAGCGGTGGATTTCCGCCCTCACTCACGATTGGTAGCACGACGTTGAAACTGACCTGTCAGTTGGATGAAGACTGGAACCGCGCGCTGGCCTCCGCTGCCTGTATGCACATCCTCAATCGCTTCGGAAAGGAGGATGAGCATGCTGCACACTGATCGTATCTGGAGTGTGACTCCGGCAACATCAAAAGAGGAATTGGCACGCATGTTGACCGATAGGGTCTGGTGTTGCTGCACCGGATTTGAACTGGACAGCTACCTGTTCCTGAACGACTCGACGTCTCCGGACGGCATCCAGGAGTACGCAATTGTTCACAAGCACGCCGATGGGGGATCGTTCCTGCAACTTGAATCGATCACGGTTGGCTGGTGCGACGAACCGCAGATGTTGCATTACATTAACGCGGCCCTCATGGGAGAGTACGACATCAGTGACTTCGTCCACGAGGTCTTTCCGAAAGTTCAGACACCCGAGGAACACGGCCGCTGCCCTCACTGCGCGTGAGGCTCAGGCATCACCCCTGCATCCATTGATGCGGGGGGTTTTCCATGTGGATCAACTCACGAAAAAGGCCTCATGACAATGCCATGAGGCTCCGCTCAACCAGTCTCGTCCATGAAGTCAGAAGAGTTTCGACTGACGATCATCATCACCCGCACCTTTGGAGGTAGCGACAGAGACATCAGTCCCGGCCAGCGGGTCGCCGGGATGAACCTCCCGGACTCGTTCGCAAGCTCTGTTGGCATACTCGGTCGACTCCTCGAATCCCACGAAGTGCCGTTTCAGCTTTTTCGCAACCACAGCCGTCGTCCCACTTCCTACGAACGGGTCGAGGACCACATCAGCTTGATGGGAACAAGCGCGAATAATCCGCCCCAAAACCTGCTCCGGCATTTGACAGCCGTGAAATCCCTGTCGTTCTCGGAACGTGCCGTTCACACGCGGCACATGCCACGTATCCTCATCGGCTCCGAATGACCCTGGAGCCTCTTGAGGTCGCAGAATCCACGTATTGTCCGGCAGTCGTCCCGAGGGATTTCCCCGGCTGTCATGATAGATCCGTTGACGAGCCGACGGCACGCGTAAACGCGGATCACCATGGTTGAAAGTGAACTTCTGCGGGTCTTTGACGAGATACAGCAGATGCGTGTGGGAACGGCTGAAGTTACGACGACAGTTCTGGCCGAAGGTGTAGTACCACACGACCCAACTTCGCAGATGAAATCCCAGCTCATGTGTGAGCAGCACTTTGAGCTCAGCCACATACTCATCACCCATCGCCACCCAAAGTGTGCCGTTCGGCTTGAGCAAGCGATGCACCTGCCGCATCCACGAATGACACCATTCCAAGTATTCCTCATCGGAGCGGTGATCGTGATAGGTGTCGTACTCGAACCCGATGTTGAACGGCGGATCAGCAAAAGCCAGATTGACCGAACCAGCAGGCATGCTCTCCAGGCCCGACAGACAGTCACCAATCCATAATCGATCAATCCATCTGGCCAGGTCAGTTGACACTGTCCCGCCATGACGACTCTTACCCATGTTTCCTCCTCGCTGTTGGAAAGACCAGTCAAGCAATCGCTTACAGCGACAAGCCGCAAACGCAGGAGGAGCATGCCACGGTCACATGAGCGGCGCAAGCAGGCTGCTCATCCTGTCGTCGCTCGACCGTTCTGTCGCGCAGGGGGAGAGTGAGATTGTCTGTTGGTCGTGGTAAGCTGTCGGACGATGGATCAGCTCACCGCATTTCAGCAAGCAACGGCACGTTATCTCACGTATCTCCAATCGGAGGAAAACAAGTCCCCGCTGACCATCAAGGCCTACAGCAAGTCACTGCGATTCACGGGCGAATTGCTGGCGGTCGACAGTGTGCAGGAGATTGACAAAGCCGCCGTTCGCCGTTTGAAACAGGCGCTGCACATCCATCGCACGCGACAGGGGAGCGAATTGGCGGTCAGCACCAAGAATCATCACCTCACGATCCTGCGCGCTTTCCTGCGTTATCTTCTGCAGGAAGAGGAATGCGACGTCTATCCACCGGACCGCATCCGCCGACTGCGAGAGGAGCCGCGAAAGATCAATGTCCTGCGGTTCTCCCAGTTGGAACAGATGCTGACAGCTCCGGACGTGTCGACCAAGCGGGGACTGCGGGACCGGGCGCTCCTGGAGTTGTTCTTTTCGACCGGTCTGCGACTGGAGGAACTCAGACGACTGAACTGCAATGACGTCAACCTCAAGACGAGGGAAATCCCCGTGCGGGGCAAGGGACGTCAACTGCGTCTCGTGTTCCTGACCGAAACAGCCGCCGACTGGCTCAGGCGTTACCTCGACACGCGTCTCGACCATCTCGATCCCTTGTTTGTGAGGACGGATCGCAACGCGACGTTCGTGTTGCCGCCCGGCGAGGAGTATCGTCTCTCCCGTTCGAGAATCTGGGAGATCGTCAAGCACTACGCGGCGATGGCAGGGATCGCATCCAGCCCGTCACCTCACACACTCAGACATTGTTTCGCCACTGAGTTACTCCGTCACGGTGCCGACCTTCGCTCCGTCCAGGAACTGCTCGGCCATAAAAGCGTCTCCACGACCCAACTCTACACGCACGTCACCAATCAACAACTCAAACAAGTCCACGCCCACCACCATCCCGGTAAGAGGGAAGCCGCCTGACTCACCAGAAACAATGTCCCTTATCTCTGGTGAAGCGAAGTGACTCGCCGCTTCACACAGACTGAGCGCCGTCGCCCACAACCTAGGCCTCGTGCTGCGAAAGCTGCTGGGGTCAGGCAAAGTGCGGCAGTTCAAAGCGTTGTGGTCGCGAATCTCCGCCCACTTCACAGCTTGGTCCCGCGCCCGACGCTCATTGCACGACTTCCTTCAGCACCGACTTTCACGACCACCCAACGTCGTCCTCGTCGCCTGACCAAAACCACCACACATCCTAACGCCAAAACTCAACGGGCTGATATCAAAGAGTCGTAGTTTCTGTTTCGATCAATGGCGGACACCAGCCGATTTGTTTTCTTGTATGTTCGCAGATCGTAAGGACATTTCGATCCATTAGGCACGGTGCTTGTTCGCTTACCGACCCAAAGCAACTCACGCAATTGTTGTTTGGCGATTGAAGGTGACCGTGAAGGCTTCCACATTGGCAGTTGCCATATTCGTCCGCAGCGCCGAATACGTGGCAGATTTCATGGGCAAAGACGCGATGAATCGCACTGGGACCCCATGCATCATTATTGAAGTGCATGACTACTTTTTCCCAGATGGCATATGCGAACCAATGCACCGGGAACTTCGTGAAGAACGCGACAAAGCCCCATTCCGTTCCAAGTTCAGACATGAGTTGTTGCAAGTATGCCTGATAGCCAGCGCGGCCGGCTGGAAATCCCAATTCGGCAAGTGCCGTATCTCGCCATCGTCTTTCGAGATTCTCATACGGATCACTTACACTGGAAGATTCTGACGGAAGCGAGACCGCAACTTCTTTGAAGTCGGGATAGAAACCGATGTTGGCACGCGGTTCTTCGTGAGACAGGAAGTGCAGGGAACGCAGTACTTCGTCACGCAACGTCGCGTGTTCATCATCAGAAAACTGCAATTCACCGGGCGTATTGCTGTCCACGATGATGATGCCCGCTGATATTCTTCCGGTCATGTAGCGGCTGGTTGGCGTTCCAGTAGATTGTTCATATTCGATGGCTGCTTCTCCTTCCGCCAAATCCAGAACCTGCGCGCCAGGTGTTGAGTAGTCCGGGCTGTTCCAGACGACACCTTCGGATGGCGTTGGAGCCCTCGGCACGTTCGAGGCCTTCCAGATGCCAACAAGCCGCTCGGTTTCATCGTCGATATTCCCATTTGGTGCTATTTTGCAATGAACTAATGTGGACAGCTCTGCCAACGGCAGAGCTGCCACGAAAGCTTTAGACGTCAAACGCAACCGCACCAAGCCGCCCAGTTGATTGATTTCCTGCTCAGCCGCATCGAAATCACTCGTGTAGCATAACAGTTCATTCATAGCTGGACTTCTCGACTACGATGGTGAGTCTGGTGGATTGAAACCTGGCGCGTCCCACTTCGCACCCTCTCCAGGCACATGGACCACAGCTCTTGGCTTGAGCAAGCTGCGAATATGGTTTCTAGCGGCCTTTGGAAATCCACCGATGTCTGTCGAATGGTCTACGACCTTCGCACCATTCAATTGAGCCAATTCTTCAGCGGTAAGCTGCCTTGAGGCCTCAATGACAAAAGGAGCAGTCCTTGAGGCAAACGCGTCCCAACCGCTTAGGCATCGAAATGCGGCATTGAAGTCTTCGGCTTTCTCGAAGTAGAGCAGTGGACGTGACCGCCTTTCCTCAACAGCACGTACTACACACGCTACGAGAGATTGCCCAATCCTATCGAGCGCTGCCAGATCGTTTGCGTCGAGCGAATCTTGAACTTCTTCAACATCACTCGGCGTTCGCATTGCCGCTACCGACAGCGCATCAACCAGATCGTCTACAAGTGGAGCAGGCTCTTTCGAAGGCTTCGCCCCTTCGAGTTGGTCGCCGCGACAGTCTGGCAGCAGAGCATCCGCAAGAGCGTGATCTTCCGCGGAAACCACTCCGAAAACTGCAAGCGCATCCAGGATGTTGTCAGATAGGTGAGAGTATTTCATTTCAATCTCCTTTCACGTTGAGGAGTTCTCGCAGCTTTTTTCGGGATTCGTTGAGGCTTCGTTTCACGGCACCGATCGTCGTATCCTCATTGCCGGTCACTTTGGCAACCGCGTCGCGGAGAACTGCCATTTGGGTCGTGTCCGGATATCCGCGGATGAGTTCCTGCATGACGATTCTCTGCTTTTCCGGAAGTCGTTCCGTTTCTTTGCGAACTCGTCGTATTAAATCTCGTAGCTCCTCTTCGCGAGATACACTGATCGAATTCCTAATTTCGTTTGCAGCTTCAGCCAATGCGTTCGCATACTTCGTTTGCTGCCGCAAACGATCAACAGCGCGTCGGAACGAAATCGTCCAGATTAGAGGGGCGATCGCGTCAACAGACTCTTTCAGACTGACGCCGGATTCCAAAGACGATTCCGTGCCGTTATGGGAGAGCTTTGAATACAGCGCAGCGAGAGTGTCGACCCAAGCATCAGCCAGATCCTCAGATCCGAGGCCAGGAAACTTATTTCTCAAATACGCGCAACATCGGATCCTGAATCTCGCATCGACTTCCGCTAAGACGTCAGTCAGCGAATGCTTCATGATGGACACGTGGTCTCCGCTTGGGAGCGGCAGTACGCGATAACGAACTTCCCAATTGACTTGATGATTTCAAGCTTTTCCTTTTCAGCATCCAAGGAAAGGGGCTGAGACGTGTCGCAAATTACACGCAATCGGGTGATAAACGGAAGCAACGCGTGGGCAAAGTGTTTCCTCTCGACTGAAACGTGAAAAATTGACGCCAGGTGGTCGACCATTTCCCAGAGATTGTCTTCAGTGAGTATTTTCCCTGATGCGACGGAAATACAACGTCGAGCCAACTCCTCGCGCCTGTCGAACTGACTCGTCTGCACGAGCTTGTTTACAATGTCGCTCGCGAGCCTGTCACTTACGGCATCAAGGGCAGCGATGTCATCAGCGGAAAGAGCATCACAAGTATCTCCGTCGTCATTTATCACGCGAGAAATATTCGGTTGCCCGACACTTGGTGTCCGAAGGCTTGCAGTGGCGAGAGCGTCAACAAGGTCATCGGAAAAATCGAAAGGGGTGTTCTCCATTTCAAGGGGATCCTCTTGGCCAGAGTAAAAAGTGTCTGATGGAGCAGATGTTGAAGCATCATCGTTGTGGAGCAGAAGATGCTCTACGATTAATGCGTCGATTAGCTCGTTATCAAGTTCGTGTTCAAATCCTGAATTGTGGTGAGTCATTGTTGCACCTCCAAACACGCAAGAGCACTCTGAAGGTCTCCTCGGATACGGTCACGGGCGTCTGCCAATGAATCCTGAATCTCCACCTCACTGAGCGAGAGCCCTTGTGTTTCGAAGAGCAGCTGCTGCAGAAATGGAAGCGAAGACCGTGTTTTAGGGAAGCCGGCAACAAACGTTTTCCAAACGACCTGCTGTTCTTCGTCGAAGTTATCGACGCACTTCGTAATGGCCTGAACGATCCTATCGCGATCGTTCGGACTGATCTTGCTCCACTGGAAACCGTGTTGAAGAAAGACCTGCCCAACTGTCACTAACGCCTCTACATCGGTCGTAGACGGACTCTCGGTGACAAGCAAGGCACACTGCCGCAGAGCATATTCGACAGCGTCGATCTGCACTTTTGGACGGTACCAAGCGTCTGGCACAGCGCGTTTCCTTGCGAGTTCAATGAGTTTTTCGACTGACGCCGACCACGTCAACGCGAGTTGATTTCCTGTCAATCCTTGGCGACACTTGATGAAGGAACTCAACGCATCCCTGTAATTCGATTTGAAAAAATCAATCGCTTCGGCAACATCTTCTTGGTCGCCGTTGAGCAATTCCACAACGTCATCGAGGTCATGCATAGTGGGGTTCCTCAACGTTTTGGGGAGAAACGGTTCACCAACGAACCAACGTACGCGCCCAATAACTCGCATAACTGACAGGACCGGGTACATGGAAACCTCCGAAAACTCTGAAAAAGAATCGTCGACCGCTTGTAAACTCGGTGAAATGCGATGTCAGAAACATGAAAAGTCGGGGAACCAAGCAAGTAACGCCAGCTATTGAGCCTCTTTGGGCTTCATGCCCAACTGCGCTGTCCAGTTCCCGCTGTGACAAACGACATAGGGGGTTGCTCGTCAGGCGATGGGAAAGTCCTGACATGGCGGCCCGCACGAACCGTCTATGCGGACTTGGACTCGTCCAAGGGTTTCAACAAATGAGTAACCCGGGCTCAACTCACACCAAGATGCCAGACGCGATTGAGGAGTCCCAGAATTAAGCGGTTAACGGGAATAATCAAACAGTTGACGGGAACGAACGACAACTTGGAGCACTGTTTCATCGACGGACACATGTGCCGTTTGCGAACACGTTGCTTGTCCACGAGAGAGGACTCCGTCCCATCAACTCGTCGATTTAGGAACGGTCAAGCCAAACGAGCGAATGTTGGGGTTCGATTTCAGTCCCAGTCATCGTTGTCGAACTGGAGGATGGCACTCTCGGTTCAATGGTCTTCCTTGGACGGACCGACGCGCCGAACGACTCCACCAGAAACAACTGTGGATGTGCCTACATTGGTCATCTTGGCGATGGGTGGTCGCGCGATCGGTGAAGTCGACGCCTCCGGATACCAGTCGGTGCTTGACTTGGGATTGTCGTCCACCGGCGGCACGCGTTCGCCGTCTTCTTGGACAAGCCGCATTTCGTGGTCGCCTACCGTGATGTAGTCACCATTCTGAAGGCCGAAGCTCTCGTCGCTGAACGTCGAGGGATCGATCTCTTCATTGATGTCTGATGTGGTCAGTCGGACCTCGACAGATTCCCTCCGGAACCCCGATGACGCCCCAGTCATTGTTCGTGAAAATCCGGCTTGGGCCGCTTCGTCGCGTCGTCTGACATAGGTGATCAGGGCGACTTCATTGCCGCGAGCTACTTCCCACATTTGTAAGAGACTCCCGTATACGACTCTGGACCCTATTCAACGAGTTGGAGAAAACTCATGCCACGCGACGAAGTGCTAAAAACTGCAGTTCACAAAGCAACAGAGCTTATCGAGGTTGCAGCGACGCTCGACTCGATCCGTGCACGGAAACGAGAACTACAGAACCTCCTTGCGAACCATGGAAATGAATACCTGGATATCCTGAAACAAGAAGCAACGATTCAACACCAAATCAAGTTGATCGCTGAACCTACTACGACGAGCGTGTGATGACGCATCAAGGATTTCGACCGATTCAGCCAAACTCCCAAAGTACTGATTCACAAAGAGACGAGAAGTGAGGCATCTCGACACGATGGTGGCTTTCTCCTCGTAGGTATCCGGAGATCCACCCACAAGGTACTGGTCACTCTGGGTGTGCTCGTTGCGATCGAATCGATACCAGACGGAGTGCAATGTCACGACATCGGGACGCTGCCATCTGGATCTCGTGTACCATCTCCAACTCACTGTTCGTAATATTGCCCTCAGGATCCCACGAAAGGACTGGTTCGATAAGCTGCTGAACTGTCTGCAGTGCGTCGCCTAGACCGATACAGTTCGAATGTTTGGCGATCGCAGTCATTCCATGTGCCACATCGGAAGCCTCTTTCCATTTCCAGTGAAGGACGCAGTGTCTCAGTTGCTCGGCGTTCTTACGAGTTTCAGTAATTGCCACTTCGATTTCGGGTGGCTGCTGAGTTTTTAATCCAAAGCCAACCTCCCGCCCACTTCCCGTATCGCAGATTCTCCGGATCTTTGAGACAAAGGCCTTCCAGTCCTCAATCGGCTTGGTTATGTACCCGACGAAACCGTCTTCAATTAGCTGATTCTCCTGGCTGGCATAAGTATATGCCGAGAAGGCGACGATCGGGGTCGTGTTCTTCTGAGATCGCAGCTTCTTCAGCGTTTCCCTCCCATCCATACCTGGCAGTCCGTCTGGCGTCTGCAGTCGAAGATCGAAGAGTCCGATATCGAATGGATGATCTGGCAAGTCGTTCGTTATCTTGATGATGGCTTGTTCGCCTGTCATCGCGGTCTCCACGTACGCACCATTTGCAATGAGCTCATACGCGATATCGCGACGTAGTTTGTTGTTATCCTCCAGGTAGAGTATGTGAATGCCGTCGAGACAGTCATCGGCCGAAGAATCGACCTTGGGGTCCGAATCCTCTATCGCCGTATCCAATTGCCGGCCAATGTCATGAGTCATCAACTGCGAACTTGTGCATGCCGGGCAGGGAACTGAAAACCAAAACCTGCTTCCCTTGCCTAGCTCACTCTCGACACCAATTTCCCCGTTGAGAAGTCTTGTGTAGATCTTGCAAATGGCTAGGCCTGTCCCTGTGGAAGCCGGATGCCCTTGCTCATCGACTTGATCATGCAAATCAAAGCAGTGACGTCGGTCCTCCTCAGACAACCCAACTCCAGTGTCAGTGACTATCGTCGTGAGCATGTCTTCCTTGTGTTCGAGTTGAAGTGTGACTTGTCCCCTGGATGTGTAGCGGAACGCATTACCTATCAGATTCATGACGATCGCTGTCCACAGTCGCTTCTCCATCTTCACGTGCCCTGGCAATGCCCCGGTCTGATCAAATTCAAACTCGATTTCTGGGTTCTCGTTTGCATGCCACTCTGAGGCATTTGCAATCACCGTTTGCAGGATCGCAAACAGATCTTCCTCAACCAACTCGATGTCCTCTTTTTCCGCTTCAACTCTGGAATAAAGTGAAGTTATTTTTGCCCATTGAATGACTTGTGCCAGATTTCGCTGAAGTGATTGAATCTTGATGAATGCTTCTTGGGGCACAGAAGGCTCGTTTCCTAGGATGCGTTCTAACTGTCGAACATCCAAATCGGCAGTTTGAAGTGGAGTTCCCAGGTCATGGCTGATTCCTAGGAGAAACAATCGTCGTCGTTGGAAGCGATGGAGAAGAGACACAACAAACGATCTGATGGTACCCATAGCACCTGGACCATCGTTTGGGAGCCGTACTCCTTCGACGTTGAAATCGCCAGATCGCTCGGTGCTTTCGATGAGGTCCTTCAAGTCACTGACCATGGTTCTCACACCATACTCGACTTCATTGAGCCCTCGCTCTTGTTCTTCGTCAGTTAGTCGGACAGTGAGAATGGGGAAGCGCCTCGCAACAAATGAAATTATCGCCAAAGTGCCATAACTCCCACCAAATGCGACAACCGCACACACGAGAATCCCCAGCAGCTGAATCCCACAAAGCCAATACGTCGTTGCACCCTCAGGAAGCGTACCCACCGGTAACTGGGGCAACATGAACGGGACAAGCAGTGTACCTGCAATCCCAGCACATCCGTGGATCGGAAAGGCGTCGACAACGTCGTCGACCTCAAGTCTCCTCAGAATCTTGACGCCCAGATACATGGCAGATGCCCCCACAAATCCTACAAAAACGGACTGTGCGGGTGTGACAAAATTGCATGATGCGCATATCGCCACGAGCCCAGCCAACACTCCATTGATGAGCCCCCGAACCGAGAACTTCCCCCTGACTGAATGACCATAAAACAAATACATCCCAGTAAGTCCCCCCGAGAGACTCGCCAGTAACGTATTGATGAGAATGCGAGGTATCTGTGCGCTGGAACCCAGGGCTCGACCTCCGGTGAATCCAAACCAACTAAACCAAAGGAGAAACAAACCGAGCGAGGCCATCGGGAGATTATGGCCATGAAAGTCTTCGTCGCCTGGGGCGTCTGCATCGAATCGCCGGGGTCGTGGTTTGACGTAGATTGCCGCTGCCAAAGCTACCCATGCTCCAAACGAGTGAACAACCGTAGACCCCGCAATGTCAATGAACCCTTGCCTCCCTAGCCATCCGCTTAGATTCCTTGTCGGTATGACGACTGAATCTGCAATGGGGACGATCAACGCTGAGGCACGCTCAATGGTCTGAGGCCGCAATTGTTCGAGACCCGCCCACGCCCAATGGCCGAAGATCGGATAGGCGAATCCGCCCATCACAATGCATAGGATCAAGTAAGGCCGAAACCGCATTCTCTCTGCTGACGCCCCGGAAGCGATCGTCATTGATGTTCCGCAGTACACGGTCTGGAACAAGAAAAACATGAGAGACCAATCGCCAACCTTAGCCATGGCAAATGGCTCACCGGCATTCCCGTACCAACCGCCGTGAGTCTTGCCGAACATGAGCCCGTAGCCGACGGCCCAATAGATCATGGCAACGACCAAGAAGTCAGCGATGTTTTTCATCGCAGCATCGATGCTATCCTTCCAACGGGCGAGCCCCGATTCGAGGCACATAAATCCTGGTTGCATCAGGAACACAAGTGCAGCGCAAAACGCCAGCCAGATCTCCGCGATGAGAAGATCAAGATCGCCTGTTTCAGCCAACATCACCTACCCCTAAACAAGAGGATGCATCCTCCCGGAAGAAGATGCACCCTTTGGTCATTCGATTTCAAAAAAATCGTTTCACATGCTCATGCGGCAATCACCTGAGCAATCGATTCTCGAAACGTCGATTCATCCTTTGCATCGCTGTAAGGCTTCTCCAAGAGATACAAGCCGGAGGTTCCTCTTGCCATCTCCCGATCTTTTGTGCTGACAAAATTGCTCACTAAAAAGATGGGGCCGGGATAATTAGCGTCTCTCATCGCATGGAAGACATCCCAACCATCTTCAGAATCCAGAACTTTGTCCAATATTACAACGTCGTAAGCATGCTTTCGCTTCATCGACCTCCGAACAGCAGAGAGACTTTCGCTGAAGTCCCGTGCAATATCGATGCATTCCACGAGCCCTGAAACTAATCGATGGATTCGGCACCACTCAGCCTCTTGATTGTCGACGATGAGCATCCCCTTGTAGTGATCGCAACGGGCAGGATGTGTCTCCTGCGATGAGTGGTCCTGCTTCTCTCCATGTCGAACCTTGAAGTCGTGCCACCACTTGTGGAGAGTCCCTGGATTGATCCGAAGGCTCTCAGCAGCCCGCTGGATGTAGTCGCCAACGCCATCGGTACTAAGGATGGCTATCAACCGTCTCAACATTTCGGGCTTCAGGGTGATGCCCAACCGTTTCAGTACACACTCGATTTCGTGATCAGTTTCAGCTGAAGAGAACATTTCACGATGCCTGATCTCAGCCAATCGGGCAAGAGCAACATTGAGAGCCTTAGACGACGGCTTACACCCTTGATCTCTTTGACGCTTCACATCCGCGACAGCAAAAACTGCCAGGTGCCGAAGCCACTGCTCGATGGTCCCTTCATTCTCATCATAATATTCGAGTGAATCGAAAAAACGGAACAGAATCATATTCACTCCGACATCTTGTTCGTCGAGTGGCAACCGACTGACCGGGGCGATGTTCTCACGAATCCAGGGGTCAAACGTCTTGACGAATACTTGCTCGGTCTGCCCTCTCCCCTTCGTGCCGAGTCGCTTCGCCAACTTTTCGTAAGTCATCTTTACAACCTCCAATAGTCGGAGTGAATAGTACAGAATGGCGCCCGAAAAAAATCTACAATACCGTCTCTTGGTCTTCACTGGATGACATTAGACCTCGAAGAAGTTCGATGGCGGACTCCTCCGTGCCATCCTCTGCTGCGTCAAGGAATTGAAGCTCTCGTTCTACAAGCCTACGTCGGAATGCATCGATTTCGTCGTTAGACAGTGGCTCTCCATTATCAATCGCAAGCGAGGCAACCCATGAAATGTGTGCCTCAATTTCGTTGATCTGTTGACTGCTCAGCTGATGCCGAGCTTCCTCGGCATCAAGTGACGAACCTCCCGGGAGTCCATTTGAACTATCTTCACAATCTAATCGACTGATACCTCGCCCGTCTAAGTTTTCCGAATTCTTGACTACGTCGGCGCCTCGACGGCTCCCAGTATTAGTCTGATGACTATCTGCAGTTGGGATGCAATCTAACCCATCGTCATTGATCGGAGTATGGTTCGGAGAAGACATGGTCGTTGAGGCGCGATGGGGACAGTTTGCCGACACCGCTCTCCATTTGTCAATAAGAAACTTGCGATAGATGTGGCGAAGGAAGACGATTCCGGCACCCACAAGTGGTCCTGACTTCGTCCACGATGGCCTGAAGAAGTATGGCAACAAGGAACTAGTCCGTACTCGTTCCTGATCTTTCGGGTCCATCCCGAAGTCGGTTTTTCTTCCTCCGAACTTGATCCGGTCGACCTTCTTTGCCGCAATTGAGGCAGATGATCTCGTCGACGTAAGAAGTACGAAACAGAAAACTGCGAAACTGAGGACCAGAAGATGGTGTCGCTTGAAGGTCATCTTGATACCCCGATTTGATTGGGTGTGAATGGAATTGGGTGGCAGACGCCATCCTACCTTTCATATTCGGGAACGCTCATACATCTGAGGGACAAGCTCAACAGATTTACCAAGAATGCTCCCAATCTTCATTCTCGCTCAATCCGCAGACCCAGGGCATCACGTGATTCCAGGTAGCCATAAGTCTGGTGAACAGGAACTTGATGGGGTGGTCGCGGTTGGGACGGATTTCGTAGCGGGGACGGACACGATCGAAGAGCTTCATCCGGACATGGAACTGCTCTGCAGCCCTTGCCGAACTAACAGCGCCCCACCTTTCTTGGCGTCTGAACGCTTGTGGAGCGTGCCGGGCAAACCAGTTGAATACGTGCTGCGCCCAGGTGATCACCTGACTCGTCGAGGTACTAAAGCGACTCGTTCAACTGCGATTCGCCCTGATCGATTGGGGCTGTCTCGATTTCCAGAGTGAGCCCCGATCGCAACACCAATGGGTTGCTGACTAGGAGTAATCGGCACTGGACCTCCGACTGGAGACAGCAGTAGGCAAACGAAAAACTCTGCGATCTACGGGCACTGGGCTTCGGCCAGCCCCAACTGGTTGTGACCTTTCGCCTTTGCCTTCCTCGTGGAAGATCTCTTTCTGATGCGATCTCCATCTAACTGGAGGGCCAGACTTCTCGCGACCTTAGAGCGTCTGTATGGCCTTCATGTATGAACATAACGAATACATGTTCAGGCTCGAAACGCTGGAAGAAGTACCATCGTCTGCGAGTTATTCACAATGGGTAGATTTAAGGGTGAGAAAATGAAAAAGGCATTTACCGTCAGTCTGATTACGTCCTTTCCTGTCTGGTTCACTATGTGGAGTTCCATGCTCAGGTACCCGGTGACATTTATCATTATGGGATCCGGGATATGTTCGATCGTAGTTGGCCTAGCTCAAGGGATGGCAGATCAGGGAAGGTCGTCCTAAATAGGGCTATATGTGTACCGGCAGAGGTGGTGCTATGGATGGATAGCGTCTGCTTTCTCTTTCTGGAGGCGTGCTCCAGAATCTTACATCGGGCTGATTATGAATGCGCGAAGTCAACAGGTGTGACAGGTGTAGGACGGACCTGTGTTGGCTTGTGCTTAAAGGAAAGCGATCAATGTGATGAAGGAAAGAGTGATGTACCACGAGGAAACAATGGGAAGCTCGGCAATCTCACGAAGGGAGGAGAACCGAGCTCTGACGATTCAAGATCCAGAGATGGCTAATGAGTACCGAAAGGCGAGCTACAAGATGATCTTCGAGCTCTCAGTCCTCGCAATCATGGCGAGCTGGCTGACTTCCTCTGCCGAAAAGGCACTCCTAGCATTTATCTTGAGCGCACTTGCTCAAAGAGGAGTGTTGTCATGGCACGATCGGCTGCTTTGCAACTTGGGCATTCCGAATACTGGTATGGCGTGCGTCTTTGAGAATGTCCTTGCGAGGCTGGTTGCATTTCCGGTGACGCTCTGTGCATTTCGAGTGGTCAATGGTTCATTCCATGGACTCGAATCCAAGTTACTCATCGAATGCTTCGCATTGCTTTCCACACTCATCCTGTTTGAGTTTCTATGGGAAAAAGAAGACTCCAACCTGGTCGATGTGTCGTTGGAGGTAAATCGCTCTGAAGCTGGGTAGTCGCGAGTCAAGGTCAACACCATGCCTGAAGGAGAGAGAATCATGAAACGTATTCCGCGCAGATTACTTTCGACAGTCTCCATCGTCTTGGGGGCATTGATCCTCTGTCACTTGCCCTCGTGGGGAGGAGAAGAATCGCTACTTACGCTGGAGGGTACGCCTCAAAAACTTATCACTCGGAGAAGGAGCGCGTTATACCGAGAGGCTGATGATCTGAGTCCAAATGAACCTGTGGATGTCTTCAGTTTCTTCTATGTGCTCCCGACACAAGTGAACGGGGCTGAGAAGCTGCAGGACGGATTCTATCGTGTCGCTTACGCGGCGGAGACCCCGCGTCAAGCAGGATGGCTCAAGGCGGAAGATGTCGTCGAATGGGATCACGCCCAAGTCGCCGGCTTCACCAGCTATGGCGGGCGCGATCGAGTGCTCTTCTTTGCCTCCGAACAGGATGCGATTGATTGGTATTTGGGCAAACCCGAAGCCGAGCAGAAGGCCATCAGTCGAGAACCGGCCCAGAAACAACAAGCGCTCTTCCCCCTGTTGGCGATCAGCGAATTCCAACATGACGGAGATGAGATCCCTGTCTATCAGCTGGCTTATCTCTCCGGGGATTCGCTGCCATCGACACCAGAACTGCGAGCAACCTCGAACAACGTGACAGCGGCACCAACGGCTCATGCCAAGATGACTCGGGAGCAACTGCAGCGAGACTTCAAGTTGCAGGTGACTTTCGTCATGGATTCGACCGCCAGCATGACACCCTGGATCGAGGCGATGAAAGAGGTGATTGCCACCCTCTCCACAAAGCTCGCCGGTGTTCCCTCACTGGCTGGACGCATCGAGTTTGCGGTGGTTACGTACCGCGACCAACTGGCCCCCGGCAGTCCAGATCAGGACAGTATGGAGTACGTCTCCCGGAGGATCTGTGATCTGACAAGCGATCACGCACTCTTCCAGCAACAGTTGGCGACCGTCAACGTGGCTCCCGTGGATAGCGAAGACTTCGCTGAAGACATCCTGGCGGGTCTCAAGACGGCTCTCGACGAGGTGACGTGGACGCCTGCAGCCCATAAAGCGATCGTGCTGATCGGGGATGCCCCGGCCCAAGTGGCAACGGATGGATATAAGAACGTGACGAAGTTGACCTTTCCGGGTCTGGTCGCGTTGGCACAACCCACAGGCGCGCAGGCAACATTCGAACAGATCCAGGTTCATGGTCTGCGGATCGTCTCGGAAGATGCAGAGGTCTGCCGGCGGCATTTCGACCAACTGACTGCCGGACGTCAACATCCCGGTTTGCACTACGCGTACGAAGGGACCGGTGATGCCAGTCAGTTCATTGCGGACTTAGTCGCTCGGCTGACGGAGTTGGCGGAGACGACTCAGAAAGTCGTCGAAGGCCGCTTCGAGGAATTGGAAGACGAAGCTTCCGCTGCCTCCCCCGGTAGCCTGCAGGCGCGTTTGCTGGGGCCAGTCATGGAGATGTTGCGGGCCACGGAACTGGGTTCTCCCGAATCGACGTTCGAGCAGGGCTATGCAATCGTGTTGGACCGCGAGGGAAATCGCGCCCTGGAACCACACGTGCTCGTGAATCAGGCCCAAATCAAACTCTTCGAGAGCGCCCTGAACCACATCATCGTGAGCCTGGAATCGTCGGGTGATCCGGGCAGCCGCAATGTCACGAAACTCGTGCAGGCACTTCAAATCCTGGCGACCGGTATCAATCTCCAGGAAGACGTGCATCCGGATATGCCCCTTGCCGAGATTCTCACCATGATGTTGGGATTCCCGGTTCGCAACAGCATCTTCTCGATCACACCGAAGAAGTTGGCTGCGATGACTTCCAGCGACTACCAACGCTGGGTCGACCAAGTGCGGGCGTCACAGAGCATCACCAAGGCGCATCTCGAAAATGGTTCGCTTTGGTTTCAGATGGGGGGTGGAACCAGGTCGCACGATGCTCATGCCTTCATCAAGGTCAGCGACCTTCCCTAGTCCCGTCGGCGACCGACAGGGGGATGGTGTCTCGCTTTCCCCCGCTTTCTCCCCCGTGCGCGAGGAGTCGACCATGCAGCTCAGCGAACCGATCATCCAGTTGAAGAATCTGATGCACGAGCATCGGAATCCCTATACCGATACCCTCTTTCGTGTTGAGATCGATGAACTGACGATCGAACGCGGGGACTTTGCAATCGTCGAAGGTGCCAACGGCAGCGGGAAAAGCACGTTTCAAAACATCCTCGCGACTCTGCTCCAGCCGACAGCCGTGACCGAGTACCACTTGCTCGGCATGAATCTCACTGCCGAACTCGGATCGGAACGTTCCCTGGGCCACATCCGTCGTCGGCTGATCGGCTGCGCGCCGCAACAGCCAGAACTCCTGCCGGCACTCACAGTCGAAGAGAACGTCGCGCTTCCCCTGCGATTGAACGGGAGGACCGCAACCACAGCCCGCGTGCAGCAGATTCTCGAAGGCTTCGGCTGTCGTGATGCAGCGGGACGGTCCGATCTGGTGCGGTTGGCTCGTCATCGCCCTCACCAGTTGTCCGGTGGCCAGGCTCAGCGAGTTGGCTTGGCGCGGGCGGTTGCTCATTGGCCGGGCATCTTGTTTTGCGATGAGGCCACATCGAACTTGGACCCCCTGACGAAGAAATCGACGCTGCGGTTCCTCGACCAATTGCGCCGCGAAGAGAATCTCACGATCGTGATGGTGACCCATGACGCCGCGGTGGCCCCATTTGCCACGGTTCGCATCCAACTCGAACTTCAGGCGGAAGGTTTCAGCCGGCTGAGTCGCTGTCACCGTCGCCCTCAACCCTCGGTTTCACCGTTCGCCGATCGCTCAACCATCACCAATACTCCTCACAACAACGGAGTTCAACCATGAGACCTGTGACCGACCTGTACGTCTACACCCAACACGCCTGGCGAGAGACGTTCCGCACCCTGCGGACGCTGATCACAATCGTGATGATCGTCTGCGGCATTACGGTGCCTCTGGTGGTCCTTCAGGGCATCACGGACGGCCTGATCCGCCAGCAGGAACAGGACTTTCTCAAAAGTCCTTCGGCAATTCAGATCGACCTGGCCGCCACCGGGACGTCTGGGCCGATCACGGCGGCAGTGGAACTTGAATTGTGTCGTCATCCGTCGATTGCCGCCGTGATACCGGACACGACCAAGGTGGTCGACTTGCGATCTGAGGTCGCGGACACAGATGTGCCAGGTGTGACCCTGCGGGCGACGCAGCTGGGGGATCCCCTGTTGGAGTTCTATGGGGCCGATGTGCTCCACGCGAATGCGCCGGGCATTGTCATCAGTCAGTATCTGGCCGATCGTCTGCAGCTGGACTTGGAGGGTTCCTCACTTGTGCCCCCCCAAGTGACGCTGACAGTCACGCGGCAGGAAGGGCACGGCACCACCGATGCGGAGCTTATCCTGCCCGTTCGGGCCGTTGCGGATCTGGGAAGTGCAGCACCGATCGCGTACGTGCATCGGCACGTGCTCGATCGAATTGAAGACTTTCAGCAGGGCCGCTCCGTCGAAGACTATGGCTGGACCGGATTTGCCCATGCAGCTCCTGTCACGTATGAATCCTACCTGGCGTTCTCAAAGCAGCCGCTCGCTGCGATCGACGAATTGAAGCTACGTGCCCACGGTTTGACAGCCACGCTGTTGAAGCCAAGTGAGCCGGACCAAGAGCAAGACCGAACTTTGTGGGGCTTGCTGCGGTCACACGAGTTGTCTGTCTACCGGCTATCGGCAGAAGGGGCCGATCCCCAGGCAGACGCTCCTCCCCTCCTGAACCTGGATTCAGCGGAGATCGAACACATCACCGATGTCGATGATATCATCATTCCCTGGTCAGCCCCTCAGCTGGTGCTGATCAACTCCGATCGAATCCAGGCAGTCGGATTGACCGTACGTCGTCGCTGGTTGAAGGCGTTCTTCCACGACGCTCACATGTCTTTTTCGGCGTCCGATGGTGAGTTCTCACTGCGGTGGCCCGATCGCCACACGGATGCCACATCAGTCGATCTGCAACTTGCCTCCGGGACAACTGTGTCCCTGCAAGTGGACGATTCACTGGTCGCCGCCATACCGCCTGTGGCTGCGAATCCAGTGTCCCCGCTGAGCGCGCAATTCAAGCATGCGGTTGTCTCTCAGTTGGGCCGCTTCTTTCCGTCTCTCGTCGCCACGGATCCGGTGACGGTCATCACAAACAAGCCATCCTCCAGTCACCCTGCAACAGACGTTCGTCTGGCTGTGATTCCCTCAGCACTGCTGGCGCATCTCAAGGCGGCCGAGCGAAACGACGTGACGTTTGACGAGCAGGTTGGCCACTTCGTCAGTCTGCGGCCGGAGGCAGCGCATTACCAGGCACGGATCATCGCGAATGATATCCATGCGGTCCCTGAAGCTGACGCGTTACTTAGTACTCAGGGTTTCGCCACACAGAGTCAACGCACGCGTGTGGAAGAACTTCAGGGTTACTCTCACACGCTTCAATTACTCGTCTACGTTGTGGGCGGTACTGTCTTGCTGTTCGGCCTGTGGACGCTCGTGGCCGCACTTGCTGAAAACACCGATCGCAAGCGGCGATCATTGGGGGCTCTGCGAATGATGGGCGTGGGCCGCTTGGGAGTGGCCTACATCGTCATCGTACGTGGCGTGCTCATTGGAGTGGTGGCAGGGGCGGTCACCGTGCCGCTCTCCCTCGGTCTCGGGCATTTGCTGACTGAGCACTTGGCGGCCTGCGTGATTGCACCTCAGCATCTGCTGACTGTGTTCGTGGTTGCCGTTGGAGCCTGTTTGCTGGGCGTGTTGATTCCGGCCGTGATGGCGTCGTTGACGTCACCGGCGGAAGTGATGCGTGATAGCCACCTCACTTGATTCTTGGGAGAAATGTGGTGTGGAAAGTGGTGCTCATCAGCGCGGGGTTGATTGGTGGAGTGTGCGTTGCCACCGTCGTTGTGTCCTGTCGTTCGGCCTCCCGTCCACCCCGCGCTGCTATAGAGGGGATCTCTCTCCACACTGAACCGACAGCAATTACCTCGTCGTCTACCATCGAACCGCCCCGAACCGTGCTCGAACCACCGACGCTTGGCTCGCAGATCGATCTCGTGCTGGGCAACCTCGGTTTCATGTTCATTCCCGAAGGGTCGGTCGTCGTTGGCTCCCCCGGAGACGAATATGGACGTGAGGACTGGGAGGAGCAAGCGTTTGCAGTGATCTACGACTCGTTCTATCTGCTGGCCACCGAGGTGACCGAAGCACAGTTCCAAACACATGGAGGGAGTGTGCCTTCCCTCTCCTCCGACCCTGATCGTCCCGTGACGGGGATCAGCTGGGATGAAGTGCATGGGTTCTGCGCGCGTCTGACGGAAACGTACTCCGAATACCAGTTCCGGCTGCCGACTGAACAGGAGTGGGAGTACGCCTGCCGTGCTGGCACAAGGGCACCGTTCGCGGTGTCCACTGACGAGAAGGACGAATTAGCCCTGGCCTTGGACAAGTCTATTGCCGGAGATCAGGAATACCTGGAACGCTTCGTCGAGGGGTACGCCTGGTTTGCCCAATCATCACCCGATCGTGTCGCCCAGCGGCGACCCAACGCCTGGGGGTTACACGACATGCACGGCAATGTGTGGGAGTGGTGTGCAGATACGGACCTCCCCGATCCCGATCTTCGCCCCATCCGCGGCGGGGCCTGGTCGAGCACGACCGTCTGGGGCTGCCGGTCAGCGGTGCGCGGTGAAGAGTACTACGACGCTCGGAAGCCTTCCATCGGATTTCGCATCGTCGCCGAACCCCGTTGAAGATCACCAAGACTCAGACACATGACCTGGAATGATTTCAACCTGATCCCGCTTGTCGAAAAGACGGTCGTGTTCGTCGAACGTGGCGACTTGTGCGCATTATCGTTCGCCCTCCTGATCTTGCTGACAATTGGCAGCAAGGCCGTTGAGTCGCGTCCGGACCTGAGTCGGTTCGGGCTCTGGCTGGCTCTGGCAGCCTTTGTACTCTGGATGCTGCGATCGCTGGGTCTGGACGGGGTCATGACGGCCGAACAACTCGTGTCGGTCTCTGTCCGTGGTGTGGCGTTCGCTGCATCAGTGCTCGCAGCCGCCTGGCTGTTGCTTCCTCTGGGTGCGGCTCTCGCTGATCACTTGCTCTTTGCGCCGGGTCAATCGTGCTTTTCGGCCTGGCGCAGATGGCGGAGGCTGGTGAGTCAACGTCTGGCGGAGTTGTCCCGGGCGCACGATGAGTCGCGACGTCAGTCGGCCTGGCATGCCAATTCAGATCAACGGGAGGAAGCGGCCCGTGAAGCTGCGCGAGAGAAACGGCGTCGAGAACTCCAACAGCGGCGACGTGATGAGGTCCGATTGGAGTTGCGGCTGCTCTACGATCGTCATCGAGTGGAACTCCAATCCCGGCTACCCCCCGAACAGGTGCAAACCTACTTTGACCGTTTTCTGACGGACGAGCTGTCCCCCACGCTGTTCGCCCGTCGCGCCGAAAAACTGATGCAGATGATGCGTGAATCACTGGGCCCGTCCGTTCAAAACAAATCGCTGCCGGTGTTTGAGACGGTCGAAGAAGTGGTCCACTTCTTTGAGGAACGAAAGTCACGGCTCCGCAACTCAAGAGTGCCTCCTGATACGTTGGAGACAGTCGAACTCGACCTCGAAGAGGAGCAGCGGAAAGCGATGCACGAGCTACTCAAGCGACAGCTCTCTCAGCCCTGAACAGACGTGATGGTTACCGAGGAGTCCGAAAAAGATGGGGAGAGCCCGGTCGACTGTCGGCTTCACCACGCTCGGACTCGACCACGATCTTCGGAGGCGTCAACAGTTGGCGGCGTTGTTCATCCGCCAGACGGTCAGACTCTTCACGGGAGATAAATGCATCCTGCTCGAAGTTGCGGGCGATCAGTTCTTCGACCGCCGCTTCTATGGCCGGTGTCGGTTCAATCGGCGAATAATCAACACAGACATGATGCAGTTCGGGATCATTGACCAGATTGGCAAAAGCGATGCCCGTATCGAGTTGGCGAATCTTCTTGGCCCAGTCGAGTCGGTGCTCGTCAAAGGGGACGTAGGTGATGTTCGAGATCTCTTCGATCGTCTCGTGGATCGGGACGTTGACTTCGTGACGACCCGACGATGTGGCGTTGCTGTTCGCCTTGGTGCCGCCGGTGACTTGCCCTTCGTTCCGCCCCGTGCCCGTTGTCTTCGATCCGCCAGGTCGATACAACGCCCGGGTCTCTGCGTCGCTGCGATTGTATCCCACCGAGCGTTGATCGATGACCGATTCCGAGTGCGTGCTGGACACGCCTTCGGTGGTGAGCCACTCCCGCCGGTAACCTCGAATCAGTTGCTTGAGCGAGGTCCGCTTGTCTTTGATCGCCATTGGATCGAAGGTGAGTGTTGCCAGTTCTTCGGCAACGATGTCGGCATCCTCAGCATTGTTGGCAAACATCAATCGCGAGCGGGCCTGCCAGATCATGTTGGTCAGATCGATGTCTCCCTGGTCCAGTTGAGAGAAGGACTGGTGCGCCAGAATCAGCCGCAGTCCCATCTGACGGACAGTCGGCAGAGAGTCTTCGATGTCTGGACTGGCCGCGTACCGCTGGAACTCATCCAGCAGGACGTACGTCGGCTCGACCGACTCACGGCCTTGCAGGGTCGTCATGTTGTAGACCGTCTCAAAGACTTCGTTGAGCAGCAGCGAGCCGATTGTATTGCCCAGTTGCACCGGCAACTTGCCGAGCTTGGCCAGGTTCACCACGACGATCCGCCGTTCTTTGATGAATCGTTCCGCATCAAATCGGCTCTCGGTTGCTCCAAACATGCGCCGCAGGATCGACGAGTTGTAGAACGGATCGAATCGGTTGCGTGTCGATTCGAGAATCCGTGTCGGTTCACTCCCCTTCGCCTGCAGAATCTCCGACCATTGGTAGGCGATCTCATCCGGGATCTGGCGCAGGAGCGCCCGATGCTCGTCCGTCCCCGGATGCAGCAGGTGCTGCGACATGGACAGTGGAAAGTCCAGAGCGGCCATGGCACACATCGCCTTGTAGGCCCACTGCATGAGTCGCGGCTGCTGGGCCAGATCCTGGGCACTCCAAGCACGCAGGACCAGGTCCACTGCGCGGGCAACCTGGTAATAGAAGTTGGCCTCGCTCGTATACGTCAGCGGGTTGAAGGGGATGACCACCTCTTCACGGGCCGGTTCGATGTACAACAAGCGTCGACGCACATGTTCGGGGCAGTGTCGGCTGACCATCCACCGCAGAATATCGCGACTCAGGTTGCCCATCGGATCGAAGACAAAGATGCAGGCCTGCTGCTCAGGCTCTTTCATCAGCGTCCGCAAAAACGTGTGAATCGCATTGGTTTTCCCAGACCCGGTAGCACCGACCAATTGATAGTGCGTGCGAAACGAATCGTGAGGCAGGAACAAAGCCTGTTGGGTACCGAGATCAACACCCAGGCGAATCGGATAGAGCGGATGGTGCATCAGTGGAACTCCCCACGGCGGACTGTCTCACGAATTATTCCCCGTGACGCGCGGCGATCAACCTGTGAAGTGATCAACATCACTGTTGGAGACGACTTCAACGAGTTGCTGCTTCGCCATCCGAATTGCTTCGGCCACCGTCATGTCTCCTGTCTCCGCGATCTGTTCGAGCAGTTGACTCACCGGTTGCCGCTCGTCGATGTCGATTTCAGTGGCAGCACAGTATTGCTCACGACGAACGCGGCGCAAGTAACCGATGCGTGCATCCGAGAGATCCGTGCGGTGCCAGAGTGCTTCGAACGAATCGGCAATTCGTTCGGCTCGACGCAGGGCGATCAGTTTCTGCCGAGCGGCGCGCTGATTGGTGCGGCGTTGCCACAGGTCGTCCGCCGTGCCGCTGCAGGGTGGTCCGCGCTCCATGCGTGCAGCGTACCGCGCGCTGCTCGAAAAAAAGTCTTGACAAATGGCCGGAGAATCCCATGATGAAAGTCACACAGGACACACGTTTGTCGGTGTCCCGTCCGGCGGACTGGAAACGGTCGCGACTCATCGAGTCGACGCAGTTCCGAGTCCCGGATGAATCGCCTGACCTCAGGCGGACCTTTCGCACGCAGTTCGTTTTCCGAACCTCGCGTGCTCTCTTTTCTCTGCGGCGTGCAGAGTCAGGTCATCCACTGCTCCAAGGCGACATCGCCATCGGCTGTGACGGAGGTCAGGAATGAAGCTCACTGAAAACGGAATCCGCGTACTCCAGGCTTTGGCGAGTTACTACGTACTCACCGCCAGCATGGTGCATCGCGCGGTGTTCCCGCAGCGCAAAGACCGCCGCAACACGCGGCGCTTGCTGCAACATCTCGTCACGGATCATTACGTCGCCCGCAGTGCTGTGAACGTCGCCTTCTCCACCGGCAACTCGGGCCCGGCGTATTATCTGACCGCGAAAGGGGCTGATGCGCTGGCCGTGTACTACGGTGATGAAGCCTGGCTGCAGACCAACGTGCGCCCGCCCCGCATCGATCGGCTGTATCACTGGCTCGATATCGCCGAGGCGCATTGGATTGTGGAGACGGCCGTGAACCGTGCGGCTGGCGTGACGCTCAACGGCTGGCTCAACGAATGGCAGACGATCAACGACGAACAGGGGGAGCCCACGTCATACGTATTACATACGCAATTTCGCGAGGGGCCGAAGCCACTGAGTTGCTCACCCGATGCGGCCTTTTGTCTGGAAGTCGCCGGACACCGGCGTGTGCACTACGTCGAGGTCGACCGTGGCACCACCGGCGCGAAGCGCGTGGCCGCGTCGAAAGTGCCGGGATACGCCGAATTACTCGACACGCAGGGACATCGGCGGCACTTTCCCGGCACGACCTTCGACGATTTCGCCGTGCTGATCATCACGACGAGTCCGAACCGGCGCGACATTCTCCGATCGTGCGTGGCCGGACATGATGACCTGCACCCGGAGCAGTGGCTGTTTGTCGCGCTGGAGGAATTCACACCACAGAACGCTTTGTTTGGCAAAGTCATTCACGACTATCGCGGTGGTGTCGGGCCCCTGCTGGAGAAACCGGCAGCGGAGATCGCGGTCGATCAGCCTCACACATCTCAACCTGTCACAGCGAAATAAGCCATGTCAGCAGCCTCGAAATCAGAGCAGCGGGTCGACCCGAGGGTGTACCCTAGGGTCGACCCTTTGGTCGTCAGCCGCGGGTCAAGTGGAGGGTCTCTTCTGATGGTGAAAGTCTCATCGCAACCTGTTATCCCCGCCCCGCTTGGGGTCGCCAGGGGCCCGCTCCGTTTCTCTCCGCGTCCCCTGGCTATTTGCTCTGGGTGGCTGATTTGCGGTTGTGTCGTGCGGAGACTGAATGCACGACACTTCCCTTCCATGGGTGCGTCGCTCCACACCACGGTTCCGTCCAGAGCAAATAGCCAGGGGCACAGCCCCTCGCGACCCCAGCCGACCCAACCGCGTGACCGGGATGGTGATCTGAACCGGTCACGCACCTTCCCATGTCGGCTCTCGACCTATCGGTCGAGCAAGCGGCCCCCCCAGGTGAGGGCCATTGTGATTGTTGTCGCTGTTGGCACCGCCCGATCGATTTCTGATTCCTTGCGGACGATGTTGTCCGTTTCATCTTCACCTGCCGGAGGCACAAGCCGCCCTCGGCGGGCCAGCCACACAACCACGTGGACGCGCCGATTTGATTCGGTCAGGGACGAATCATGCCCGGTGCCTCACGGTGTGGATCTTCATAGATTGTTTCCCCCTTTCGACATGACGTCTTCTCGCAAACCGGACGCCAAAACCGCCAGCGTCCCCAACAACCAACCGATCGAAACCTTCCGTCTGCGCGGTGTCTCAGCCAGCGTGTTCGAGAATCAGACGGATGATGATCGCCCGTTCTATAAGGTCAGCCTCGTGCGGACCTACAAGGACGGTGACCAGTTCAAGACGACCTCCACGTTTTCGAGGGACGATCTCCCGATCGTCGCCCACCTGGCTCATCAAGCGTGGGAGTCCATCCTTGAATGCGAACAAGAGCAGCGGTCCAGCACGAATGGTGACTGACCCTGCCGACCGAGCAATGCGGGCGACCCTGATCGCCTGCTCTGTTCGGTCATGATGACCGGGTGTTGACGGATCGGCGTTCTCCGATGGGTGAACCAGGCCGAAGACACCGGTGGAAACGAACATCCTTTCCGAGGTGCGAACGACTCTCCTTCGATCACCTCACTCTCCTTTCCAATCCCACATCGCCAACGGGTGATGAGATGACTTCGTTTTCAAGCAGCCATGCAACCGGCACGTCCGAGGTGAGATCAGCGGCTCACTGTGGTGCGTGTCATTGCATGGGATTCTGGTTGCGCTGCAGCCAAGTAGTCCTGTACCCTTTCGTCATCATGAAGACTGACAGCAAACCGGCTACGAAGGCCGATATTCAGGAGCTGAAGGGCGACATCGGGAAACTGATGGAAGCCGTCAGCCACCTGTACGATGCCGACGAGACGTGGAAGGACGAGATTCTGGAATCCAACGAACGCTGGAAGGATGAAATCCTCACCGCGAACGAACGTTGGAAGAACGATCTCACTCGCCACTTCAACCTGGCGTTCGAGACCCACGGCCGCGACATCTTCGACGCTCTAGGTGACCACGATGAGCCCCTTCGTGACGTCCAACGACGTCACAGATTACGGCTGAATCGCCTCGAAGCCTGCGTCGGCATCAACGATTGAAACGGATCGGCTGTGCCGATCACCTGTCCGCATGACCGCTGACATGCGGACCGGTCAGGCGACGTTCGACTGTGTCCAGTGGACCTGTCGACAGTCACTGGCTGATCTAGATCCTTTCCCAGGCAGCAGCTTCTTTCGCTGACCTCGCCTGACTCTCCAACATCCATCTCATCATCAACAGACACAGCAAGTTCGTCATCAACGAACTCGTCAGGGAACTTCCATGTCGTCATTGTGCAGCCACACCACCAGGAGGCACTCCGATCACGGCGTTACGGACGGGATCGGTCGCTTCCGGTGTGGGTTTTTCCGTCTCACAGGACGTGAGATGAGTAGTTTGTGTTCCCCAATTCCTATGGGTCAATACTTCAAAGCCGTCAACTTGAACATCCAGGAGTATGTCTGTCCCTGGTGTCTCGGTGGCGGTGCCAGACTTTGGGAGTGGGCGGTCAGTCCGCATGGCGCCATCTTCACCCTGTTGCTCAGAAAGAGCGATCGTTCGGGAGGTGGTGATGTGTACGGATCGGGACCGTTGGCGTATGAACTTTCGGGTGACAGCGACGATGACAATGTCGAACTGGCAGCAGTCATCCTCGCCGCCATGTCACGCGAGGGACAGCCAGTTTGCTCACCGGCCGATACCGTGATTGGTCGCTGGGCAGGAGACTCAGTCGCGTTGATCGGTGACTATGACAGTTCCGATCTACACGACAATCTCGATTCCTACCGCAACATTTCTCCGGAACTGGCGCGCGAGTGGAATCAGTTCGTTGAATTGCCGCAGATGCGGCTCAACGAGGAACCCTGTGCAGACTGCGCAGAGCAGTCGGCATGAACTGACGAACGAGGGGGCATCCGTAACTGTCCCCTTCCGTCACCTGCGGGTGACCACGTGAGGCGACGGCTGACGGACTCCGATCAGGAGCAGCAGCCAGTCACTGGCGGACATCATTGCTTTTCTGAGGTGGCAGCCGCTCTCGCTGTCCTCCCCAACTTCCTCCAACCCATGACAGAAAGCAATGTGATGAATGTGAACCTGAGCGGCTGGCATGACGAGACAGAGTGTACCTGGTGCGAGAAGAACAAAGAGTGTGTCACGGCCGATTTCGGCGATGGCTTCATTCAGAAGGCGGCGCTGTGCTGGAGCTGCCTGACAAAAGCCGTCCGTGTGCGCGCCCGACAAGCCTCAACATCAACCAATCGATCCAAAACCGAACAATGACCGAACACCCTACGGGTGTGTTTTGTCCGTTTCCCCATGTTCCTATGTCCAGACATGAGTCCCTCATCGGCAAGCTATTGGTTCCGGATGTGCTCCGCCCCAAGCCCATTCCTCAGTGGCAACAACCACTCGAAGAATCGGGCACCAGGTCACGGCGTTTTGTCCGGTTCCTGTGGCGGACGTACCAATTCGCCCAACCGAAGCGGAGTGCGAGCCTCCCTGGCCCGGCACTCGATCTGGTGGTCCTGTTGAGCACCCTGATCTTCGGCGTGGCCGCCTGGGTGGTCTGAGAAATGTGATCGGCTGGAACTTCAACATGGAGTTCCAGCCGGTCCATCGCGTGGAAACTGACACAACCTGTCTGGCGACGGCTGACCGCGTGGCTCCGATGAACGGAGTGACCCGCAGCCAGTCACGGACGGATCACGAGCCTGTGGCTCGTCCTTTCGCAGAGCGTCCGGTCTCTCCCGACGCCTCGCACCTTTTGTCACGAAGTCGATCATCTGCTTGCGCAGATGGCTCGCCTGTGGCATGGTCGCTCTTCCTGCCGCACACCGCGGTGGGAATCGCGAATCACCGTTCCTTCCATCCACAAGAGGAGAGACATTCATGTCCAAGTCCAATAAGCCCGAGAAAGTCTTTCGCATTGGCTTCGTCTCTGCGTCCGTGTTTGCCCGTGATGTCGATATCGACGGCACGAAGCGGACTCTGCGCAGCGTCAACGTCCAGAAGCGGTACGTCGACGATGGTGAGGCCAAGTACACCTCGTCCTTCGGTCTCGGCGAACTGCCTCAGGCCATCCGCTGTCTGCAACTCGCCCAGAACTACATCGAAGGCCACGAAGCTGACCTGAACCTGGACGACTGATTCGCATCTGCTGGTCAACCGACCAGCCCCGGCGAACCCTCTCCCCGAGGGTTCGCCGGCTTCTTCAGCAAGTGTTGACGCAAGCTCTGATTGGGAGTCGCCATGTTCATGTCCGTTCGTGATGTCGCAACCCGACTCAACGTCAGTCCGTCGTGCGTCTACCAGTTGATTGAATCCGGCCAACTCCGCCACCACAGAATCGGTGTCGGGCGGGGAACGATTCGAATCAGTGAGGAAGGGCTCAACGAGTACCTGCAACAGTGTGAGGCAGGCGTCGAAGAGCGGCCTTCCCGGCGCTCGCCGAGAAAGCCGCTGCGACATCTCAAGGTCTAATTCGTCCGTTCATCCAGCCGCCTTCCGAATCTGATTCAACAACTTCTGGGGATTGTGAGACAGATGTTGATAGACGCGGCTCAACATCGTGGTGTCCGCATGGCCCATCAGCACCGAGACGGTCAACGCATCCATGCCACTCTCCAGCATGTGTGTGGCAAACGAATGGCGGAACAGATAGAGGCAGTACTTCTTCCCGAGCTTCCTCTTGAGCCGCTCGAACCGACAGCTGACGGCGTACGGCGTCCACGGGCGGCCTGCACGATTTCGGAAGATCGGACCATTCGCGTGTTTGAGAACCAGCCGACGCGTGATTGCGGTCGCTTCGTCAGACAGGTAGACGACTCTCGCACGCTTTCTTCCCTTGGCTTCGTCTGCAGGGAAGATCCAACGAGAGTTGGCCAAATCAACGTGCCGAGCTTCGACACGCAGAAGTTCCTGCGGACGAGCCCCCGTCTCCCATGCGACCGTCAGCAAATCACGGAACTGCTCATCACGGACCAATGCTATGATCGCGTTGCACTCCTCCTGAGTAATGACGTCTTCACGATGGCCTCCTTGTGGCTTCTCGACGAATTCCAGTGGATTCTTATCGATCAGCCCCATCTTCAGGGCCCAGCGCAGTGGGCGTTGCACGGCGATGATGCAGCCCCGCGTGTGGCCATCCGACCAGCTAGGATGGGAATCGACCCACTCCTGAACGTGAAACGGCTTCAACTGACTGACCGTCAACGAGACGTCGATCGTCTTAATGAACCACTGGCAACGCTCCAAATACCACTCATAGGTGGCTTTGGCACGGTGCTTTTGCGTCCATTCCAAGAACGCATCAATCACAGCGATGACCGTCTCCGAAGGCAGCTGCCGTTGCGAGCGAGGTTGAGCCATCAACTCATGGAATCGTTGAAAAGCGGCCTTGCGATTCCGACCCAAGTTGTGGCGGGTTCCGTCAATGGTGACGAACCACGCCTGACGATCTTTCCGGTACCACGGCTTCGGCGTGCGAGCCATTGCAATCCTCCCAGCAAGAGTGAAACGAAACACCCAGAGCAGGCTGAAAGGCTTGCCACCCTCGTCCCGATGGCAGTCGGGATGAGGGGTTATTCTGTACCGAAATTCTGTACCACACCAATTCTACACGGCACAGAGTTGACGTAAACCCTTGTGGGGCAAATAGGGCCGGCCAGACTCGAACTGGCAACCAACGGATTATGAGTCCGCTGCTCTAACCGATTGAGCTACGGCCCCTTTGTTGGGAGAAACAGTACCGAATAACTCGTCGGAAACAAGACACCTGATGGGATCGAGATGTTCGATTACTTCGTACCAGTCTGGTGGATAGCGGCAGAGACCGTCAAGAAGCTCAGGGGACGAATTGTGCATCCCGCCCTGCGTGGCCGACTCGTTTCGAATCGTGATTCTGACTGACATGAGACACACTCGATGTCACTTTGCCTGTGTGGGTGATGCGCCGATGGGGTCACCCGTTGATGTTGGCCCTGCTCCTTGGGCGTATCGATCGGTCGATCCTCCAAAAATGCCCGTCGATCCCAACGTGTCTCATCTCGTCCGTTGATGCTTGACATTGGTCGCGGTCGGGGGTTGCAGTGCGAACATGTTGACGTTCCATTTAATCTCGCATGCGCGGCGAGTATTTGTTGCATCCAAGTTCACCGGTCCGTCACACGTGTGAACCACCACTTGCCGTCGGGATGAAGTGCGTCGACGGGGTGTTCCCAGGCGTGGCTTTGGCCGTCCGCGGCAAACTCGATCCTCGTCGTGTACTTCTCCTTCTCGAATGACCTTTTCAATGTGAAGAGAGACCGTTGCACATCGCTGAAGGACATCGAGCGGGGCGCCTCGAAAGGAGACCAATAGCTGACCCGCAGTTCGCCCTTCTCGATTCGCCAAACGCCCTTGAAGGCTCCGTCCGTTGTGACGAGGCGACGATCGGGCAAGAACACCCGCGTGGCTCCTCCCGAATCAGGAGACCATTCGCCGACAAGTTTCTGTTCATCCGTCGACAACGGTGACTGTATGTCTATGTTGAGGAGAACGATCAAAGCAATCACAACGAGGCCAATCAAAGCCGCCAGAATCCCACGTACATGCACAGCCCCGAGCTTTATGCCGGGAACGTTCGATTGTTCGATCTGAACATGCTGATCGCTTTGCTGCAGATGATCCACGACACCTCTCATGATCTAAGGGCATCACTTCCGCGACAAGCTGAAACGTCGATTCATAAAGCCGGCATCACGAACGCTCCTTCGCTGATGGGAAACTGGATTACGAAACACTGTAACGGCACGTTCTCATGTCTAATTGGATTGTCGGACCTCCGATCAGTTTTCGAGCAGCCAAGGTCGCTGTGACTTCGTAACCTCCATTCTGTGCATTCAAGTGATACCCGGAAAGCTTGAGCGGACTGATCTGTGAACCTGGCGCAAGGAAACTCAGATTCAACGTCTTGCAGACGATGTCGCCACTTTGCACGTTTTTGGACGACAAAGCGAGTTCGAAGACCCATGTGTCATCCGGCAGACTCACTTTCTCGAGTGCGACTGCGAAGAGTTCAACATCAGTACCAGCCGTCTGCGATCCACACGGTTGGATCAGTTGGATATACCCTTGAATTGACTGTAATGCACGCTCGGAGAGATCTTTGGGGATCTCGAGTTCAGCCTTTCGATTACGTGTACGTGACTTCGATTTACCTTCTTTCTTGGCCATTTGACGTCTCCTGCACGAGTTCGGGGGTAAACAGCAATTCCAAGGATTTCACGGCTGTTGCGTCGTCTGGTTATGAATCGGAGTTCAGCGGACTCGCCACCACCTCGAAGCCCATGTCTTCGATCATTTGGAAGTCGGCGGAGGGTTCCTGGCCCTTTGTCGTGAGGTAGTCGCTGACGAAGAGGCTGTTGGCGGCGTAGAGGCCGAGGGGTTGCATTGATCGCAGGTGGACTTCGCGGCCGCCGGCGATACGGATTTCTTTGTCGGGGTGAGCTAGTCGCAGGAGGGCGAGCACTTTGAGGCAGTAGCGGGGGTTGACCTCGTGGGTCTGTTCGAGCGGGGTGCCGTCGATGGCGATCAGGAAGTTGACCGGGATTGACTCGACGTTGAGTTCCTTGAGGTCCATCACCACATCGACGATGTCTTCATGCGTTTCGCCCATGCCCGCGATGAGGCCGCAGCAGAGTTCCATGCCCGCGTCGCTGGCGACCTTGAGCGTGTTGAGGCGGTCGTCGTACGTGTGGGTCGAGCAGATGTCGTCGTAGAATCTGCGTGACGTATTGAGGTTGTGGTTGACGCGGTCGACGCCCGCATCGGCGAGTTGTTGTGCCTGATGCGGTTCGAGCAGTCCGAGACACGCGCAGATGTGCAGGCCGGTTTCGTCCTTGATCTTGCGGACGACATTCGAGACATGCTCGACCTCGCGGTCGGTCGGTCCGCGACCACTGGCGACGATGCAGTACGTGCGAGCCTGATTGGCTTTCGCGGTGCGAGCTCCTTCGAGCAGTTTCTCCTCGTTGAGCCAGACGTACTTGTCGATCGGAGCGGTCGACAGTTTCGACTGCGAGCAGTAGCCGCAGTCTTCGGGGCAGAGGCCGCTTTTGGCGTTCTGCAGGTAGTACAGTTGCACCTGGTTCCCAAAGTGTTGACGTCTGACCCGATAGGCCGCTGCGAGCAGGTCGAGCAGTTCTTCGTCCGGGCAGTCGAGGATCGACCGGCAGTTTTCGCGAGTAAGTGAGTGTCCACCCAAGACATCCTCAGCAAGTTGGGTCCAGGAAACGTCAAAAGCGGCAGCAGTCATCGAAGTCTGACTCGTGAAAATGGGCAGAGATTAACGGCGACCTGGCAGGGCCGATCCGGAATTCCTCTCAGTGTAATGAGCTTACTGCCCCTCCGCCACGCGAACGCCGATCTCAGGAGAAGGTCCGGATGTGACGTTTCGTCCGCCTGTACGTGCGGTTACGACATTCAGCAAGAAATGGTGAAGTGGCGTCGATCAACGATCAATACAAAATGTCGCGCTCGACATTGACCCACTCGTCAGGTTCAGGGCTGAACAACAACGAGAGCACTGATTCAGCGAGTGTCAAAGGAAACAGGGAGGCATCTGCATTTCGCAATGCCAGGGAATCTGGCGAAGCGACAGGTTGCTCAGTCGCATCGCAGGGAGGTTGATCATGCTGAAGCTGTCACGCACAGCGTTTCTACTCGCGGGACTGGCCGTGCTGACGGTCACGTCGGGCGCAAACGCTCAAGACTGGTTGATGGGGGATCTCGAAGATCCCTGGGACTTCTCGGACGAGTTCCTCGGTGAGGACTCGGACGTGGACATCGGTGGTTGGACCCAGTGGGGTTACTCCAGTGGCAACACGGGATTGTTCAACCAGAACCCACATCGGATCAACAACCACCAGACGTGGATCTACCTGGAGAAGGAAGCCGACGGCAGTGAAGGCCTCGACTTCGGTGGCCGTTTCGACGTGATGTACGGAACCGACTCCGGCGACACGCAAGCCTTCGGGAACCGCCCGGGCAACTGGGACTTCATGAATGGCTTCGACTACGGAGGCGGTTACGGTTGGGCCTTCCCGCAGGCTTATCTCGAAGCTGCGTATGGTGACCTGTCCGTCAAGGCTGGCCACTTTTACACACTGCTCGGTTACGAAGTTGTGACGGCACCAGACAACTTTTTCTATAGTCACGCCTTCACGATGTTCAACAGTGAAGCGTTCACCCACACGGGAGTCCTCGCAACCTACGAAGCAGCAGACAATGTCACCGTCTATGGTGGATGGACCGCTGGTTGGGACACGGGCTTTGACCAATTCCAGGAGGGCAGCAGCTTCCTGGGTGGAACGAGCATCGGACTCGGTGACGATGTCACGTTCACCTACATCACCACAGCTGGTGACTTCGGTCTGATCGGCAGCGGATACAGCCACAGCATCGTGCTTGACTTCGCTCTCACCGATGACCTGAACTACGTCTTCCAAAGTGACCTACTCCATAACCGGACCGGTGGTGTCGACAACGAGACGATCGGCGTCAACCAGTACCTCTTCTACACGATCAGCGACAGACTGGCCGTTGGTGGACGTGCTGAGTGGTGGAAGGCCGACAGCAACAGTGTCGGTGCTCTCACCGCTGGCGTGAACATCAAGCCGCACGCCAATCTCATCATTCGTCCCGAAATCCGCTACCAATGGGATCCGGGAACGGCTCAGGTGCTGACGCATCCCACCGTCGAAAATCGTGGGATCTTCGGCGTCGATGCGATCCTGACCTACTGATCTCTCTGCTGCTGACTTGAGCAACACGAGACGCAACACGGCTTCCGGTGGTTCTCACCGGGAGCCGTTTCTCTTTTAGATGTCACTGATTCCCATCGGGAGTCAGTCTGTCTCAACATCGACGAACGGCGCGACCGGCTCCGAGTAAACGACGCTATCCGCCGATGATTGCATTCCTGACAAACGGTCAACGGTGGAAGTGACCTCGTCAACTGAGGAATGAATGCCGAGCGTGAGATTGACCGAATACCGTTCACCCGGAGATAGTTTGGGGATTCGGCCCTGCTGTCTCTCGAACGACTTGAAGTTCGGGAAGTTGGTGCCCGGCTCCAGTCCGGTCACATAGCCGTCTGATTCTGCCTGTGTGCACTTCCAGAGTGTGAAGTGAGGCAGTTGACGCGGATCGAACTCGACACTGAAGGCCCGATCTCCGGACGCATTCTGCAGCAGAGCCAGTGAGCGATTCTGATCATCACCAGCAGAGTCGAACAGGTAACATTGCTCGGCATATCCGGTGGTTGGTCCGAGATACCTGTCCCATGTTTCGATGTCCTCGGTCGCCCGGGCATCCCGCGGAGACATCGCTCGAAACGGGACAGCAAATCGGCTTCCTTCCTCCAGGAACGGCGGACCAACGTTAATGTGGTACAGGAGGGACAACTCTGTCTCACCGCCGCCAAAGTTCTCGATCTCATCGTGAATCCTGATCGAAGTCTCTCCAATCTTCAGCGAGACCTGAGAGGTCAACCGCAGGTGCGGACCGAACAGGCACGACTCCTCACACACGCCTCGCACCCACACGGTGCGTTCGTCCGAGTCGATTCCAACTTCAACCTGATGAGCCGGAATGTTGGCGACTCGACCATGAAGCGTGAGTCGTGATTCGATGGGAGAAGCCGCCCCCTCGTCGATGCCCGGCGGACCGCAAGACGACATTCCACAACGGCACAACAGTTCGTTGAAGCCGTCAAGCCAACCGAGTCCGTTTCGTGCCGACTGGTCGACCCACTGTGGATGCACGGGACGCTGCACAGGCGAATTCCACCCGACCGGAATGCCGCGACAGTCTGCGTTCCAGATCCCCATACCGCGTGTCGGCAGGACGCGAACGGTCATCGGTCCATTGCACAACTCGACGACTAGCACACCCTCTGACACACCACCGCGAAGCGTGTCTCTGCGAATGGACCACTCGCCGGGCAGAGATTGACCGGTCGACTTCCAGTCGAAGAGCGTCTCGCCAGATTGCATCTCGATGCCAGTTTCCGGGCCGAGAACGGTCACGTGCTGTTGTGTCATGGGACGCCTTGCCTTCGTTACTGAGAACCCAGACGACTTTACTCATCCTGCTCCAACGATGCCAGCCGCTGTAATCGTATCAATCGGCAGAGTCGATCCACACTTACGCGTCGAGAACTCCTCTGCGACTCGAATCGCCGGTTGTGTATGACATCTTTCGACTGACACTTTCACATTCGCGACGCCTCCGCCATCATCTGACTATCACAATGATCTCACTCCCGACCGAACGACCTGTTTTCGACGTTGATATGACGACCGACACGGAATTCCTACCCGCCCCGTACACCGCCGAATGGTTCGAGCGGATGCGTTCGCAACTCGGCGATGCCGCCTGTCGCCAGCTGGGCATGTACGCCATCCCGAGCGACTTTCGTCTATCCGTCGTCATCCCCGTGTTCAACGAACGCGAGACGCTCATGCAGCTTCTCGACCGGGTCAAAGAGGTGCCGATCCCCAAAGAGATCGTGCTCGTCGACGATTGCAGCTCCGACGGCACACGTGACCTGCTCAAGGAACTGGAACAGAGTGAGTGGAGCGACGACAAGAACCAACTCTCAATTCACTATCACGACGTGAATCAGGGCAAGGGGGCCGCTGTCCGCACCGGTTTCGCCAAAGCGACCGGCGACGTCAGTATCATTCAGGATGCTGACCTCGAATACGACCCCGCAGAAATCCCGCGTCTGTTGCAGCCAATCATTGAGGACAGGGCCGATGTCGTGTTCGGCAGCCGCTTCCTTGGCGACCAACCGCACCGCGTCCTCTACTTCTGGCATTATGCAGGCAACAAGTTCCTCACGATGCTGTCCAACTGCTTCACGAATCTCAACCTCACCGACATGGAGACGTGCTACAAGCTCTTCAAACGCGAGGTGATTCAAGAGATCGGTCCGAAGCTCAAACAGAACCGTTTCGGCATCGAGCCGGAGATGACCGCTCGAGTGGCCCGCCGTCGATACCGCATCTTCGAAATGTCCATCAGCTACCACGGCCGCACGTACGACCAAGGGAAAAAGATCGGCGTCAAGGACGGCTTCCAGGCCCTGTGGTGCATCGTCCGCTACGGACTGGCAGACTGATTCGCAGACGTACTGTCACGACTCAACGAATGACATCGATCCGACCGCAAGCCTCCGGATAGCACCCCACTTCGCTGAGCGACGCATCGAAGATGCGGCCCCCGACCGAGGAGCCCCCCACGACATCTCAGACTTGGTGAACCAGACAGCGATGCTCAGTGTCATTCCAACGTCGCCACCGACAAAAGCCGCATGACCAAAGAATTCTCGCATCCTCTGCAACTGACTCTACACAAATCGTCAGCCTTCCATCGCCACTCACACCTTGCAAACTCGCCGCTCTCAAGCTAAAAACAATCCAACAATCCGGGCGTTTGGCGCAGCTGGCTAGCGCGCTTCCTTCACACGGAAGAGGTCACAGGTTCAAGTCCTGTAACGCCCATCGGCGGTTCCCGCCAATTCTCGCGACCCGTCGCAAGCCCCTGCATTTGCAGGGGTTTTTTCGTTTCCGGTCATTCCCCCTTGCGGCCCCTTACCCCCCATTTCCGCGCCTGACTGCTGCGCCTCGTGCTGCGCGCAGCACTCGGTCGCCGCGGCAAAGTGATCCTCCGTCACTTGCAGGTAGTGTTTCGCGGCGACCATCTGGCTGTTGCCGATCCACTGGCAGACGACGTGAATGGGGAATGACTCGGCCAACTCGGTCTCGCGTGTCGACCGCAGATTCTGAAACGGTTTCGGCCACGTCGGCAGGCCGGCTTGTCGTAGCCGTTTCGTCAGTAGCACGCCGTAGTTTGAGTCCAACTTGCGATATCGGGTGATGACGAACTCGGTTCCTTCGTCAGCCAGGTCGTAGCATTCATCGAGGAAAGGGCGCAGCTCTGGGAAGATCGGCACGGCCCGCGATTCGCCCCCGTCGTGGTGCTCCGTCTTGGGACTGGTGACGATCATCCGTCTGCGTTCCCAGTCGATGTCACCCCAACGAAGCGATAGCACTTCGGACGGACATCGCAGACCGCCGTAGCGAGCCAGGGCGAACATCAGACGCCACTGGGCATCGGGAAGGATGTCGATCACCTGCTGAGCCAACTCGCAACTGACGAAGAACTCACGCGACTTGTCGCCGGCTCCGGTTGCTGTGGGAATCTCGCGGTGATGGAACGGATTGCGTTCGATCAACCCACGGTCGAGAGCATCCGCGAAGAATTGTTTGGCGATGCCAGAAGTTCGCCGGACCGTGTCTTCTGCCAGCTTCCGTTTCTTGGGACGGTCCTTCGTCGGGCCTGAGAGCAGGTAGCGGCGAAAGTCTTTCGCATCGCCGGCTGTGACGTCGCGCAAGGCTCGGTCAGTTCCGAAGAATGCGAGAAGATGCGAGCGGGTCCGTCGCCAGACGGTCGCAGTCGCCGGCTTCACTTCATCGCGAGATGCAATATACCGGTCAACAAACTCGATGACCGTCGATAACGCCCGGTTGCCGACCAGTTCGACTTTCGCGAGCTTGGTGTGCATCGCATCATCGAGAGACTGGACCCACAACGCGACATCACGCGGCGGGGCATGGCCGGTCAGCTTCGCATCGGCGAGTGCCTCAACCTTCACTTTGATTGCAGCCGCGTCGCGTTTCGACTTGCGGCCAAGTGAGATGATTCGTCGAGTCCCGTCAGCGTCGACGAATTGAATGAAGCGGCCGCCGTTCGCACGGGTGGTGATGCTCGCCATCACAGGTTCCTTTCTCGCAAGCGCCCGGCCCGCTGCGGTGGGTTGCGAGTCCCATCCGCCGCGAACCGAGCAAAGGTTGATTCAGACACTACACCGGCTCACGCCGGCGGTCCACTCTATTCGCGGTCATCGTTCGTCCCGGTCGAGTTGTTCGGCCGGCTTTGCTGATCGACGACGAACGTCCGCAGAGCTTCGACGTCGTATCGCACACTGCGGCCCAGGCGAACCGCCGGGATGGTCCCGTTCTTCGTCAGTGTGAACAATGTCCGTTCGCTGATGCTGAGTGCTTGTGCGGCTTCGGCCGGCTTGAGCAACAACGGGGCAACGTTGCCTGTCGTCGGCTGTCTGTTGAGAGTTGGCATGGTGTGGATTCCGTTCGGTTGCAGGTTCAGAACAAACAGCCGGCCCGCTGTGCTTCATGCCGGCGGGCGACTTCGGTGATGGGAATAGCTCGCCAGACCTTCATGCGGTCGCGAATCTCGCCGGCATCCTCAACCAGTCCGTCAGCGGCCAGCTCGCCCCGGCGTTTGCGAATCGTCGATGGACCGCAGTTGTCGAACTCCGGTTGTCGTTCCAACTCCCGATCGGTCATCCCCAGGGGATGCTGACGAAGGATTCGCAGGATGTTCCGCTTGAGGTCCGATTGCTTTTGCAGGATGCGACTGGCAGCGGCGATGCTCGTCTCGTGATCGTCACGCCGATGATTTGCAGGCATGGTGTGAGTCCTTTCGTGGGGAGATGGGGCATTGGTCATGCGGTTTCGGTGTTTGCGATCTTGAGACGTTCGGTGACGCGGAACCGGCGCCCCTGCTGTCGTCTGCGGTCTGGCAGCGCGAACTCAATCACGGTGCCCGCCAACAATCGCGACGTGATTCGTTCGTCAAAGATGTTGGCGAGACCGTCCGGGGAATGGTTCGTCGAGACGACCAGCGGTTTGCCGGCGCGTCGGTCGATCAGTTCAAAGAGGATTTCGTACTGGCTGTCAGTCGGCATCCGCGTGCCCAAGTCGTCGAGAATGACCAGACTCGACTGATCCACTCGCACGCGCCAGATGCTTTCCTCCCCGACGGTGTTGACCGAACCGGGGAGCAAGACCTGACCATCGCGTCGAGCGGTCTGCACAACGCGGACAAACTCCGCAGCCGAGAACCATTTGACGTCGTCTCGTGACCAACTGGCATAGAGCAACGCGGCCGTTGATGTCTTTCCGGAACCGACGTTTCCCCAAATCACGAGCGGCCAGCTTTGTTGACGCACAGCTTCCCGCATCGTCTGGAGGATACGGGGATCGACTTGCGACCATTCGGCCTGTGTGCCGGCTGGCAAGTCGCGGCGTAGGATTGGAAGATCAGTGCACCTCGATGACATCGGAATCGCTCCCTTGATGGTTGTTGATGCGAACTCGTGCGGCGTTCGCTACGCCGTTGTTCGTGCCGTTAGACCGCGTCCGCCACTCGCTGCGATCGTCCGTCCAACGTTCCGCGTTGAACCACGTCGCCGGATGCGGAATGAATCGAGCATCGTCGCGAGAGACTGCGGCGGCGTACTCACGCACTGCGGAGAGCAGGTCCTCGAATCCGACTTTTCGGAGTGCGGCCCGAATGGCTTTGAACGCACGGGCCTTGGCGACGTGCCGGGGGTAGGCCTCATAGAGTGCTTCGACTTGATCGTCTGCCGGCTGAGCGCGCGTCTCTTTGGGGTTGGGGGAAGGGTCAGGGACAGGGTTGAAAGGTGCGGGTTTGCCGTCTGGATTCTGACCGGGATTCCGTCCGGATTCCGTCGGGTTTGCCGTCTGATTTTCAGACGGAATGCCGTCTTCCCCTTCGTCGGTCGGCTGATCGTCGAGTCCCTGTGCCTCTTGGGGAATCTTGACCCAGTACCGCCCCGCACGAGACTTCGTGCCGGCAACGTAGTGCAGCCATCCTTCGTCGACACACTTCTGCCGGACCCGCACGAGTTGATCCTTGCTCATGCCCAGCACGGCCATCAGCTGGCTGTTGTACCACGTCACCGGACGTCGATAGTGGGCCGCGTCCTCAGTGTGGACGATGGTCGCGAGCAGCGCGAATGCCCCGGTCCCCAGCTCTTGGCACAGGCACGTCTTCACCATCAGCCGCGTGAACTTGTGCGCGAAGTGCGACGGCCGCTCTGGATACTGAGTCAATGACACGACGTCGGTTTCGTTCGTGAATGCCGGCTTGTCGTGTGCAAGAGCCAGAGATAGACTGAGATTGTCAGGTCTCTCTGAGGCTTTGCGCCCGTCATTGCCGGCGGGCGTTTTCTGTTTGTGGAGTCGTCGCCGTTATTGCGGCGACTGGACCGCCCCGGAGTCGAACCGAGTCAGAGTAGATGTCAGGTCTCTCTGAGGCACCGCGCCGCAGCCCACCGTGCATGGGGTTCTGTCAGTGTTTGTTCATCGAGCGATCTCGCGCTCGTTGTCCTTCCGCGCAGACTCCCGAGCGCGGAGCGAGCGCAGAAGCACTCGAAGGCCTTTCGCTTCTGCATCCAGATCAACGAGGCGACGGGCCACATCGGCAGCAGAGAGCCGGTCCAGTACGGTCGCCGGGTCGAGGTGTGGGTGTGTCTTGTCCATGCGGAGCATCATGGACGGAAGCGGATGCCGTTTGCAGGCAATATGTGGCGCGTTTGTGGTCGCTATTCAGCGCGACGAATGCGGACAGAGTATCCGCCTTTCCCTTTCCCGCCGGGAAGATTGATGAACGGAGAGAACCGTTTATCATATTTGTTTTTCAGGCTACGCAACGTCGCAGCAGCGCGGTCAACGCCAGATTTTCTGACCAGTTCGCTCGTATCCATCGCAGGTGTATCAAGAAAGGCTTGAAGAACGGAATCTTCATTCTCGGTCACCGTGAATGGATCGCCATTCCCAACTGAATAACACTTATCTCGGTGAAACAGGATCGACTGCTTGACTTCAGACTCATCATCAGCCGTTTGGTTGGCAGGTGCTGTGCTCGTCGTCTGATGAGGTTTTCCACCGTCGTCTGGACTATCTTCCGTTGAACTTGTCGATCTTTCGACAAGGAATGCGAGTTCTCGCAGGAGACTACCAGATGCGGCGATCACATCGTTGAGTTCGCAGCACCATTCAGTTGACTCCTCAGCAATTCGCTGCAATGCGACCTCACGGTTGTGGGGGGAAAGTCTCACATAGCCTTCATTCTCGTCGTCGAGAAGGCGGCGCCAATACTCTGGATCAGCCGGGACCTGCACCAGCCTGCCCCCTTGTTGTTCATCCCGCTCGACGGTCACGCGGTCAGCCCTTAACGATGCTGGCGATCCTTCAGGTGGATTCCAAATCCAGTCCAAGACAAACCAGAACCACCGCTGGGACGCGATTTTGCAACCTAGGCTTTGGGCATGAAGCCAAGTCACTTCCTGCCGCAATTGAATTGTCCCGTCCTGAATCAAGTCGAGTGCCTGCATCAGCAGTGCGTCAGCCCGGTCTGCGAATGACTGAAACCGATACCAGAGTTCCGCACCGTCCGTAACATGGATGCTGCGGAAATTGAACACTTCAGGTGGAGTCTGGCGCCAGTCCGCGAGATAGGGCGTGGTGGATTCGGCGTCGAACAGTCCATGTTCGATGAGACGCAAGTCCGGTTCCTCACGTAGTAATGCTTCGCGAGTTGGACCGTCTTTCAAAAGCATCAAGTGCCTCGATAGCGACATCTGGCTGCGAAGGGTCGAAGCCGCGAAGTCGTCCGCGAGTCGCTTGCAACCATCCTTTGTCGACGATTGAAAAACAACGATCGAGAGAGGGTTACTCAAAGAGTGCTGAGAGCACTCTTGGGCAAGTGCTGATAGCTCACGTGCGAGGCGTGACGCTCTGTGGTGTTCCAACGGATCGCTCTCCAGGTGCGATCTCCAGTGAAAAGAGAACGCGGCAAACCATCTGGAGATTGGCGTTTCGGGAGCGACCCTAGCCGCGTTCGGTCAATGGTATGGGCTACCGGTGATCCCACAAGAGTACCAGTCCCGGTCAGCATGATGCCGCTCTCGGCACACGCATCGGGCTTCAGTTCAGCCGGCCTTTGTGTCCAGCAACGAGAGCTTGAGGCTCATCCAGATGAGCAGCTTTTCGCTGTGGCTCAGCTCGACGGTCGGGCCGCCGGTTTCCTCGATGCGGTCTGCCAGGTCTGCGAGACCGTCGCGACTTTCACGGAGTGCTGTCTCGACATCCTCACGTCGGTAGTGTCGGGCGTCATCCATACGAGACCTTCATGTTGGGGAGTGCGAGCGATAACAGGTAATTATCGCATTATGTCGAATCGGTCAGCCTGATCGCCGGCGGTCGGTTGGGGATGGACAGACGCGGGCCGGCGCCGCAGCCAGTCGACAACGTCGATGCCCAACAAGTGCATCTCAAAACCTTCACCCAGATGTCGGGCGATGTCGCCGGCTCTGGCAGCCTCAATGAGCGTTTGCATCGAGATACCGGTGATGTCCTGCACGTCCCTGACCGCATAGCAAACATGCGGCCGCAATCGGTCTGTCGTTTGATGGTCGGTCATGCCGCGAAGTGTTGCAGGACTTCCGTCGGACCGCAGTCCCGATCGACCACAGACGGGGTCCTTCCCACCATCCGCAGGCCCAAACGGTGCGTTCATGGCTGAGAATCTGCACAAATCGACCGGAGCAAAGGGGTACTACTACTACCAGTCAGCCCGGCAGAACCGGTCAAGGCGACGACGACGACACGGATAATTCGGCCCGTTGGACGCAAGAAAATCGCGATGAATAGACCGCGCGGCACCGGGGGCCATCGGAAGGACCCCCAGCCACCTGCGGTTCGTTGCGGCTCAGTGCGACACTGCCGCCTGTGCGGGAGTGTCTCGAAAGGTGGGGCGTCCCGGATTACCTTGGAGCTTTCCGCCACGCACTTGAGATTGGAGGGCCGCAGAATGATTCCAGCGATCGCATTCATTGCGCTTGGTCTGTCTCTGATGGTAGCTGTCGGGTTGAGCGCAGACGACAAGGCAGGACTTCTCGCCACAACGAACGTTCTGCTGTTCTCGGTCATCTGCTGTATCGTATGGATCGGCGGCGTGATCGGCGAGAAGCTCGACGCACTCACGGACGTTTTGCAGAAGGCGACAAAGCGAAAGCCGAAGCATCCAGCCGACAAGTGATGGTCACGGAATCGTTGAGGGTTCCTCACCGTTCGGTGAGCTTGCCTTGCCGCGTGTTGCGATTCAGTGCGTAGCCCCCCGCTGAGAGTCCGAGAATGGTCCGCTGTTGCGTTGTCGGTTCGGCATGACTCACGTGTCATCCCAAGGCATCACTCGGCATCGTCGTCAGCGTGAGCGTTAACGATCGCGAGAATCGAGCGTCGCACAGCTTTCGGTAGCGAGTCCCATCGCTCGACCAGCCGGGCCAACTCAGCCGGCAATGCAACGAGTGCTGCGCCTCGTGCTGCGCTCTGACCGGAATGTCCCGATTCCCCGTGCGAAACGGCAGAGTTTCGGGGCCTGTAACGCCCATTGGATGATTTCGCAGAATCCTGCGAATCACGGACTACCCCTGCGGAAGCAGGGGTTTTTTGTTGATCGCTGAAGCGACTTGTGTGCACTAGTGCGGCGGTTGTTTAAGTG
>JAGQPX010000094.1 GCA_020426505.1 Planctomycetaceae bacterium | reverse complement strand
AGAAGCTGATTCCCCGCTGCTACGAAGATGACTTCAGTGTCGACACGGTCACAGCCGACATTGACGCCGACGCCGTCGAGCTACACCCCGATGCGATCGAGGTCGACCTGCAGGACGTTCGGTCGCTTGCAGAGGGCAGCCCGGTCGTCAATCTGGTGAACTACATCATCGTGCATGCGGTTCGTCAGCACGCGAGTGACATTCACATCGAGCCGGGTCACCGTCATTCGTCGGTCCGTTTTCGTGTCGACGGCCAACTGCGAGAAGTGCTGCGTCCCCGTCGCGAATTTCATCCGGCCATCGTCTCCCGCATCAAGGTGATGGCCAAGATGGACATCGCCGAGCAGCGGATGGCTCAGGATGGCCGGATGCATGTCGTCGTCGAACGTCGAGAGATCGACCTGCGATGTTCTACACTGCCCACGGTTCTTGGCGAAAAAGCCGTGCTGCGTGTGCTCGATCGGGATAACGTCACCTTCCATCTCGACGCCCTTGGCATGCGTGAGGATCAACTCACTCTGGTCAATGAAATGCTCCGCAAACCTTACGGTCTCGTGCTGGCGACAGGGCCGACCGGGAGCGGCAAAACGACGACGCTCTACTCGGCCATCGAGCTGATCAAGTCGGTCCATCGAAACATCGTGACCGTTGAGGACCCTGTCGAATACCAACTCGAACTGATCAATCAGGTCCAGACGAGCGGCACGCGGTCCATGTCGTTCGCCAATGTCCTGCGATCGATTCTGCGACAAGACCCAGACGTCATCATGGTCGGCGAAATCCGTGATGCCGAGACGGCTGAGGTGGCCATTCAAGCTGCTCTGACCGGTCACCTTGTGCTGAGCACGCTGCATACGAACGACAGTGCAAGCGCAGTCACGCGTCTGCTCGATATGGGAATTGCCCCCTACAAGATTGCAGCGGCGTTGGTCGGTGTCGTCGCTCAGCGGCTCGTTCGAAACATCTGCCCCAACTGCCGGACGACCTATTACCCCACAGCCGAGTATCTCCGCATGATCCACTACGAGGGGGACGAGAGGCAGGTCTTCACCAAGGGGGAAGGCTGCGAGCAATGTCATGATACGGGATTTCAGGGACGGACCGGACTTTACGAAGTGCTCCTTGCCAACCGCGAAGTTCGTCAGCTCATTTCGAGCGGAGCCGATCTGGAGTCGATTCGCGAGTGCTATCGTCGTATCGGCGGGCGTTCGCTGCTCGATGAAGGGATTCGCCTTGCCGAGGAAGGACACACCAGCCTGGAGGAAGTCGTCCGGGTCGCCTTTTTCGATTGAGTCACTGTGTGGCACCTGTTGCCCAGAGGTTCAACATGCCGTTCCAAATCACTACCGTGCCCACAAACAGCGACCTTCCTGCGCAGTCGCTGACGGCGAACGATCTGGACCATCTCCGTGCATCGTTCGATATGCAGCAGGAACAACACGCAGGCAGGAACGAGGCCCAACAGGTCTCCGACCTACGGATGTCGTCAACTCAGTCATGGGGGCGTGGAAAGATCCGCAAGACCGACCTGCTGATGGTCACTTCGCAACTTTCAATCATGTGTCAGTCAGGAATCGACTTGGCCGAAGCCTTGCGAGCCGTCTCGACCGAATGCCGTCATCCGAAACTGAAGAAGATCCTCGAAATGGTTTATCAGGATGTCCGCGACGGTATCCCGGCCTCGATGGCGATTCAGACACACGGTTCCGTGTTCGGTGAAGCCTTCACGGCGAGCATCGCTGCTGCGGAGGCATCGGGAACGGTGACCGAAGTCTTGCCTCGACTGTCGGATATGCTGAGGAACGAGATCCGCTTGCGGAGTGGCTTGAAATCAGTCATCGCCTATCCGGTGGTACTCGTCTCGGTCGCGTCCATCGTGCTGACCGTGCTGGTGTTTTTCGTGCTTCCCCAGTTTGGCAAGGTCTTTACCAGTCTGGATCGCCCCGCTCCGCCAATGACGGCTTTGCTGCTTGACACGGCGCAACTCCTTCGTGCCAATATTGTTGTGATCGCCTGCGGCGTTCTTGGGCTTCTGGCATTTCTGTCGCAGGTCGTGCGGACGGAGTCGGCGCGCCGATACTGGGATGGGGTTCTATTGAACTCCGTCCTCTTCCGTGAAGCAACCCGTTCGTTGCTCTCCGGCCGGTCGTTTCGGCTGATGGGCACGATGCTGCAGAGCGGCGTGCCCCTGCTGGAAGCCGTCCGCATGTCTCGCAAGTCCATCAGAAATCACCTGTTTCGTGACCTCTTTGACAAGTTAGAACGTGATGTCGTGAATGGTAATGGCGTCAGTCGTTCGATGGCCCGAGCCGAGTTCATTCCGGCGGGAGCCGCTCAAATGATCAGCACGGCTGAACAGACCGGCAAACTGGGCATGGTCATGGAACTCATTGGTGAGTTCTACGAGGAGGAAGGCGAGCGGCAGATTCGGCAGGTCGTCAAACTGGTCGAACCGGCGATCATCGTCGTGATGGGAGTCATCGTGGCAGGCGTCGTGTTGTCAGTCATGTTGCCACTCCTGGATGTGACCACGATATCCCGTTGAACCGTCAGACTAAACATTCACTCAAGGAACCGTCCCATGAAAGTGCCGCTCAAGAAAACATCCCCCGCATGGTCGCGTGTGGCAACCATCGGACTCGTTCTGCTTGCCGGATACTTCATGGGCCGCGTGACCTCCGGACCTTCGATCGCTCATGCGGATGTCAGGCAGACACCCCGGCGCGAAGCCTTTCAGAGTGGCGATGAGCTCTCGGTCGGTGTTCTGAAGGAAATCTCCGCGACACTCAAACGCATCGACGGACGCCTGGAGCGAATGGAACAGCAGATCCCGAAGCTGACGACGAATTCGAACTGAAACGGCCTACCTCTCTGATTGGCGATCCACAACCTCCATGATCTCGACCTTAACAGAAAGTCTGACCTCTGCGCTGCACGCGTCCCGCGCGATGGGATACTTGGGCATCGACATGGGGACGGATTGTGTCAAGGTCGCTCAAGTGCGGCGGAGAGGGCGTCAATTCGTACTGGAGTCGGCCCGCGTCGTCACCCATCGCATGCCGCTCGATCCGAAAAACGCTTCATTGTCTCTCGAACTGATGCTGGAGAGCCTCGATCAGGCATGGGCCCCCACTGGGCACTGGTTCCTGGATGAAGCCGCCTGCCTGTTGCCTTTGCCGCTCATGCTGTTACGGACGATCGACCTGCCATCTAGCGATCCTGACGAACAGCAGCGTACGATCGAGTCTGAGTTGTCGCACGATGCGAGCCTTTCTGCTGACAAGATGATTTTTGAGTGCTGGAGAGAAACAAAAGGCGACTCACGCACAGCGGCTGCATCCGTCCTGGGGGTCGGCACGAGTTTGGTCGAGGAGTTCGCAGGTGCCCTGTATCAACGCGGACTGGCATGCGAGGTGCTGGACGGTCTGCCGTTCGCACTCAGTCGGGCGGTCACGATGGGACAGACAATATCGGCCGGAGCAAGCGAACCAATTGCTGCCGTCGACTGGGGATATGAATCGGGCCTTGTCACAGTATCTGTCCACGGCACACCCGCTTACACACGTCCTCTCCGAGGCTGTGGATTCCGTCATGTCATCGATGTTGTTGCCAAAGAACTCGGGCTGGAACCGAAAGACACACGGCACTTGATTTGTGGTTCCGCGACAGCATTGGCAACTGCTCAGTCGACTGCGGAGTTGCAGGAGACCGTATTCGAAATGGCGGCTGCACCGCTCCAACGGTTTGAGGAAGAGTTGTCCCGCACGATCACCTTTCTCCGTCAACAACGTCCCTCGATTGTTCCGGGCAAGCTCTGCCTGATGGGTGGCGGCGCAACCTTAAGAGGAGTTGCACCTTGGGTTGAACACACCATCGGGGTCCCGACTTCGGTCTGGGAACTCCCTCCGTCGTTTGAACAATCGTCACATCATGCCGAGCAGATCCGAATGCTGGCACCGGCGATCGCACTCTCTACATTGCGGATTGAATCATGACGACATCGATCAATCTCGTGCCATACTCGTTTCGCCGCCGTCTGCTCATTCGGCGCCGCCTGCGGCAATGGACCGTCGCGTGGGTCCTTGCTGCCTGTGGAGCGGGAAGTGTCTCGCTGGCGGAGTACGGACTGGTTCTCACGAGACAACACAGATTGTCACAACTCGAGCAGAAATGTGAGCCGCTGCGTCTTCAGGAACGGGCCTCAGTGAAGATGCAGGAGGAACTCGACCGTCTGTACGACCGGGAGTCTCTACTTGCGAAGCTGGAACGGTCCGATCAGCCGGCCCAGTTGATCGGGATCATTGGACAGGCGGCCACGGGGGAACGACGGGAAGTTCACATCGGCAACTTTGAACTGGTGCCCATCTCTCAGATGGTCACCGAGCAAAAGGTTGACTCCAACGGTCAGACGAGGAGCATCTCACGTGAAATTGTGAGGATGCAATTGCAGTTGGACGGGCTCGGATTGGATGACCTGGCGGTTGCCGGATTTGTCGCTCAACTGAGAGAGGCGGGCGTGTTCCAAAGCGTCAACCTGCGCTCATCTGTCGATGCGCGTGGCTTGTCGCCGGACGTTCGTCAGTTTCAAGTCGTTTGCGTCTACGAAGAATAGGAGCACGGCATGCGACCATTCACAGAAAAGACGGGTTTTCAACGGTTGGGCTGGGCCTTGCACGCAGCCGGCTTTGCTGTGACCGTGTTGATGTTGCTCGGGGTCCATGTCTACGTATTCGGTTCGCTGCGTCGGGAAAGCTCGAGACTCGACACTCAAATCTCGACTGTGGCCGACTACTACGATCAGGAATCAATGATCACTGCAAGACATGCCACATTGAAATCGACGCTGATTGACCGGCAAAACCAACTGGAAGACCTGCTCACTCGCATCCCTGAGTCGCCACGGGAGTCCGAGTTTCTGGCTCAGCTGACTCAACTCGCACGTTCATCCGGCATGACGATCAATCGTTACACGCCAGGACAGTCCCGAGAGGAGAAGACCCATGCGGACCTTGAGGTCACCCTGAGTGCACGTGCATCCTACGAAAGCATCTGTCGTTTTTTTGACGGCTTGGCCGACCTCCAACGACTGTGTCATGTGACCCGTTTGAAGATCGTCGCACCGGAGCCCGGTCAAATGACCTACCCGGTCGACATGACGTTGCGGATTTTCTTCACCCCAAGTGTCAGCGACGACGGAGGCGCAGCACAACATGGCTGAGAACGCTTCCAGAAGTCGCATCTCGGATCGAACCAAGCTCGCCGCAGTGCCTGTCCTCGTGGTGGTGCTGCTTTATGTGGTCAACGAAGATGAACCGTCATCATCGGCTCCGGTCACTGTGACGATTCCTGCGACATCATCATCCATGTCTGCGACAGGAAGTTTGCGACCTTCCCCCTCGGGTGATCGGGTTCAGCCCGGTGAGAAGGCGTGGCCACGGTTGCCACTCGGGGAGATCGTCGACCACAACCCGTTTGCCTACCCGGCAGTGCTGCTTCCCTCTGAAACGTCACTGGTCGCCGTCGAGACCCCTTTGGGAGAGAATGGGCTGAATTTGCAGGCAGAGGCAGTACGTCGGCAAGAACTGCTGGAGAGCTGGCAAGCTTCTGAGCCGTCGGTCATTTATGAATCACCATCCGGCGTGGTGGCCCTCATCGGCACACAGGTCGTCCGGGAGGGTGACGTCCTTGATGACGTGGTCCAGGTCGTCTCGGTCGATGCGAACGGGATCGTCTTCGAACTGGTAGAAGACTGAATCAAGACGCCCCCCGGTCGAACAATAAGCGTGTGAAACTCTACGGGTTAGTCAAACCCGTCCCAAGCTGACGGCTGTAGCGACGCTGTCACTTCGACCGGAATATGCGGGATACAGCGGTCGATACGACTCAAACGGACGTACGCATTCGGCGTGCGCTCGCAGCCGCTCAGACGTGTGAGCGGGCCAGTCTCTCGAAGTAGGCACGGATGAGAACTGCTGCATTCCTGTTCGCATGTTTGGCCTTTTGCAGTCTTGACGGACTGACTGAATCGCCCGCTTTTGCGCAGGGGCACTCGATTGGCAGCGGCTCGACTCCGAGCCTGGCACGCCAGGCACACGCCATTCCGTATGAAGCATCCCAAGTGCGACTGCCGATCTCACAGCGAGCGGGAGCGACTCCACATGAGCGCTACGACCTGGTTACATTCCCGCAGCGACAGAGCACTTCACGATTCCACCCACAGAGTTGGAACGGGAGTAACCCGTATCAAACCTCGCAAGTCCGTCCGGTCAATGCAGAGTTCCCCAGGAGTCGTTCATTCGAACCGCAGCCGGGAGACCTGACGACGCAGTTTCCAACCAACTCTGCTCCACTCAATTGGCCAACATCTGACGTCCCGCCGGCTCCGTCTTACGGGCCACGAGCATTCGGACCGCACTCTTTGCCCGGTTATCCATCGTCTCCGTATCACTCAGATTTCAACGGCCCCTCAGATGGATACCGTTTGCCTCAAGAATCTGCGCCATTCTCAAGCGAGCACGCAGGACCCATTGATGGGGACGAAGCTCAGGAGGACCTTGTAACGCTTTTTGTCCCCGGAAGGCCGTTGGGCGATGTCCTTGCCCTCATCGCTCAGCAACACGGATTGAATGTTGTCTCCGGTGACGATGTGAGCGGGCTGATCTCAGTCACTCTTAAGGACGTACCACTCGCTGAGGCGCTCGATTCAATTTTGACAGTGAACGGCTACACCTGGACACGCAAGGGCAACATCCTGCTGGTCTCTCGCATTTCGACAGACACTCGCATCTCAGCGGCCGCACAGGGCCGCGTCTTGAAAGTTTTCCCGTTGAGCTATGTTTCAGCGGCAGACGTCGAGAAGGTCGTGACAGGTCTGCTCTCGCCTGTCGGAAACGCGGTCATCACTCAGACCGACACGGTCGACACTCGTCGCACGCGAGAGGAGATTGTCATCGAAGATCTGCCGGACTACATCACGCGCATTGCTGCCTACATCGCCCAGATTGATCGTCCGCCACTCCAGGTTTCGATTGAGGCTCATGTGTTGCAGGTAGACCTCAAGGATGACACGAATCACGGCGTCAATTTCCAAAAGCTGCTCGACATCAGTGACACGCGCGTCACTCTTGAGACGACGGGCTTTGCAGATGATACCGCGGACCCCGCCTTCTTTCTTGGCATCGATGGGAACAAGATGGACGGCCTCATTGAAGCCCTGAAGCAAACGACAGATGCCAAGACACTCGCGTCGCCCAAGGTGCTAGTGCTTAATGGACAGGAGGCCCGCATTCAGGTGGGAGAGTCGCTCGGATATCTCGTGACCACGACGACCCAGACAAGTACTTTGCAGAACGTGGACTTCCTGGACGTCGGTGTGGTGCTGAACGTCGCTCCGATCATCAGCCAGGACGGCCGCATCCTGATGCAGGTCAAACCCGAAGTCTCTGGAGGACGGATTAACCCGGACACCGGCCTGCCGGATCGTGACACCACCGAAGTCGAGACGACCGTCATGTTGGACGACGGTCAAGGGATGGTCATCGGCGGACTGATTAAAGAGGAAGACACCGAAATCCAGAGCAAACTTCCGATCGCCGGTGATCTGTGGCTCGTTGGCCGCGCGTTCCAGCGCCGTTCGCATCTTCGGGAGCGCAGCGAGATCATTATTGCCCTTGTGCCGCACATTCTGCCCTACGACAACACGTTGGGCAGATGTGAGGAGATCAAGCTTGAAAGGGCGCAGACCCCTCTGTTGGAAGGCCCGCTCCGACGAGTTGATCGACGCAGTTGGGAGCCAGAACTCCCCGACGCCATGCGTGACCCGCGACGCATCTCACGTCGGATTATTCCGGATTCTCTGAAGAATTTGAAAGAACCCTACCCGAATCCAAAAGAGTATTACTTCCCCGCTATCTCGGAGGAGGCATCTGGGTTGTACGGACCGTATGGTTATCAAGTCCCCCCGTCACAAGTTCGATGATTTGATTACCACAGGACGACCGCTATGCCAGATCAACTTGATCTCCCCGACGACCTCAAGCACCTCATCGAGAAGCGTGAACAAGCAGACCGTCGACATCACGATCGTCGAGATCCAGAGTTGTTGAACGCACCCTCAACTGCCGAGTTGCCAGAGTCAGAGGATCGCCGTTTGAGAGAGCGAAGGCTGGATTCTCCAAGACGCACCACAGAAGATCATTGACCTGCAGTCATCAGGGATGACTGGGGCTAAATCCGCCTGAGGGGGCAAACCGAGTGAATCACTGTGACGTGCCCCTGCTCGTGATCCGAGACTCTTTGTCACGATCTTCGATGATGGACTCTCCTTCGCTTGAGCCTTTGGCCACGATATCGAGGCAGGCCCTGAACGGGCCCTGCTCCGGCAAGCTTGAGAAATGCATTTTCGGTGGGCACAGATTCACATCTTTCGTATCAACTCAACGCTTCGCCGAACAAAGCACTGCCGATACTCATCGATCACTAACACAGAACCGAACGATTGCCCGGTGCCGACGTAATTTTTTCCAAGCCAAAGGATAGTTGGACGCTACACTCATCTGTCCCCCGCGATCGACATCAACATGGGGGTTGCGACAACTCTTTCACCCGTCCGTCGTCAATCCGCAATGGCGTTGCGTTCCGCTCCGGCGAGTGACGCCCAGACCTTTCGGGTTCCACGGAACGGCTGACGGGCGTGCATTGAGATGCAGTTGTCAACCATCGCGACATCGCCCGGCTGCCATGCGACGTTGTACGTGAATTTCTGTGCGAGTTCCGTTGCCCGAAAGACTGCCTGCTGATCGAGTGGCTGTCCGTCGCCGTGAATAATCGCTTTCGAAGGATCATTGCGGCTGTCCTTCCATCCTTTTGACGCGGCGATCAATTGATTGAAAAACGATCTGCGGCCCGGAGAGATCTCGCGGACAGCGGGGAGCACGGGAGTCGTGGCCCGCAGGCAATCGTCGTCCAGCCATTCCCACGAGTAGCTCAGTCGGCTGAGCTTGTCCTCTGCCTCGGCGTGATCACTTGCTCGTAATGTGCTACGCCAACTGCGCCCCATGCCGGACGAGGCGTCATCCTGCCCAGGCATCACATTGGTGTACTTCAGCCCCTTTGACTCGCAGTCGGCCACAAACTGCGGTACCTCCTCGGCGAGTCGCTCCAACAGCAGGTCCGACCGACAGACGGGCGTCGCGCCTCCTTCGGACGCAGCGATTTCACAAAAAAAGAACAGCTTTCGTGGCGAGATGGGAGTCTGTGCCATCTCGTGGTGAAGAAAGATCGTCACCTCCGGGGGGGCTTCGTTCGCTGAGAAGACTCGCTCTGTTCGCACGACCCGCACCGCGTTCGACAACGATTCCTCGTACGGGAAGTTCTTCTCGCCAAACGCGCTGACAAACCTGTCGAAATCTTCGGGTGTCTGTAATCCAAAACCGCGGAAGAGAATCACACCGGTGGCTTCAAGCTGTTGTTGCAATACGTCGCGGCGTTCGCGAATCCATGTGTGTGCGTCTTCGGTCGCGGGGCTCGCGGAGCGGCACTGATACGCAGCCGGCACGGCTCGTTCGTCGCAAGTTCCGTCCGCCTGCAACGGCAACGATTCGACTTGGAGTGGACTCACAGACATTCTCTCTCGTCTCGGATAATGTGCGTTGGGTCTCTGGCGCAATTGTCCCGCTGAGCTCACACGATAGACGCCCCTGTAGCGATTGGGAACGAACATCGTGTCTTCATTGTCGAACGAAACCTCCGGCTCGCGGTTCACGAGATCGTCATGGGTGCGACCATCAGACTCCATCGTGCTATGATCTTGGCCCATACTTCCTCACTCGATGAAGCGGACTTTGAATCGCATGTCGCAGCTCGCATTGGAACCGAACACACAACGCGTGTTCCTTGATCGTCTGTCATCAGTTGTCGGTGCCGACAATTGGATCGCTTCACCCGACGAGCTTTTGGTCTACGAGTGTGACGGATACGTCGTCGAGAAACGTGTCCCCGATGTCGTGGTGTTTCCTTCGTCGACGTCGCAAGTCGCTGAGATTGTCAATCTGTGCAATGAATTTGAACTGCCGTTCCTTCCGCGAGGTGCGGGGACTTCGCTCGCTGGCGGGACACTCCCTGTGGGGGGCGGGGTGATGATCTGTCTGACACGAATGAGGCAAATTGTCGAAGTCAACTTGCGGGATCGATTCGCTGTCGTCGAACCGGGCGTGGTGAATGTGCATCTGACGCAGCATCTCAAGGGGACGGGGTATCACTACGCTCCTGATCCCTCATCACAGGGCGCCTGCACAATCGGCGGAAACGTCGCTACCAACTCCGGCGGACCACACACGCTCAAGTATGGTGTGACCGTCAATCATGTCATTGGTCTCGAAGTCGTGTTGCCCGACGGATCGATTACACAGCTGGGAGGTCCGTGCGAGGAGCCACAGGGATACGATCTGACCGGAGTCTTCGTCGGCAGCGAGGGGACGTTCGGCATCGCCACAAAGGTCTGGGTCCGGCTGACGCGCGACCCGGTGGCGTATCGCACGATGCTGGGCGTGTTTGACACGGTGCGGGAAGCAACCGAGGCCATCAGTGCAATCATTGGCGCTGGCATCATCCCTGCAGCACTGGAGATGATGGATCAGGGGATCGTGGCAGCGTTGGAAGAGGCGTTTCACTTCGGCTTTCCACTCGATGCCGGAGCCGTTCTGCTGATCGAAGTGGACGGACTTGAGGTTTCCGTCGACGAGGAAGCGGCCCGCATCACGGAGCTTTGCACGCAGAACGGTGCCAGCGAGGTTCGCACGGCCAACTCGACGGAGGAAAGGATGTTGCTCTGGAAATGTCGCAAGCAGGCGTTCGGGGTGATCGGTCGACTCTCTCCAAGCTACTGCACGCAGGACGGCGTCGTCCCGCGAACAAAGCTCCCGGAGATTCTTGAGTTCATCACCGAGGCGGGTGAGCGACACGACATACGCATCGTCAATGTGTTTCATGCAGGTGACGGCAACATTCATCCGATCCTGCTCTTCGATGAGCGAGACGAAGAGCAGACGAAGCGGGTCATTGCAGCGGGCGAGGAGATCTTGACCAAGTGCATCGAACTCGGAGGCAGTGTCACCGGCGAACACGGCATCGGCGTCGAAAAGATCAGTTTCATGGATCGACTCTTCGCTGCCAATGATGTCGCGGTGATGACCGATCTGAGAACAGTGTTCAACCCAGACGGGCGATGCAGTCCAAACAAGATGCTCCCCACCGCCGGTGCCTGCGGAATGGAGCACATCGAACAGAGCAAACCGGGCAGACGTGCCGCCCTGTGACGTGTGAAGCCCCGCCATTTTCACTGGAACGTCCGAACAGACAAAAAGGGCGACGTGATCGCGATGGATCATGCCGCCCTGTGAAGTGGCCCGAAAGCCGAATTCGGCTGTCTGATAACCCCTGACTAACGTCGCATCTGCTGACGTCCGCCTGCCATCTGACTCGAGTTTCCGCCTAGATGGTAGACCTTTGGGTCGTCGATAATCCACGGAGTCGACCAGGTTGTGCCGTTGTCCGTACTGCAAATGTTGAAGAAGATCGTGTTGAAGTAACGCGCCTCCCGACTGTGAGGTGTCGTCGAGACAATCAAGTCAGCTGCGGTGAGATCACTCACGCCCGGCCTTGCGTAGTAGTGAACGCGTGAGTCCGGAGTATGAGATTGCCCGAAAGTCCACCAACCTGTCTGTTCGATCTTCGGACCGACGATGTCTTGACCGTCGTTACCGGCTCGGATGATGATGACCGCGTGATCTTCTTTGTAGTTCCGATCTTTCGGGCAGTTGTATTGAATGAACATGCCGGGGTAGATCGGCTCCATTTCCGTGACGGTTTCAGTCCGTGATCCCTTAAAGAAGAACTTTCCGAAGCTGACTTGTTTGGTCGTGGTGTGTGGTCCCTGCACGCCAGCTCGCATGCCGAAGGAGACGCCGGTTCGCTGTTCCCACTGATCCCAAGGCGGAAGATAGACTCGGACGACGAAGTTCGGGGAAGACGAGATCGACAGAGGCTTTGCCTGCAGAATGAAGTCGTCCTGCTTCTGCGAGTAGCTTGGACGACCAGGGATACCGGTGTCGCGAGATCGCAGGTACAGCGCCCCCGTGCTGCCTTCGAGGCCACCCGCAGGGGTTGCAACACGCTTGACGACATCGGGAGTGCCGCGCTTGGGGCTCTCGAACCAACGTCCATTACTCGCCCGTCCGAGCGGGAAGCGGATCTGCTCGTCTTCTTCCTTGCTGCTCTTCGGGAAGTTGAACGTGAAGGCCCAGTTCGGGTCTTCAAAGTCGTCCATGTTCAGTAGCGATCCGGTCCCGGGCACAACCTGTGCGTGAGTCGAACCTGCACCAATAATGAAGAATGTGATCAGCACAATCGCCGAACCAACCGCCGCGTCCATCCGTGTCGACATTATTTGCCCCTCTTCTCAATCCTTGAGAATTCCCCACAGCTCGTCTCCAATGCGAGCCGGGTCGAGGCACTTCAACTCCGTCTGACGATGTCAAACAACGACGTTCTCTCGCATTGATCGCCCCTCGACCTACCAGTGGTATCGGACGCCCCGGTTGACCTTGTGAGTCACACAGTGACGAATTGACGACTCTGAGGCAGATCGTACGGTTGCGTAAGATGGGCAAATCATGCAGCGGGAATACGCCGGACACGATCCGTGCTATTGTCAGACATCCGTGGTAAACCGCTTGCGCCTTCGTGCGTGAGACCGTTCGATCGGCGTCATGGTCAAGACGTAACGTCGACCGATTCCTACGAGTTGCCGGTCGATGGTAGGGCGAAAACGACGCAGATTTGGCAAACGTATGGGACATCGAGTCTCGACCAGTGATGTGAACGCGAACAGGAGCAAACCGGCGGATGTTGCCAGCCCGGCGATGCGAAGAATGCGGGAGCCGGTCACCTTTTCGCACATTCTCAATACGGGTGATTTCACCTTCGGCATCTGTTCCGATCCGGTGCGGATTCCCTGATATCTGAGCGATGATTCGACCGGGATGATCTTCGTCGTTTCTGAGGTCCCAACACCAACAGTCGACTGGAACGACAAACGAAAGTCCTGATTCGATTCCAGTTCGCACGTGAGCTTTCGCCAGTAGTCCACTTGGTTTTGAAGGTCGACCAGTTGTTGCTGAGTTCTTTGAAATTGCTGATGTCGCTCCGCATGTCTGACGAACTTGGGCGAGAGGACGACAAAACCGTAGAGGCCGACAGCGACGAATAGGCAGGTCCAGAAGGCGACCGAGATCAGCGTGCCTCGCAAATGCGTGACAGATTCCTCCTGGTTCCCTTCAGAACTTCGCATGCCCGATCGAGAGGGTTGTGGATTCATCTGCCATCAAACACAAAGCCCACAGGTGAGAACCTGTGGGCTTTGACATGTGAGGTCGGAAGTACAGGTCATCGTCAGTGCGTATCGACAAACCCGCCTTCTTTGCTGCAACGCGAAGGTTGCTAGTCGATCGTCCCACCGTAAACGGCATCGGTTCCGAGGATTTCTTCGATCCGTAGAAGCTGATTGTATTTGCAGATTCGATCGGTACGGCTGGCCGAGCCAGTCTTGATCTGCCCCGTTCCCAAGCCGACCGCCAGATCTGCAATGGTCGTATCCTCGGTTTCACCTGAGCGGTGACTCATGACGGCCGTGTAACCGTTGCGATACGCCAGATCGACCGCCTGAATCGTTTCGGTGAGAGTGCCGATCTGGTTCACTTTGACAAGAATACTGTTTCCGACTCCCGACTCAATTCCCTGTGCGAGTCGTTTGGCGTTTGTCACAAACAGGTCGTCACCCACCAGCTGGCACTTTTCGCCGATGCGGTCGGTGAGTAGTTTCCAGCCTTCCCAGTCGTCCTCACTGCACCCGTCCTCGATGGAGCAGATGGGGTACTTGTTGACCCATTCTTCGAGCAGATCGACGATGCCGCCGACATCGTACTTTTTGCCTTCGAGCGTGTAGGTCTTCGACTCCGCGTCGTAGTACTCTGTTGCCGCACAGTCGAGCGCCAGTTTCACCTGCTCGCCCGGCTGATAACCTGCTTTCTCGATGGCTGACATGATGACGTCAATCGCTGCATCGCCGTTGGGCAGGTCCGGTGCGAATCCGCCTTCATCGCCGACTGCCGTGCTGAGGCCCTTTTTCTCCAGCACGTGCTTGAGTTGATGGAAGACCTCGGCACCGCAGCGCAGTGCATCGCTGAAGTTGTCGAAGCCGAGCGGCATGACCATGAATTCCTGCATGTCGATACCGTTGTTCGCATGCTCGCCTCCGTTGATGATGTTCATCATGGGAGCGGGCAACCGACAGGCTCCGACCCCGCCCAGATAACGGAACAGCGGGAGATAACTCACGCGGGCGGCCGCATGAGCTGCCGCAAGTGAGCACGCGAGAATTGCATTCGCTCCCAATCGCGACTTGTTGTCTGTGCCATCAGCCTGAATCATCGCTCGATCGATGCCGGCCTGGTCGGTCACTTCGAGGTCGAGCAGGACATCGGAGAGTTCGCCGTTGATGTTGTTGACAGCCGTCTCGACCGACTTGCCGAGATAGCGGGCATTGTCGCCGTCGCGGAGTTCACACGCCTCGTGAGCCCCCGTGCTGGCTCCACTGGGGACGGCTGCGCGACCGATCGTGCCGTCTTCCACTTCGATATCGACTTCCACAGTCGGGTTTCCGCGACTGTCCAGAATCTGCCGTCCATGAACGGCGACGATGCTCATACTCACGTGATTGACTCCTGTAGACATATCTGACCGGCACGAGAACGCATTGGCAGAGAGACAATCTGCGTCGACCCGCGCCTCTGTCGTGGCTCGTGCCACATGGAGTCTCTTTTAGCAAACCTGTATCGCCCCCTCCACAAACAAGGGGAGGATTCACGCAGATTTCTTCAACGGCTGCGGCTCGTGGACCGGGAATACGAGGACCGTCGGAGGATCGTCGGAGGACTTTCGGCGTTGCCCCCCCCCCAGGAGCGCGCCGAGCCGCGTCTTGCTGATGAAGGCGGAATACATCAGCAGGGGCAAAACGATTCCCACCGTTGAGACGAGCACGAACTTCACGCTCAGTGGTAAGGCGACCTCCGAAAGCGACACATGCGCCAACAGGACGATCGGGTGATGTGACAGGTATACCCAGAACGACGCCTCGCCGAGATACTTCACCGGCTTCGGTGTCGGTCGCTTAAGCCAACGCAGGCAGATTCCGAACCAACCGGTCGTCGCCAGCCACATGTGGAGAACATAGGTGGTGACAAGTGCCATTCGGCCATATCCCGAACTTCCCGTCGCGACATGTTCGCGAATCATCGGAAGCAGGAATGCGAACAGTCCCAAAGACGCAAGCAACCGGACCTCACAGAGTCGCACAAAGGGAGTTTGCCCGGGATGCTGTTCACGCGTCGCGTCGCCAGAGTCCGATGACGAGGTGGACTTGGTTCGATCCAGTTTCGTTCCCGCGAGCCACCCGATTGCGAACCACGGAGCGAAGAACAGGAAATTGGCCAGCGGCGGCCACCAGCTGTGTCGAAAGCCGATATTCACCTGCGGATCCCACCACATGGCTGCCGTGCTGACCGCAAGAAGCGACCATGTGGTAAGATGACTGGGGGTCAGAAAGGCCGGCCAGTGAAGTTTTTTGATTCTCGGCTTCAACCACTGCGACAGGCTTGCCAATGCCCACGCTCCGATGCAAAGCAGGATCAGATGTTGCATGAACCACAGATGTGATGGACCCCACAACCCGTCGGACAAGGGACTATCGATCTTCAGGCTTCGCAGTTTGTGGAGAGTGATCTTGCCTTCGCCTGCCCACCCTAGCAACAAAGCGTAAAGATCGAACGGCATGATGACCACGAATGCAGCGGCCATCGGGACTAACAGTCGATGCATGCGGTGCTTGAGAAAACCCTGTGCTCCATTGGCCTTCATGTTCTGGCAGGAGAGCAGACCGCTGAGAACGAAAAACAGCGGCATGACGAATCCACCAATCCACCAAATGAGTGCATCAATCGTCAGATCGCCAACGGGATCAAATGTCGACCACACCAGTCCTGGCAATCGAAACGTCATGTAGGCGACGCCCGCGTGTACCATGACGACGAGCAACGGCGCAAATGCTCGAATCCAATTTAGACATGGCAGATAGACACGGACCTGCTTCGGTCTGGCGTCGGTGCGAATTGTGCTCGGGCGAGAACTCATGAATAAATCGGGAACCACTTCTTGATGAGCGGAATATCATTCAGCTCTTCAGTGTGTTTGTGATTCTGAATCACACCTGCTGTAAATCCAGAGACCAGATGAATTGCCCCGAATGAATCACCCGTGTAGGAACAGTTGATCCGGGCAATCGACTTCATAAACCGATGAGAAGATTGAGGCCTCGAATGCTCCTCAATCTCGGGGCAATCTCATACGAATGATCGTCTTGTCATGCGAGTATCCTGTAGGTTCCCATGGTCACTGAAGCCGGTTCTGACGAAGAACCGGGTTTTCCCCACAGTTTTGGCCTTCGTTCGGCACTTTTGGCCGAAATGTCGGATGATCCCCGTGGCATTCCGTCCCTAACGACGCTCCACCGTATAGCGACGCATCGAAGATGCTGCCCGTCGATTGTTGGGTCCCCCTGACCATGGTTTTGATGCCTCAGTCCTAAGTGTCGGAAGCAGCATTTTGATTCACGAACATCGCATTGCGAGAATTGCAATATCGCGACATATTCCTGTGTTGCGAGCAGCATTCATGTTACGTTACGGCACCCCTCGAACTTGCCTGACGACGAATCGCCGCGATGTCTGAACAAAAGAGCGTATTGGTTCCACTCCTCATCGGGTGTGGAGTGCTGTGTTTGTTGTCACTGCTCCTTTGTGTTGGGGCATGGCAGTTCTTTGTCCCGCGAATGATGCAGCAGGCTGAGGAGATGGTCGAGCAGTTGCATCAGGAGTTTGTCCGACAACAGATGACGGAGGCCTTTCCGGACGGTTGGCGGGCACCGAATGACGATGCGACCGGCGAGGTGCTGTTTCCGGAAACAGTGGGCAACTTCTCACGGTTGGATGTCGACTCATCGCCAAGTCCGACCGACTTCGGTCTCAGTGATTTGGAGTGCGAACGTGCGACCTACGAGTCGGCATTGCGAGATGTCGACGTCTACGCCTACCGCGTCGCCGCCGACGAGCGTCGGGATCAGATGCAGTCAACAAAGGACGCTCTGCGAGACAACTTCACTAACAGTTGGAACTCCAGCACAACTCGAACGAACTACGAAGTCCTGTCGTTCTCTGTCTCGCCTCCGACGACCAAGGGAGTTGTGTTCGCCAGCGAAGGATGGCTGTTCCTGATTCTGAGTGAGGATGAGTTCGCGGATGAGGAGTTCCAGACGGAGTTTCTGATTGCAATTCAACCACCATTGCCAGACGAAGCCGGATCGGACGAAGAGCCGGGTGGAAATGACGCCGCCGACGCTTCAACCGACCGAACGGATCAAGAACCGTCCGATGAACTGCCGGTCGCCAATGAGGAGGACTTCCCACCGCCTCCCCCTCGCCCCGAGACCCTTCCGGCGAACGACGCGACGGAGACAGTTCCCTGAACCGACTGTGCAATGTCACCGTCAATGGCAAGGCATCGGTTTGCAGCCGAGTGACGTTTCGGTGATTCTGGATCGGAGCGCGATTCAAGCAGGTACGCGTCCACGACGTAATCTCGAGAGTTCGTCGAACAGTCCTTCAAGGCAGAGGGGCAGAGGCATCGACTGCTGAAGTTGGAGTTCTGCGTCGATGCACCGTTCCATCTGAGCGGCCAGACGGTCTAACTCAGGAGCCTCGGCCAAAGGGTCTTCCGGATCAGACAGTTGCGATGACCGCAGCTCGTTGCGGAAGAATTCGACACAGAACCGGACGATCCATCCTGCGTGGCGTCGTTGAGTTGCTGGGTCGCCGCCCAGTGCGTCAAGCGTGGTGAGCACCTGCGATGTCGTCGCGAAGGGATCAAGTTCCCGTTCGCCGAGGGCGCGGAAGAGCCGCTCCCTCAGTTCGCGGAGCACTGGATGCAGCAACTGCTGAGCCGTGACGAGACTGCCTCCCGCGAGCGTCGTGATCTGCTGCACCTCTTCAGCGTCCGTCGACAGCCCTTGCGACGTGATCAACTCGGCAAGATCTTCGTCGGGTAACGGGGTGAAGGTGACCGGCTGACACCGCGAACGGATCGTCGGCAGAATTGCATCGACTGAAGGGGTGAGCAGAAACAGGATCGACCCGGGCGGCGGTTCCTCAAGTGTCTTCAACAGAGCATTTGCACTGGCGGCATTCATCGTCTGTGCATCGTCAATGATCGCGATCCTGCGATCGGCAGACATGGGTCGCATGGCGAGTTCGTGACACAACCCCTCACGACCGCGTCGATCGGACGAACCGACAATCAACTCGATCGGCAGCTCGCGTTTGCCATCGGGACGGGCGATGGAGAGGAGATCGGGATGGGTGCCCGCCTGCATCTGTTTGCAGGCATGACATTCTCCGCACGCGTCCAACTCGTGACTGCCGGTTCGTTCACAGAACAGGCACTGCGACAGCTTGAACGCAAACGTCCGTTTGCCGATGCCTTCCGGTCCGATGAGAAGGTATGCGTGAGCCGACCGTTCCCGGCGAAACGCTTGCCGAAACAGCTCCAGTGTTCGTTGATGCCCCCGCAGATCATCCCACATGAATTGTCTTCCCGGTTCGGGGGGGGCACGATATCTCACATCGACAGTCAACACGAATGGCGAGGATGATCGCGCATTCGCTGACGCGTGGTCAAGGGAGTGACGGTGCTTAATGTCGACGCGTCTCACGAAGTGACGCGATCTGGCCCGTCAAAATGGAGCAAGATGATGGTCAGACGCAAGGCTCGATTGGACAGATTGTCGAGGATTGCTGAATTCTTGAATCGGGTACAACACGGCGTATCGTCGTGACCCATCGGCGGCTATCCTCAAGATTCATGGCGATCACTCGCATCGCCCCCTGTTCAGGAGTCTAACGATGACTATCAAAGTCGCACGACCGGCTGCCGGTCAATTGACATATCAGGTGTATGCGCGGTCACTGCACCCTGAGTTGTTTGAAATCTGCGCGTCACAACAACTCGAAAATGATCGCTATTCGCTGTCGACACGCATCTGCGAATCCGGACATGTCGTCGAGTTTCGGCACGGGGCCGATGTCGTCACGGAAGTTCAAACCGACGGAGAGAGCGAACTCCCTCGACGAGGACGGCTGTTTTCTGTCGGGCTCAATCAATGTCACGACATGACAGCGGAGCCTCATCCAGACTTGACAGTCCAGGCGAGCACTCAAACAGAGGTGGTCGAACCGGAAGTGTTCGAACGGCTCAGCGAGGAATTTCGCAGCGACATCCCACGAGCCACCTCAGCCTACGAGTTCAGTTCTCGCAACCGCCTGAGGCCCGATGCGATCAGTCTGATCTTCGCCGACTGCAGTCCACGCTCGGTCGTCGTGCATGCCTTCCATACGTTCCCGGACGATTGGACCATCATCCGCACACAATCGCTTTACGAGTTTTGATAGTCGTGTTGTGCTAGCTTGGCAGCAATGCGAACGCGTCCGGGTGGCAGGGTCAGTAGCGAAGCGCATGGCCCTGCGGGGGTCGGTCAGTCGTTCACCGTCACGCGTCCGAGGTCATCAGCACGCCGACGAGCAGATCGTACAGCGCATGACATCCGACCGTGATGCCGAACCCGCGGAGCAGGAACATCACCGCGAAGACAACCCCGGCAAGCACTCGGAAACCAAAACCGAACCACGCTTCGGGAGTCGACGCCACATTCTGAGTTGCGTGGGTGAATGCCGAGAGTGAAAGCAGCGTCTCCCCGCCGTTCGGGGTGACGTAATGTGCCAGCGAGAAGATCAGACTGGTGCTGAGAACCGCGATGACCGCAGCCGTCCGGCGGGGGATGAGCATCACCCGCAGTCCCAGGAACATCGCTGGTAGCAGCAACAGCCGGAATAGCACTTCCTCATAGATGCCCGCCCCCAAAAAACCCACCGCAGTCGCCGCCCGCGTCGGCAAGGCCATCTCAACGGTTTCAAGTGGCATCCAGCCGGCATGTAGAAACGACAGGCTCAACACCTGCCCCAACACCAGCAACAAAATCGCCCCCAGAAGACTCTCGGAGAACATGCCAACCAATGTCTCGAACGACACTCGCCACGGATATCTCTTGACGAGTTGCCATCCGCAGAGAATGCCGACGATCAGCACGGGCAGGACCCAAGGAAACCCGACCCCGACCTGCATCAGCCAGGACTTCATCCACGTGTCCGCACCATTGCGAACGGCACCCAAGTGGTCCGCATCGAACCATCTGGCCCCCCATTCGTAGGCCGTCAGCAAGGGGAGCAGGAAGATCAGGCTGGCATACGGGCGCTTCGATTCGACCCAGTAATCGGCAGCCGGCGAGGAATCCATCGGCAGAAAGTGTCACAACGAGAATGGAACAACAGGTAATCTGCGTTGAGATTATCGGCAGCGCGCCGCCACCGCGTGCATCCTCATCCGGGAATTTCCACGAAGCCTCGGCGAAACATGATGCCACATGTCGCCCCGGGATTCTTCTGTTTCCTCTGTTCATCAGAAAGTTTCAAGCATTAGTGTCTCCATTTTTCGCGAGGATCAATTGAGCCCGGTAATTGTGAGATTTATCGCGTCATTCGACGATGAACCGGCTCTCCTCGGTTGAAGAATTGGCAAAGACCTCGAAGTCGCGGTCGACATCGCATATTCTGTCGAGACTTCGCCCCATTCAACTTCGAGAGAATTTCAGGCACTCCACCCATGACGCATCCCTGGCATGACGTAGTTCCCGGCGAGAATCTGCCTCGCGAGTTTCGGATGGTCGTTGAGATCCCGATGGGGTCGAAAGTGAAGTATGAGCTCGACAAAGAGACGGGGCTGCTCAAGCTCGACCGGATGCTGTACTCAGCCGTGCACTACCCGGCGAACTATGGGTTCATCCCGCAGTCGTTTGCAGAGGACGATGACCCGCTCGACGTACTCGTGCTGTGTCAGGAGCCGGTCGCACCGTTGACGCTCGTGCAGGCGCGGGCCATCGGGGTAATGACCATGGTGGATGATGGCAAGAACGACCATAAGATTCTCGCCGTGGCCCAGAACGATCCTGAGTACAATCACTATCGGGAGGCGAGCGAGTTGCCGCCGCATCGACTGAACATGCTCCGCCGATTCTTCAAGGACTACAAACAACTCGAAGGGCTCGACGTGGTGGTCGAGGAGTTTCAGCCTGCGGAGGCGAGTTGGCCCATCATCGACATTGCCCTGTTGGAATACAGCGAACGCCGCCGTCGCGGTGCGCTCAACAAGTGACTTGTGACCGTTGAGCTAATCTCTCATCGTCTGCGTGCCCGTTGGATCTTCCCCGTGGACGGTCCGCCGATCGAAGACGGCGAAATCTCGATTGTGAACGGTTGTATTGCCGGCTTGAACAGCGGTCCGGATGCCGATGCGACCGACTTGGGGAACGTGGCCATCATCCCCGGTCTGGTGAACGCTCACACGCATCTGGAGTTCAGTGATCTGACGGAGCCACTCACACCGGCAAGCCCATTTCCGTCATGGGTACGATCTCTGATGGCACAGCGACAACAGCGCCCGTCGGATCGCATGGAGGCGATCGATGCGGGACTGAACGAATCGGTTGCGACCGGCTGTACACTCATCGGCGAGATCGCAACCGATGAGACGTCGGTGACACGGCTGTCGTCTGAGACACCGCGCGGGGTCGTGTTCAGGGAGATCCTCGGCATCGGAGAAAACGTCGCGGCTGAACGGCTGAAAATCGCGAGACGACATCTGTTTCCCGAACGGACGGCGAGTGAGAGTGACATCCTACGAGGGCTGAGTCCGCATGCTCCGTACAGCCTGTCGGCGGACTTGTTCCGGCAGCTGGTCGATTTGGCGGTCGAGGCGAATGCAACGGTTGCGATGCATCTGGCGGAGACTCAGGAGGAAATGGAATTACTTCGCAGCGGGACCGGACTGCTGGTCGACATGCTCAAAGACTTTGGTGTCTGGCGTGATCGCTTCTGGATGCCCAGTGGGGAGATTGGCGAGTACCTGCATGAGTTGTCACGCGTCAGACGTGCGCTGGTCGTGCATGGGAACTATCTGTCCGTTGACGACATTGAGTTACTGGCAACACAACCGCAAATGACGGTCGTGTATTGTCCACGGACACATCGCTTCTTCGGCCATCCGGAGCATCCCTGGCGGCGTCTGATTGAACGGGGGGTGAAGGTCGCCTTGGGAACTGACAGCCGGGCGTCAAACCCTGATTTGAGCCTGTGGAGCGAGTTGCAATTTCTCTCGCGGGAGTTTCCTGACGTCTCCGAAGATTGCCTGCTGCGACTGGCAACTCTCAACGGAGCCGACGCATTGGGACTCGCGGACGTGACGGGCAGCCTGACCCCCGGAAAGTCAGCTGATCTGACCGTCGTGCAAATGTCCGGAGGTCCCGAGCACACATCGACGGGACCGACGCCATTGAGCGTCATCTCATCCGAGAACCACGTCGTCGCCACGATGCGGCGTGGGCAATGGATTCATCGTTAGACGTTTCAATTGCAAACGGTCTCACATCCGCTAACGTGCGGGGAGGTGAGAACGGAAACAACGACGATTCGAGGGCAGATTTCGATGGCTGAGGAGCAACTCGCGTTTGGGGGCGAAGTGGAGTCGACCGCCGAATTGGATAATTGTCAGTACCTCACGCAGGTCGCATGGCGTCCCTCGGCTGACAAGCGACTCACGTCGGCTGCGAGTCAGGGAGACATTGCCACCTTCGCCAAACACCTGCGGAAGCAGTTGCGAGGTGTAAGTCAGCGGAGCGGAAAGTCGGGAGTGACGTCGGCTCTCCTGCAACCCCTTTGGTCGAAGCGGGCCTTCGATGCTGACCATGAGCAGTGGAGCAATCTCCTGCAGAAGCTGCACAAGCAAGTGACCTCGAGCAAGTCAGATGCCAAGCGGACATCCGAGGTCAACAACCTTGTGGCGCGTGAACTCGCAGCGGGGGGACCGTTCGCAGGGGGGCCGGCAGGACTGCTCGCGTGGATGACCATCTTAAGCGAGGTCGGCGATCTGCTGTCGGACGATGTGCTCGTTTCTGTCTGGCGACAAACGCAAGAGGCATCTCGCCGGTTGTCGATGGGGGACGAAGAGTTTGACGCAGATGCGCCTGACCAACAGTTACTCGTCCAGGGTGAATTGCCGTGGCGAAGCGGGTTGCTGTTTTCATCAGTGAAGGGGGCGGGCAAATGTCGCAAAGCTGGTCAGTCGTGTCTACGGCGGGAACTTGAGGGGATGACCGACGGCGACGGAACGCCTCATGCCCGGTTGTTGCATCGTCTCCCGCTGACCTTGGCGGTGTTCGTGCGGTCGATGCAGGCCGGATTGGCCGCGGGGGAGAAGTTGTGGAGTTCCGCATCCGCTGAGCGATTCGAGATGCTCGTCGAACGTGTCTCATCGTTGAGTCTGCCGGACGGTCGCACTGCATTAAGCAACGGAGCATCGTTTGCACCGGCGTCACTCATGAAGTCCGCGACCATGCTCTCCGGTTTGAGCAAGCGGCAGCCGTCCGCGAGTCGGCTCCTCGGGATGCCCGATGATGCAGAGATCGTCGGCAAGAAAAGTCGATCAAAAGCACACAAGGTCGCCCGGCCGAAGAGAGTGCCCCGGTTTGATAAGGATGAATCGCCTTCGTCGCAGTCCGACTGGGCCGAGCTGGCCTGTATGCGGAACAACTGGCAAGTCGGCTCCGACAGCTGCGTCATTGCCCATCACGAGTCGCAACCGCAAGTGTTGTTGACCGCTTTTGAGCACAGCCTGATCGATGGCGACTGGCGGACGACCGTGTCACAAAACGGGGAGTTTCTCTCCGACGACGTGAGCTGGGAGTGCGTTTGCTGGTTCTCGGACAAAGATGTGGACTACATCGAACTCCAGTCGAAGGGCGGAGACGTGTCGTTCTTCCGGCAAGTTCTGTTGTCCCGGACCGACCACTGGGCCATGTTCGCAGACGGACTGATCGGCAAGGAGGCAGCCAAGTATGAGTTGACGACACAATTGCCGCTCGCCGATGGAGTGATGACGGACCGATCGGAACGGACCAGGGAAATGGGAATCTCTCAGGGGAAGCTGAAGGCAAAGGTGTATCCGCTTGCTCTCGACCAGCAACGCGTTGCCAATGCCCACGGAGCGTTAACGGACGACGACGCGAGCCTGACGCTGCGACAGACCGTCACCGGCAAGTCCGTTTATGCACCGATGGTGATCGACTGGTCTCCCGACCGGCGGAAGTGCGAGTTCCAGTGGCGTCGTTTGACCGTCGCCGAGGATGGGAGGTCGGTTCCTCCGGACCTCGCCTCCGGATTCCGACTGCGGATTGGGAAACATCAATGGCTGATCTACCGCAGCTTCCACGAAGGCGAAACGGCTCGCACCGTCCTCGGCCATCACTCGCCACATGAGACAGTGATCGCTGAGTTCCCGGTCTCCGGGGACGTTGAGCCCCTGGTGATGGTCGAGCAGTAGGCTGTGATGTGCAGCATGTTGACTGACCGTCGGATCGGTTCAAGTAGCAACCCCAAGGGGTGGCAGGGTCAGATTCGAAGCGGATGGCCCTGCATGCGCTCGACCGGGCCTTCCCGTTGGTCAGACCCGGCCACCCGTCGACGGCATCAATCGAACTGACTCTCAGATTGCTGAGAGCAATTGGAACGGATCGGAGAGCATGTTGCACAACGAGGCGACGAATCGGGCGGCGTCGGCTCCGTTGATCACGCGGTGATCGTAAGAGAGAGCAAGCGGCAACATCATGCGCTCGCTGATTTCGCCGTCAACGATTTGCAGTTCCTTCCGGCCTCGCGACAAACCGAGGATACAGACTTCGGGATAGTTCACGATCGGCGTGAAGGCGACGCCTCCGATCCCTCCGAGGTTCGTGACGGTACACGTCGCCCCCTGCATCGCATCGATCGGAAGTTTGCGATCGCGGGCCAGGAGGGCCATTTCACCGACCTCGCCTGCAACATCTCGAATGCTCTTCTGATCACAGTCTTTCACCACGGGTACGAGCAGACCATTGGGCGTGTCGACCGCACAGCCGATGTGATAGTAGCGTTTGTAGACGATCTCCTGCGTCTCCGGGTCGAGACTGCTGTTGAATTTGGGGTACTGCTGGAGACACGTCGCGAGAGCCTTCATCACGATGGCCGTCATCGTCACCTTGGGACCATCGGAACCAATTCCCTTGGTGAACTTCTTGCGAGCCGCTTCCAGTTCGGTCACGTCCGCGAGATCGTGCTGGGTGACGTGCGGAATGACGTTCCAGGAAACGGTGAGGTTCTCTGCAGCGGTCCGTCCGATCTTACTGAGCTTCTCGCGATCGACCTGACCGAACCTGGAAAAATCCGGCAGAGGCGGAGGCGCAAGCGAACCGGGTGCGAGAGTGGTGAGACCCCCGCCGGCGGAATCTGAAGACGGGCTTCCTTTGAGGCGTTGCCTGACGAATGCTTGCACATCGTCCTGCGTAATACGGCCGCCCGGTCCGGAACCATCGACCTGATGGAGATTCACTCCCAGTTGCCGCGCCAACCGTCGTGTCGACGGCGCAGCAGGCACAGGACCGCGACCGTTCCCTTGGTGATCGACAAGCTCCGGTGTCTGAACGCGGTTGGCTCGTGTGGTCGTCAGAGTTGTGGTGGCCGACTCTGTAGACGCCTGTTTTGGCGAAGAGTTGCTCGCGCTCGTTGCGGAGGGCTGTGGATCGGGTGACTTTACTGTCTGGGCGACAGACGATTTGAGCGTCAGCAGGACCTGCCCGACGGCGACGGTCTCTCCGGCTGCGACGTGGACCTTCATCACTGTGCCGGCCTGAGAGCAGGGAAGCTCGACGACGGCCTTCTCGGTCTCGAGGTCCATCACGATTTGCTCGGCATCGATCTCGTCCCCCTCGGTTACATGCACTTCCGCGACGTCTGCGGAGTCCAAACCTTCGCCGATGTTGGGAAGGACGAATTCAATCTCCTGAGCGTCGCTGTTGTGTGCGATGGGGGCCGATTCCATCGGTTCCTGAACGGGATCCGGTTGGGCCTGTATCGCTGACGAGACTGGTGTGGCAGCGTCAGATGGGGCCGCGCTGGCGGCGCTCGTCTGGTCCTGTCCGTTGCTACTTGGTGCGTTGGAGGGCGAGATCATCAGGAGGGTCTGCCCCACTTCGACCGAGTCACCTTCGGCGACCAGTAACTCGTCAATCGCTCCGGCGACGTCGATTGGTAGCTCAACGACTGCCTTCTCGGTCTCGAGTTCCATGATGATTTGCTCAGCGGTGACAGTGTCACCCGGAGAAACCAGTATCTCTGCGATGTCGGCTGACTCAACACCTTCACCGAGATTGGGGAGTTTGAACTCGATACTCATCGTGGGCCAAATGGTCGATAGGAAGCGGTCGTCTGTTGTGTCGAAACTGGGACAGCATCACTCGCTGTCCACCCATGATAGCCAACGAGTCAAGCCGGTGACAGAGCATCCACGTCCTGTTCTGGTGACGGCAGTTCCCCTTGAATGACGTCTCCGATCGGGGCACAGCGGTGCAAATGTCGGTGGGTCGCTATACTGCAAGTCACAAGGAAGACCGTCGGCCGGTCTCGTCATGGGCCGCCGACAGTTCATCCGTCAGGCACCCTGGGATGTTGTACGGAGAACGGCATGCACAATGTGTTGGCCCTGATTCTGGCAGGAGGCAAGGGGACGCGGCTCGAACCGCTGACTCGCGACCGCGCCAAACCAGCCGTCCCGTTTGGCGGTGTCTATCGCATCATCGACTTTACGCTCTCGAATTGCATTAACAGTGGCTTGCGAAAGATGGTGCTGCTCACGCAGTACAAAGCCTTGAGTCTCGATCGGCATATCAATTCGAGTTGGCGATTCCTGTGTCGCGAGTTGGATGAGTTTATCGACGTTCTTCCCCCCGAGCAGCGAATCGCTGAACAGTGGTATCAGGGGACTGCTGATGCGGTCTACCAGAATATCTACGCCATTGAGCACTACCCGGCTGAGCACATTCTCATCCTGGGAGGCGACCATATCTACAAGATGGACTATTCGAAACTCGTCCGCGATCACATTGCGGCAGATGCCGATGCGACGATTGCCTGTCTGCCCGTCAGCTGTGAGGAAGGGCGGACCTTTGGCGTCATGGGTGTTGATGAGGAGCGCAGGGTCGTGCGGTTCGAGGAGAAACCGGAGTCGCCTTTTCCGATGCCGGGAGATCCGAGTCAGTGTCTCGCATCGATGGGTATCTATGTCTTCAAAACGAAGTTCCTGTTCGACGAGTTGTGCCGTGATGCCACCGTTGCTGGAAGCCGTCACGACTTCGGCAAGGACATCATCCCGTCGATCATCCACACGCATCACGTAAGGGCATTTCCGTTTCAGGACAAGAACACGGGTCGCGGTCATTACTGGCGAGACGTCGGCACGCTCGATTCGTATTACGAAGCCAACATGGACCTTGTTTCGGTTGATCCGGAGTTGAACCTGTACGATCAAACATGGCCCATCCGGAACTATCATCCGCCGTACCCTCCGCCGAAGTTCGTGTTCGCTCAGCGGGATGCCACTCAGCCCCGGGTCGGCGAGGCACTCGACAGTCTCGTGTGCGCGGGCACGATCGTCTCGGGGGGACATGTTGAGCGGTCCATTCTGGGACCCGGTGTGAGGGTCAACAGTTGGGCACGCGTCGAAGACTCGATCCTTTTCGAAGGAGTCGACGTCGGACGGAAGGCACGTGTGCGGCGGGCGATCATCGACAAACGGGTCACACTCCCCGAGGGCATCGAGATCGGTTACGACAGCGATTACGACCGCGAGCGTGGATTCACGGTGACCGAGACCGGGATCACGGTGATTGGGAAACAACATGCCTTCAGTCGCCAGATGAAGTGGTCGTAACGATGGAAGGGGGCCGAGACAGGTTTCTGCCAAAGAGGAGTGGGTTGCGGTGACTGAAAGTGTCTTGGGTCTCCAAGAAGTCACACGTCCCAAAAACCGCTTGTTCTCCGTCCAAAACGTTACGACACACAAGTGCCCGTAGCACTCACAACATGTGAGAGGTATATTGAAGCAACAGGCAAGTTGGGTAACTTCCCTTGCCGATCCAGAGTTGGGAGATTCGTTAAAGTGCAACACACATTTAGCTGATCATGAACGTCTTCAGGTTGCGTAGATTAGTTGAGTGATGGAGAATCTGCCGAATTTGCGTGTGGAACGCGAACGACTCTTGAGTTTTTCGAATCATTCTTCTTCGCGTTCGACATTCGTATGGCTAAGTCCGCGAGCACCAACGAAATGAGCGGGTCGACGCATAACGAGCACGATCGACTCAAGTCTTTGGGGAAGTACAAGATCCGGAAGAAACTCGGCGCCGGCGGGATGGGGACCGTTTTTCTGGCGGTCGATCAGCAACTTAATCGAACCGTCGCATTGAAAGTGCTTCCCAAGGAGCGGGCCGAAAACCCGACGCTCGTCAAGCGATTCAAAGCCGAGGCCAAAGCTGCTGCCCAACTCGAGCACAAGAACATTGTCCGCGTTTACGAGACAGGCGAACTCGACGGATTCCTGTACATTGCCCTTGAATATGTCGACGGCATCGACGTGCACGAGTTGGTGGTCAAGCGGGATGTGATTCCCGTCAAGCGGTCGATCGACATCATCAAGCAAGTCGCACTGGCGTTGGACCACGCCGCCTCGAAGAACATTGTCCATCGGGACATCAAACCTGCGAACCTGATGATCAAGCGGGATGGCACCGTTAAGCTTGCGGACATGGGGCTCGCCCGCGCGGTCGATGACAGCCTTGAAACGGGCATCACGCGCGCCGGGATGACGGTGGGTACCGTGGATTATATGTCGCCTGAACAGGCGCGCAGCTCTCAAGCGGCTGATGTGCGAAGCGACATTTACTCGCTCGGCTGCACGTGGTACCACATGTTGACCGGCAGTCCTCCTTTCGCTGAGGGAGGCATGACAGCCAAGTTACAGGCGCATGCCACGAGCAAGAGGCCGGACCCTCGATCCGTGAATCCGGCGGTCCCCGAAGCACTCGTCGCGGTGATGCACCGCATGATGGCACGCAAGCCGAATGACCGCTATCAGACACCCCGCGAACTCCTTGATGACCTTGAACTCATCGCGAATCGCGCGTCGAACATCAATGCCGAGGTGATGGAGGCTTTGGCAGCGGAGGCGGATTCTGGATCGATCAATGCGAGGTCAAAGCCGTCCTCCGGAGCGATGCCTGCCCTGCCGCCCAAAGAGCAATACAAGCCGGTTGACCTGACGTCCGGCGGCAAACTGAACGTTGATGTCATCCGCTTTGCGATCCCTGTCGTGCTTGTGCTCGTCGTCGCGGGAATCCTCTTCTGGGCAACTCGTGAGGGCGAAGACGCGTTGAGCGGGGGAGCTTTTTCGGTGAACTCGGTCAATCCTTACTCGCCGGTAAAGGAGCTGCCTCCTCGGCCGGATGTCACGGAAAACGGTGAGGAGACAGATTCGCCGGCCGACGATCCCACACCCGAGACCAACGAGCTTTCCGGCTTGTCCGACTTGGACGATCCAGTGCCGGGATCCGTCGTCGCGGTCCCCTTCCCGGGAGCCGAAGACTCGAAGACTACGACCGACGGCGTGCGACTGCTTCCCAACTGGGTCGATCATTTCCGCATCCTTCCCAAAGACGTTCAACAATCTCTTGTCGTTTCGCGGGAGCCGACGGAGTCCGGTCAATTCCGTCAGTTGAATCAGGCGATCTCAGCTCTACCTCGTGGAGGCGGCGTCATCGAACTGGACGGGGACGGTCCGTTTGTACTCCGCCCGGCAAGCATCCTTTCGATTGGCGAAGTGCACCTCAAGGCGGCGTACGGCCACTCGCCGGTGGTTCAATTGGAGACGGAGTCTCTTAACGGCACGAATCCCTCGTTTCTTCAAGTGAAGTTGTCCCGACTCGTCATCGAAAACCTGCATTTCGTGATGACCGACCCGCCTCCCAATGTGACGATCCTACAGATCGACGAAGGAGACCTCTCGCTTCAAAATTGTTCCGTCACCGTCAGCGGAGCTGACGACGCTGTCACGACGGCGATTGCCTTGAAGAGCCTGCCGAGTCGTCGCGGCTCCGGCCCGGAACAGAAGCCTGCGACTGGCCGCTGTCTTCTGGAGAACGTCGCATTCATCGGAAATGGACTTACAGCTGTCAGACTTTTCGGCGATGCCTGTGAACTTGTTGCGGGAAATTGTCTGATGGTCTCAGGTGATGCACCTGCAATCGTGTTGAGCGATGCGGGAATAACCGGTGCACCGAAGGACGGTGATCATCCTTCGAGACGTGTCCGTCTGCTTGCATCCACTTTGACAAGCGACCGAACACTGGTTCAATTCATTCAGAACCCGAAATCGGCACGGTCCACTAATTGTGAAGTTGCGGTTCGACAATCCGTGCTGGCGAAGGCCTCCCGACATGCCTCATCTGCCTCAACAGAGCCGACGATCGTGGACTTGGATGGTTGGACTGAGAATCAGACGGACATCGGCAACAGTCGCGCGCAGGGCATCGAGTGGTCCACAGATAGCTCACGTTTCGTCGGGTGGCCCACACTCGTCAAGTTCAGCAATGGCGAGCAGTTGGTCGATCCAGTGACGAACGCAGATGAATGGCGCCGTTTCTGGGACAAACCGCTGAGTAGCGATACGGTCGTCGATGCAACACCAACCGTGATTACAACTCCAAATCAAGACGGTCTCAACCTGACTGCCCTGGTTCAATCACTCGACGAGATAATGCAAAATCTGGCGGGCAGTTCCGCTGTTGGCTATCGTAATGGTGACCTCTCAATGCTGCCGCTTGGGTTGGTGGAGCATATCATTGCTGCGGCCAACACTCCCGATGATCCGAATTGGCTCGGTTCCGGGTTGCCCGTGGACGGTGCACCGATTGAAATTGAACTCAGTCGAAAGCGAGACATCGGCCGGTTGCTTAGCAGCAGTGTTGTCAAGGACGGCTCACATGTGATTCTCACTGGTTCTGGACTCCACGAACTCACACCGGTCACCATCGAGAACAAGTCGCTGCGTGTCGAGTTCCGATCGTCGGGGCCCCCACAGTTCATCCTTCAGATCGAACCTCAACGTGGTGCAGAAGCAACGCCGAACGCGGCAATCACGGTTCGTAACGGAACACTCGATCTGGTCAGAGCTCGGGTCAAAGTTCTGGCGAGCACATCGAAGCAGCAGCCTCCCTGGTTATTTTCACTTGAAGACGCCAGTCTTTCGATCCGGGGATGCACGGTGGAGGGGCCGTCGACCAGTTCAGAATCACATTCGGGATTGATCCAGTTTGCCGCAAGCGAGAACGAAGCTGGTGCAACACCGCGAGGACTCTTAATTGAAAACAGTTTTCTGATCACTCCTGGCCAAATTCTCAGCGGCGGTCTCGCATGGGAGACGTTCGTACTGCGTAACAATGTGCTTGTTGCGCAACAGGACATACTTGATTTGGAATTGTCTGACGTCGGACTGCTTCGCCTGCCTGCCGTCGTGATGGAGCACTGCACGTTCTCCACGCCACAGGCTGCCATTCGGTTTCGAGGTTCGAGCATCGTCGGTGAAGACGTCCCCCGACTCCGCATGTACGCCACGGACAATCTGTTCATCGGGAGTACGGGAAGCGATGACTCACCGTCAGCGACAGTCCTCGCCCGAGATTCCGAGGAGACGACTCAGGCTCGCATTGCCTGGTGGGCAAGGCGGAATGCCTTCGCCCCCACGTTAGCGGACTACCTTCACACGGACGGATCGGGACGATCCACTGAGAGCTTCAAGCAGCAATGGCTTGCGGCCTGGGGCACCGGTCACGAAGTCAACGCGATGACAGAAGCAACGGATGTGATCTTTCAGTCAATATTCCCTGAGTGGTCGGAACTTGGGCCGAAGAGTTTCGAACTCAGCGACTCCGGGCGAGCGTCACACTCAGCACTCGACGGAACGCCAGCTGGCGCAATACTCGAACATGTGGGTTCCGAGGGTTCGATCGCCGAAGACACATCGGGGGGCAGCGGCAACCGAACGACAGTACCACGAAAGCGTGCCACCGGATTCTGATGGAATAGTTCCGTTTGGATGACTGATGCCGCTGCTTCGGTCAATCACTACCCCGGTGCCGACGATTCATTCCTGGTCGGCGCTCCCGTGTGCTCCAAGGGTGCTGCATCGTCGGTGATCCGCGGCCACGCCAGGCGGAAGATGCAGCCTCCCCCTTCGGGGCACGTGACCTGAATTTCTCCCCCATGTTCGTGCATGATCTTCTGGCTGACGGTGAGTCCCAATCCGGTGCCGCGCGCGCCTTTGGTTGATTTGAACAGGTCAAAAATGTGATTGCGCTCAGCCACAGGAATCCCCGTCCCGTTGTCCTTCACGGTAACTGAGAGTAACTCCGTTTCGGCATCGTAGTCCGTAGAGATGATGACCTTGCCATTGTCACTTTCCTCGACGGCATCAATGGCGTTGGTTGCGACATTCAGGACTGCTCTCAGAATGCCTTCCGGATCGAAGAGCGTCGTGGGCAGATTCTCTTCGAGGTGGAGTTCGGTGCGGGTCGGATGATCCGCGATGCGTCCTTCGATCAAACGGTTCACCTCTTCAACAACCGAATTGAGGTCGGATTCCTTCAACGTGGGCTGACGTTCCTTGCTGTACGTCAACATGTCCATTACCAGACCATAAATGCGATCCTGGTTCCGTTCGACGATGGTCCAACCTTTGCGAATCAGTTCCTCTTTCCCCTCGTTCAGGCCCATGTCGATCAGATAACTCCCTCCGCGGACCCCCTGCAGGATGTTCTTGATGTCGTGGCTCAGGCTGGCGATCGTCTGTCCGACGGCAGCGAGACGTTCCGCGGTGACGAGTGCTTCCTGGTAGCGAAAGTTCTCAACCGCCAACGCGGACTGCCTGCCGATCGCGAGCAGTAATGTCAGCAACTCCTCCCTGAATGTGCGCGGAGCCCCCCCCTTCAGGAGGTAGTCAGCCGGAGAGGTAATGTCGACGTAGATGACGCCCATTAACTCGTAGCGTCCCTGCATGGGCACACACATGGCCTCGCGAATGCCGGCTTGTACGATGCTGTGTCCCGGGTCGAAGCGACTATCATGCAGTGCATCGGATGTCCACACACCTTCGCCTTGAGCAATGACATAATTCACGATGCTCGTGGAAACGGGCATCCGCTCGTTGGGGTTCACCCCCGGGCGATGGCTGAACACCCGCGGAAGTATGCGGTCCGACCGCGACTCGGCGACGAGCATGCAGGCTCGGTCTGCCCCGACTGCGTCGATTGTCAGATCAAGCATGCGATGCAAAAGTAGATCGAGTGAATCAGTCGCCCGCACGGCCTCTTCGCTGATGCGGTAGAGAGTCTGAAGGTTGTCGTCGGCTGTGATGACCGGCGCGATACGGGAGACCGACGCCTGCCGCGCGAGCGGCTTACCCTCTGAAGAGGCAACCGTACCCACGATTTGGGACTTGTCCGGGTCGTCGGCTGACAGCAAATCAATCCGACTGGCGATCTCACTCGATCCAGGACTCGCCATTTCCGTGAACAGCAAGATGGTGCGGCCAATCTGCAACTGGTCGCCAGTCTTCAGCATGTGCGAGCGGATTGACTGACCGTTTACAAAGGACCCGTTGGAACTGTCGAGATCGTGAAGGGTCCAATGTTCGTTCTCGAACAGGATCTCCGCGTGATTTCGAGAGACCTCTGTATCGAGAATACGGATTGTGTTCTGCGGACCGCGACCGAGAGAAACCGTCTGCTGACCAATGGTCGCACGCTTTCCCTGATCGACCCCTTGTAGCACAAGAAGTGTTGCCTTCGCCATCCGCTCCCTTTCGAGACTGGTGAGCGACTCTCACCCTTCTCCATGATAGCAGTCGACGACGACGACTCCAGAGAGGTGCCGCCAAACCGTTCAGTCGGGCTGGGCGAGCGACTCGATGGCTGTCACGAGTTCGGCATACTGGAACGGCTGCGGCAGATACCGTCGAGCCCGGTGTGAGGCGTGCAGGGGAGGGTGCGTTCGCCCAATAACCACACAGGGGATTTCACCCCATGTCAGCGACCTTGATGCGACTCTGGTATCCTGGGAGACTGAGCGGTCGGACTCGTGCAGCACCACAACGGTCGGTTCCTCAGTGGAATGAAATCGCTCGTGACGATCGTCCGAACTGACCCGCGTCACTTGCATCCCACGCGGCTCAAGCACTGCCTTCAAGACTTCCTCGGTCTCGGTGAGGCCGTCAACGACCATCACTTTCGTACGGTTGATCACAACGCATCCTTGCAGGTGATCTGAACGTGGCCAAACTGCCATGCAATGTCGGCACGATCAGTGGTTCCATATCCTCCGCCTTTGCGGGGAGGGGAAGATACCCGGATGCCCGAAATGTGTCAAAGCGGATTTGGCCGACCGGCACTCGAAAACATCGCAGGATAGAGAATCCATCAGACCAGCCAGAAAGCTCACTTAGAACCACAAATGTGGCACTAACTTGATGCAGCAAAGGTGTTTCGCAGGAGCTTGGATAGCCGCGACTTGGTTCGAGCAGCCGCATTGCGATGAATCAGATGCTTGGCAGCGGCCTGATCAAGAGTTTTGGCAGCGGTACGGAATGCTTGCTCCGCGCCTTCGCGGTCCTGCGCTTCGGCGGCTTGACGAACTTTCTTCACAACAGTCCGCAGTGTGGAACGTTGTGATCGGTTGCGAAGACGTCGACTGCGGCTTTTCCGCAGTTCCTTGATTGCATTTTTCGAGTTGGGCATGTCCGCTGATTCGATTCCAGACAACTGTACCTTTGGCGATGTTCTCCCCGGAGAACAAACCATGTCATGATTGAAGCCACGGAGTATAATCCGGTGCACCGGGCTTTGCCAGTGGGGTGAACGCAACTTTTTGATATCATGGCCGATGGGGAGAATTCTTGCTCCCACCGATTTGTCCCGTGAATTCCTGGCCAGGCTGTTCGATTGTCCACCGAGACTCCCTATTCCGACGCTGAACTCGCTGAGCGAGGCCTCTCCCGCGAGCGCCTGCCCCGGCATGTGGCCATCATCATGGACGGCAACGGTCGCTGGGCAAGATCGCGTGGATTGCCCCGCGTCGAGGGGCACCGCCGGGGCGTCGCCAGTGTGCGGGCCGTTGTCGAAGAATGCGCACGGATGAAGCTGGAGCAGCTCACCTTGTACTGCTTCAGCAGCGAGAACTGGAAACGACCGCCACGCGAGTTGGAACTGTTGATGAGCCTGCTGCGGACGTACGTCGTCAAGGAACGGGATGAAATCATGCGGCAGAACATCCAGTTCTGCACGATCGGAAGAAACGACGGACTGGCTCCCGCCATTCTGGCCGAGGTGCAAGAGACGATCGATCTCAGCCGAAACAACATGGGGATGCGACTCTGCCTGGCCCTCAACTATGGCAGTCGAATCGAACTCGTCGATGCCATGCAGAAGATCGCCGAACGGGTGCAAGCTGGCGAACTCAATCCGACAAGGATCGACGAGTCGACGATCTCCGACCATCTCTACACAGCCGGCATGGGCGATCCTGATCTCGTGATCCGCACGTCGGGCGAGATGCGGGTCAGCAACTTTCTGTTGTGGCAGATCAGTTACGCCGAGTTGTGGGTCACCGAGAATCACTGGCCGGCCTTCCGTGCTCCCGACCTGTATCAGGCCTTTCAAGACTTCGCCGCCCGTGACCGTCGCTTCGGCGGTCTGACCGAGACCTCCGACGAAACCGATTGATCATGCTCGGTTGGCGACTGTTTCTTTCATCCCTGATTGTGCCGACGCTCGTCGGCCTGATGGTGTGGGATGCCCATCTGGGAGCGTCGGCTCCGGTGCTGTTCGTCCTTTGTCTGCTCGTCGGATTGCGAGCCTCGTGGGAATTGCTCGCGCTTGTCAGGCGAGAATCATGTGATCCGAAATATGGTCCTGTTGCCTGCTGCGTGACACTACTGTTGCTGGCGACATGGGGGCCACACTGGTTGAACGTGGCCGATACTTCCGAGTTGATTACATGGTCGTTCCCATCACTCTCTCAAGTCTTTGTTGCGTGCATGTTGGTGTTGTTGGTGACGAGAGTCTTTCGCTTTCGTCAGCCGGGTGGTCATGTTGAGGGACTGGCGTTCGAGTTGCTGGCCGTCACGTATGCGGGGTTGTTACTTGCTGTGACGGCACAGCTGCGCTGGCTCGGCAACGGCGGCAATGGCTATCTCGCTTTGGGGTCCGTCATCGTGGCGACGAAGATGGGCGACATCGGTGCGTACTCGCTTGGTCGGATGTTCGGCAAGCGCAAGATGGCACCCCATCTGTCGCCCGGCAAGACGTGGATGGGCGCCGTCGGTGCCGTGCTGGGCGGAGTTCTTGGAGCAATCCTATGGCTGCGTTTCGCCTCTGAACTTTTGTTTGGTCTGACATGGAAACCGAACTGGTGGATGCCGGCAGTCCTGTTTGGTGCGGCAATGGGCATCGTCGGTCTGTTCGGTGATCTGGCGGAGTCACTCATCAAACGGGACGTCGGCGTGAAGGACTCCGCCACTCTGATGCCCGGCTTCGGCGGCTTGCTCGATCTTCTGGACAGCGTCCTCTTCACCGGTCCGGTTGCAGTCGTGCTGTGGCAACTCTTTCTTGGCACGCATCATCCTTAGCACTACTCCGTTAAGTTGAT
>JAGQPX010000093.1 GCA_020426505.1 Planctomycetaceae bacterium | reverse complement strand
GACTTCAGCTTGTCGTGCATGTCGTAGATGATCTCACCCAGCGGCAGGTGATAGACGAGCTGGGCCCGGTCGGAGCCGATGAACTCGGTCGACTTGTAGACCCCTCTGCGGTCTGCACAGAGTTGCATGATGACGCCGATGCAGTTGGCGGGCATGATGAAGTTGACGCGGGCAATCGGCTCGCGGAACTCCTCGATGTCACCCGCATCGGGCACGTCGACCGGGTTATCAATGTGCAGCACCTGGCCGGTGTGTTTCTTGAGGATCTCGTAGGTGACGTTGGGAGCCGTCTGAATCAGGTCAACTTCGTTCTCCCGTTCGAGGCGTTGCTGAATGATCTCCATGTGCAGCATGCCGAGGAAGCCGCAACGGAAACCGAAGCCGAGGGCGTCGGACGTCTCGGGCGAGTAGGAGAAGCTGGCATCGTTGAGTGACAGTCGTTCGAGTTCGTCGCGGAGTTTTTCGAAGTCAGCGTTGTCGGTGGGGTACATGCCGCAGAAGACCATTTGTTGCGGGGTCTTGTAACCAGGCAGCGGTTCGGAGGCCGGGTTGCCGGCCATCGTGACGGTGTCGCCCACGTGAATATGAGCGACCTCCTTCACGCCCGTGATGATGTAGCCGGTCTGTCCCGGGCCGAGCGTTTTTGTTGGCTTCATGTGCGGGAGGAACTGTCCGACCTCGATCGTGTCGTGCACGCTGCCAGCTCGGAGGAACTTGATCTTCTCGCCAGCAGTGACGGTCCCCTCCATGACTCGCACATAGGTCATCACGCCGCGGAAGGAGTCGTACTTGCTGTCGAACACGAGGGCCTTGAGCGGTGCCTTCGGATCGCCTTTCGGGGGCGGGATGCGGGTGATGATCGCCTCGAACACGTCGTCGATGCCGATCCCTTTTTTGGCGGAGATTTGCAGGGCGTCGGTGGCATCGAGGCCGATGATGTTCTCGACCTCTTCGAGGACTTCGTCAATGCGGGTGACGGGCAGGTCGATCTTGTTGACGACCGGGACGATTTCGAGTCCCGCTTCGATGGCCGAGTACGCATTGGCGACCGACTGCGCCTGCACTCCCTGAAAGGCATCGACGAGCAGCAGTGCCCCCTCACACGCAGCGAGTGAACGCGAGACCTCGTAGGCGAAATCGACGTGGCCGGGCGTGTCGATGAGGTTGAGCTCGAACCTCGGCGGCTTGCCCGGTTTCCTGTCGCCGTGCAGCGACTTCGAAATGCGGGCCCACATCTCCTCGGACGGCGTGTAATGGATGGCGACGGCCCGGGCCTTCACCGTGATGCCCCGGTCCCGCTCGACGTCGAGATCGTCGAGGATCTGCTCCTTGAACTCACGCTCGGTGATCGCCCCCGTCTTGAGCAGCAACTGGTCGGCCAGCGTGCTCTTGCCATGGTCAATGTGGGCAACAATCGAGAAGTTACGAATAAACTCGGGGGACATTTCGGGGATCGGGTTTGGGCGTTCGGGTGTCGGGGCTGGGCGGACGGGGAGCGGGTGACTCGCAACGGGTCGGGGATTATAGGGATGGGTGAGGGGTGGGGGCAATGTGGGTCCAGAGGCACAGAATTGTCGGGGGTTGGACACGAGGAAAGGAAATGAAGGAAGGGACACGTGTCGCCGTTACGTGCATTTCACGAATGAAACGTCGAAGGTGCCTTTCAAATACTCTGACTCGGAACTTCGGATCGAGCGGCGGTCTCATGGATGGATTCCGACCATTCGCCGAATTCGCATCATTCGTGGTTCCGAATTAACAACCGCAAATAATGCGAATGGACGCGAATATCGAAGGGTCGGTGCGTCCTTTGTGTGGCCTCGAAAGGAGTCCGCGAACATCCGCCTGATCCACGTCATCTGCGTTCTATTCGATCTCGTTCCCGCGCTGGGGCATCCAGACTTTCATTGCAGTTGTGTTGGTCCGGTGCAACACTGTGACTGTCATTTTTTCTCAACCGATGATTGGAGCATTTCATGTCCAATGGCGTGAGACCGATTCCTGAGGGGTATCATTCGTTGACACCGTACCTGATCGTCAAGAAGGCCGAGGAGGCGATTGACTTTTATATGCGGGCGTTTGGGGGTGTGGAGTTGCTGCGGTTGGAGGGGCCGGGCGGGTCGATTGCTCATGCGGAGGTGAAGATCGGCGACTCGCCCCTGATGCTGGCGGACGAGCACCCTGAGTACGACGCCCTCAGCCCGGAGACGGTCGGCGGATCGCCCATCAGCTTGATGATCTACGTGGAAGACGTCGATTCCTCGTTCGAGCGGGCAGTGAATGAGGGAGCGACGATTGTCCAGCCAGTCGAGGATCAGTTCTACGGTGATCGGTCCGGCAGGGTGAAAGACCCGTTCGGCTACACATGGACGCTCGCGACGCATATCGAGGATTTGTCGCAGGAAGAGATCAACGAGCGGATGCAGGCGATGATGTCGGGCGATGAGTAAACGACTCACCAACAAGCTCAAAGTCGTGCTCCTGTTGGGACTGGGCTTCCTGTGCGGAACGTCTTATGTGAGACCTGCGCACGGTGTCGAGCAACCGAACATTGTGTTCGTGATGATCGATGATCTCGGTCCTGAGTGGGTGAGTTGTTACGGGGCGGAGGACATTGAGACGCCGTTCATTGACGAGTTGGCGGCGACGGGAATGAAGTTCCTCAACGCGTACTCGATGCCGCAGTGCACACCGACGCGAGCGACGTTGCTCACCGGGGAGTATCCGTTCCGGCATGGGTGGGTGAATCACTGGGACGTCCCTCGCTGGGGGGCCGGATGTCACTTCGATCAGAAATACAATGTGACCTTCGCGAGGCAACTCAAGTCGGTCGGGTACACGACGGGCATCGCCGGTAAGTGGCAGATCAACGACTTCCGCGTACAGCCGAATGTGCTCAAAGAGCATGGTTTCGTCGAATGGTGTATGTGGACGGGGTTTGAGAGCCAGAACCCGCCGAGCGCTGAGCGGTACTGGGATCCGTTCGTGTTTCAAAACGTCACCGGTCCCGGCTATGACGGCCCCTCGTCGAACATTCGCCCTTCCCAAGCCGACATCTCTGATGTCGAACGGACGGGTCAAGAACGTCAGCCTGCCACGAAGCGATTGATCGACGGCAAAGCCGTCGGCTTGGGAGTGGCGGGGACGTATGAGGGGCAATTTGGTCCCGATGTGTACAACGCGTTTTGTTGTGACTTTGTGCAGCGTCACAGAGATGGACCGTTCCTGCTTTACTACCCGATGTGCCTCACACACGGACCATTCGTGCACACGCCCGATGAACCAACGGTGACAGGCAAACTTGCCCAGCACAAGGCGATGGTGCGGTACACCGACACGCTGATCGGTCGACTCGTCGCAGCAATCGACACGGCAGGAGTGCGAGAGCGGACGATCCTCATTGTCACGACGGACAATGGCACCAGCGTCGGGATCACGGGACACATGAATGGCTGTGCGGTTCGAGGTGGCAAGGGGCGGGTCACCGAGAACGGCGTGCGTCAACCATTCATCGTGAGTTGTCCGGGGACTGTGCCGGAAGGCGTCGAGACCGAGTGTCTGACCGACTTCAGCGATCTGTTGCCGACGTTCTGCGAACTGGCGGGAGCCCCGTTGCCGCAAGACGTGGTCATTGATGGGAAGTCGATCGCGCCTGTGATTCTCGGCAAAGTGGAGGACGGACCAAGAGAGTGGATCATGGCGATGGGGCACGGGCCTGCGCGTCAGGACGAACAGGGCGTGCGACCAGTTGAGGACTTCACGCATCGGGTCATTCGCGACAAACGGTTCAAGATTCACGTCAGCGACGACCGTGAGATCACTGCACTGTATGACTTGCGTGATGATCCTGCTGAGGAGGAGAACCTCATCAAGAGTCCCTTACAGGTCCATCAGGATGCAATCAAACGGTTGACCGCTGCCCTGGAATCGATGCCGCGTCAAGATGATCGGCCACGCTACGATCCGACGCCACCTCAACGCTGGGATCTTCAGCGGCAATGATGCTCCAATTCGCCGCGTCGGTGTTGAAAGACATGTTAAAGGTGCTGACGCTTCCTGTGCGGTCATCGATCGGGTACATAGAAGCCACGTTTCGAAACCTTTTTCACGTCAGGAGACTGAGATGAGACTGTTCATGATGTTGGCCATGTTTGTGTCAGTGATCGGGTTTGTTGGTTGCTCCGAGCAGACACAACAGGAGGCGACCGAAGCCGTCGAGGAGACAGGCGAGGCGGTCGAAAGTGCCGTGGGCGATGCTGCGGAGAATGTGGAGAACGCAGCAGATGCTGTCCAAGATGCAGTCGACGGCGACAGCGAGCAATGAGTATCTGGCGGGGCGTGCCGCGCTCGCGGCGCGCCCGGCTTGTTTTTCGACTTGATGACAATTGATGTCCTACCGGGGAGCATCTTGTGAACATTCGTCGGTGTGCGACTCAACTGTTGCTGATCGCTGCATTGGCATTGAACCACGCGGCTCACGCGACCGATCGTCCGAACGTGTTGTTCCTGTTCGCGGACGATCAACGACCGGATACCGTGGGGGCGTTTGGCAACGATGTCATTCAGACGCCTCACATTGACTCACTGGTCAACGGCGGCTTCCGCTTCGAGCGGGCATACTGTCTGGGTTCAACAGGCGGGGCAGTGTGCGTGCCCAGCCGAGCGATGGTCAACAGTGGACGTAGCCTGTATCGCATCAACAATCAACTCAAGGATATCCCGACCGCTGGACAGACGTTCGGCGAGCAGGGGTATGTGACCTTCGGCACGGGCAAGTGGCACAACGGGGCTGAGTCGTTTCTGCGAAGCTTCCAGCAGGGCAAGGCTGTGTTCCTTGGCGGAATGAACGATCACACCAAGGTGCCGCTCGTTGATGTCACTAATGGCGAGACGACGAACAAACGCATCGGGGACGGGTTCTCCAGTACATTGTTCGCCGATGCAGCGGTCGAGTTTCTGAAGACGCGAAATGGCGAGAAACCGTTCTATGCGTACGTCGCATTCACGGCATCGCACGACCCGCGACAGTTCCCGGATGAGGTGGCGGAGATGTATCCGCCGGACGAGATGCCTCTGCCGACGAATTATCTGCCGCAACATCCATTCTTTAACGGCTGGATGACGGGCCGCGACGAAGCTCTTGCTCCGTGGCCACGCACGAAGACGATCATTCGGCATCAACTGGCGGACTATTACCGGCTGATCTCTCACATGGACCAGCAGATCGGCCGCATCCTTCAGGCCTTGAACGAAAGCGGCCATGCAGAGAACACGATCATCGTGTACTCTGCCGATCACGGCCTCGCGGTCGGCAGTCATGGTCTGCTCGGCAAACAGAGCGTGTACGAACACAGCATGGGCACGCCGTTGGTGTTCAAAGGGCCGGGAATTCCCGCGGGAAAGTCGAGCCCGGCGTTCGCCTATCTGTTCGATATCTTTCCAACACTGTGCGAAGTCACCGGCGTCACGCCTCCTGAGGGAGTTGAAGGGCAGAGTCTCGCGCCGATCTGGAGAGGGAAAAGCCACTCCGTGCGATCGAGAGTCTTCCTGGCTTACGAGAATTACATGCGATCGATCCGTACTGATCGCTGGAAACTGATCCGCTACCCGCACATCAATCGCACGCAGTTGTTCGACCTCACAAACGACCCGCACGAACTGACTGACCTCGCCAACGATCATCGTCAGGCACAGCGGGTCGCCAACCTGTTTGCCCAACTGGAGCAGGCACAGGTCGACTACGCCGACACGCTTCCGCTCACATCGGAGAACCCGGTCGATGCTCACATCGACCTCACCGGACAGGAACGCAAGCCGGACCAGCATCAACCCGCGTGGATCGTCAAGAAGTACTTCGACCTCGAAGGCTGGAACTGGAAGGATGAATGAAGAATCGAGTCACCTCTCGAATAGAACGATGTCATGCCTCGTGTGACCTTTACCCCCAACCTGCGAAAGCATCTGGACTGTCCGCCAAGCGAGGTCACGGGCGGGACGGTGCGGGAAGCGCTTGACGCGGTGTTCACCGAAAACTCAAAACTGCGTGGGTATATTCTTGATGACCAGTCGCGGGTGCGGAAGCATGTCATGATCTTCGTCGACAACGAGGTGATCTCGGATCGGAACCAACTCAGCGATGCGGTCTCACCCGAGAGCGAAATCTATGTCATGCAGGCATTGTCCGGTGGCTAACGACGGGACATCAATTAACTTCAAGAGGCAATCATGAGCGATCGATTTTACGTGGGAACGCGAAAGGGGCTGTTCACCGTCGAGCGGAACAGCAACGGCTGGGAAATCGCCAAGGTCGACTTTCTCGGCGAGCCGGCGACTATGTTCCTGCAGGACCCGCGTGACGGCTGGTTGTACACCACGCTCACGCTTGGTCACTTCGGAGCGAAGCTGCATCGTTCGGGCGATGGCGGCAAGACGTGGGAGGAGTGCGGCGTGCCGACGATTCCCGAAGGAGCCGAGGTCCCGATGATGGTCTTCGACGACACCGGGATGCCAATGTCTCCAGCACCACAGAAAGCGGCAAGCCTCAGCGAAATCTGGTCGCTCGAAGCGGGCGGGGTGGATGAGCCCGAGGTTCTTTGGGCTGGGACGATCCCCGCAGCCCTGTACCGATCGACCGATCGAGGGTCCACATGGGAACTGGACGAATCGCTCTTCAATGTTGAAGCACGGATGAAGTGGTTCGGCGGCGGCAAGGATGACGCGGGCCTGCACACGATCTGCGTCGACCCGCGAGACAGCCGGCATGTCACCATCGCCATCTCAGCCGGCGGCGTGTGGGAAACGCACGATGCAGGTGAAAGTTGGACGAATATCGGCGAAGGACTGCGTCAGGATTACGTGCCGCCCGATCTCGCCTATGCGAAGGACACACAGGACGCACACCGACTGGCGTTCTCCGCAGCAGACCCGAACGTGATGTGGGTCCAGCATCACAACGGCGTGTTCCACTCGACCAACGGCGGGCAGAACTTCCGTGAGATCAAGGACGTGCCGCCCGCCGTGTTCGGCTTTGCCGTCTGCGCTCACCCGCACGACCCCAGGACGGCGTGGTTCGTCCCCGGCGTGAAGGACGAGTGTCGTGTTCCGGTTGATGGCAAACTGGTCGTCACCCGCACAAGCGACGGCGGCGAAACGTTCGACGTACTTCGCGACGGACTCCCGCAGGAGCACTGCTACGACCTCGTATTCCGTCACGGACTCGATGTCGACTCGACCGGCGAACGACTCGTGATGGGCTCCTCGACCGGCGGACTGTGGGTCAGCGAGAACGCAGGCGACTCGTGGACGTGCGTGTCCAACACACTCCCGCAAATCTACTGTGTCCGCTTCGAGAGGTGAGAACCGTCGACCTGACTCGCGACCGGCTCGATGATCACACTTCGACAGTCACGAGGCTGCAACTCTTCGCGAAACCGAGCACTCGCTTGACTGTCGGCGGGATGCTCGCTGATGCGATCGCGTAGGACAGCTCGATCAGTCCCCGTTCGCCATACCGCGCACGGAGTGTCTCTCGCAGCGGGTCCTCATCCCCCGTCTTCTCGACGATGGACTTCGTGAAGTTGTAGACGTCGGCTATCTCCGGCGACATCTCGTCCAGATTGCCATCAAGAGCTGCACGGATCAGCTTCGGATCAACGCGTGACTTGCGGGCGAGGTTGACCGAAATCTGCAAACAGGGGCCACAGTCTTCGTGTTGAGCAGCGACGATCTGTGCGACAAACCACGCATCCCGGGGCAACACCTTGCGACTGTTGGCAAACGGCATGATGCTCGCAAACCGCAGAAAGGCTCCCGGCGACACGTCAACAACATGCCGCAGGTAGTCCATCGACTCTCCCAACTTCTTCTCCTCCGCATTCAAACGGCCATGCAAAAAACGACGCAGCATCACAGCCTCCATCGATCGGACCAACAGCAGTTGAGAGCCACCATCATACGCAGACCGTAACCAGCAACGAAGATGTCACGTCTCACGACACGTCGATTTCCCAACACCGGGAACAGGTCGGAAGAGTGTTCCGAGTCGTGGGGACGAGTGACGTCAGCCGGATCTCGCAGAGTCGCGGAGACGCAGAGAATTCTTCGAAGAGGGGTCGCCAGACCGGCATCGGTCGGGGGCTATAGGGGGGGGACAGATAAGTGTAGCGTCCCCAGCGGCGGACCGAGCATGAAACGTAGGCATTTTGGCGTCCAAACGCCGCAACACCAAAGTGCCCGTGGCACTAGAAGCACAGGATGATACTCACTTGGCATCCAAGCAATCGAGTAGCGATCGTAAACCGAGTGCGAGTCGTCTTGTCGCTCCGCGACCCAACCGTCGTGAACTCCGGTCGGGCCACCCGGCGCCACGAAACGTTTTCTGCGCTTCGTCAGCGGGGCTTCCGGCACTAACGAATACCTTCGCCGACATGTCAGTGTGTTCCTCGCAGAACGACGGAAATCACGCGGTTGCGGCCAAGTGACCTCGAATTCAGGAAAGACGCGATCCGCAACTCGCGTGCATTTCTTTGTTAGGCTGCGCTGTCGGGCAGCGTGCCGATGAACTCACCATCGTCGTCGAATAAGGATTCGTGGGGAACAAGTCCCGAGAAGAACTGCGTGAAGTTGGCAGCAACAAACAATGTATCGCCTGAATCTGATTCGAGGAAAACAATCCTTGGGTCGTTTTTCGTTGCGCGATAGTCAAATGCGATCCAGGTATGACCGTCGCCATCGAGCAACACCAAGCCCTTGGGTAATTGCCATTCCTCGGTCATGTATTGTGTTTGCAAAACGCTTTCGTGGCCCGTTCCTATGCCGTTGATTCCGGCAACGGAAATGTGGCCGTGATCAACGTATCTGACAAGACGTGATGGGATTTCCTGTTTCGGGAGTCGGAAGTATTGGCCGATCGTGGCACCGCCGTTCTTCTGCCGCAGCGCGGCGACGTAGTCGGCGGGAAACCGGACATTGAGTCTTGCCTCGGCATCTGCGAGGATCGCGTCCGTTAACGGCTCATTTGGAGATTGTTGGTCGAGATCCCACATGTATTCGTTTCAGCCTAACTTGATTATCGAATGACCATTGTATCATTTGTAGGCCGCAAGGTTGTCAGCCTAACGCGCGATCCCTTGATGGTCGTAAATGTATTGGTTTCAGTCGGTTGCTTTCATGTTACACGAATTCGTGCGTGATAGGTTGTTTCAGCCTAACGCGCATCGGGATCGCGAACCAGCCCGTCCGCTGGGCTGCGAACACCGCGCCCGCCACGGTTCAGAACATGGGTGTAGATCATCGTGGTGCGAACATCCTTGTGTCCCAAGAGTTCCTGGACCGTCCGGATGTCATAGCCATCTGTCAGCAGGTGAGTCGCAAACGAATGGCGAAATGTGTGACTCGTGACTCGCTTCGTGAGACCTGCCTGCCTCACCGCGTTCTTGAGCGACCGCGAAAACAGCGATTCGTCGATGTGATGACGTCCTTGATCGCCGGTCTTCCGGTTCCGCCATCGACGTTCCTGAGGGAAGACAAACTGCCAACACCATTCGCGATTGGCGTTGGGGTACTTGCGGGCCAGGGCGTGCGGCAATTCGACGCGACCGTATCCGTCGGCGATGTCCTGCTCGTGGATCAGCCGCACACACTTGAGGTGTTTCTGGAGAGGTGAGATGACTGCTTGCGGCAGCATTGTGACGCGGTCCTTGTCTCCCTTGCCCTCACGGACAGTGATTTCAGCACGCTCGAAGTCCAGATCCTTGACACGGAGCCGCAGTCCTTCGAGCAGGCGTAATCCGCCGCCGTAGAGCAACATGGCGATGAGCCATCTGTTGCCGTCGAGATGTGTCATGACGCGTGTCACCTCGTCGATCGTCAGGACGACAGGCAGCCGCTTCGAGCGACGAGCCCGGACAACCCCCTGAATGCGGTCCAACGGTTGTTCCAGAACGTGTTCGTAGAGGAACAGCAGTGCTGAGAGGGCTTGGTTTTGTGTGGACGCTGCGACGTGCTCAGTCACGGCCAAGTGCGTGAGGAACCGGTTGACGTCACGTTCGCCGAGATGACGGGGGTGTTGGTGTCCGTGGAATTCGAGGTACCGACGAATCCAGTGAACGTATGCCTCTTCGGTCCGTCGGCTGTAATGACGGACACGGAGGGTTTCCACGATCCGGTCGTACAACCGGGGCGTTGCCTGATTGGGGAACAAGCCAAGTGGCCCGCGTCGTGTCTCGGTCGCTGTGTTCACACATGTGCTCCAACTGGCCGATCGATCGAGATCAATTGAACCAGTCATGAGACGTTAAGTCAACCATTGCCCAGCTCTTGATGCTGCACACCGACCACACCCATCAGTTACGATCCGAGTTATGAAACAATGCGCTTTCAGCCGTCGGACACTCATCCTTGCGTTCGTGGTCCTCCTCACCGGGGTCACACTGACGGCCGCCGATGACGCATCGATCGGCGGTCCTGCGGCCATTGAAATGCAGGGCGGTAACGCGGCGGCGAACTGGACGAGTCTGCTGCCGCCGGTGGTGGCGGTGGTGTTGGCGGTTGTGTTGCGGGAGACGTTGGTTGCGTTGTTTGCGGCGGTGTGGACCGGGGTGTTGGTCCTGTCGACATCGAGTGACGGCACGGCATGGCGGGTGGGTGAGAGCCTGATTGCGTCAATTGACGTGTTGATCGAACAACTCGTCCCTGCGGACGGCGACACGGCTCATGTGCAGATCATTCTGTTCACGATGTTCCTCGGCTCGGTCATCAGTCTGATGTCGGCCAGCGGGGGCACGCAGGCACTTGTTGATCGTCTGACGCCGGTCACACGTTCTCGACGTGGCGGGCAGATGACGGTTTGTCTGGGCGGGCTCGTGGTGTTCTTCGATGACTATGCCAACTCGCTGTTGCTGGGTAGCACGATGCGACCTGTGACCGATCGGCTGCGGATCTCTCGAGAGAAGCTGGCGTTCCTGGTCGACACGACCGCGGCCCCGGTGGCAGGGCTGGCACTGGTGTCGACGTGGGTCGGGTTCGAGGTCGGCCTCATTGGCGACTCGTTCTCGCGGCTGGCGGAGTCACATCCGGATGTCGTGACCTTTTCTGGAGATGCCTACGGGACGTTTATGGCGACGTTGCCTTATCGGTTCTATCCGTGGTTCGCGTTGGCGTTTGTGATGGTGATCGCGTGGACCGGGCGGGACTTTGGGCCGATGTGGGCGGCGGAGCGGCGGGCGCTGCACGATGATCGTAACGGGAAGGGTGCCGCTCACCCGCAAGCGATGGATGCCGTTGAGAGAGCGACCGATCGGGATGAAGTGGAGTCCAATGGGACGATGTGGAATGCGATCGTGCCGTTGGTCGTGTTGTTGGCGGGGATCGTGATCGGGTTCTGGGTGACGGGGCGGGGGGCGATTGAAGCGGCGTCGCCATCGGTCTGGCAGGTGGTGAGTAATGCGGACACGAATCGGGTGCTGGTGGTCACGTCGTTCCTCGCGTCAGTGATCGCAGTGGGGCTGGCGGTCGGCACACTGAGTCTGTCATTGAAGCAAGCCGCTCACGCATGGGTCGACGGAGCGAAGAGCATGTTGCTGGCGGCGATGATCCTCGTGCTGGCGTGGGCCGTGGCGATGGTGTGTGATGAGGATCATCTCAATACCGCAGGTTATCTTGTGAACCTGACGACTGGTCAACTCGATGTGCGCTGGATGTCGTCAGTCGCATTTCTGTTGTCTGCAGCGGTCGCCTTCGCGACCGGGACCTCATGGGCAACGATGGGGCTGCTGATCCCATTGATCACGAACGTGACGTTCGCACTGATGCAGGACGAGCCGTCGTTGTTGGCGGGCATTGCGATTGAACGTCATCCGCTGATGCTCGCCTCGATCGGCAGCGTCCTCGCCGGCTCGATCCTCGGCGATCACTGCTCGCCCATTTCGGACACAACCGTACTGTCGTCGGTTGCAGCAGACTGTGATCATCTGGCTCACGTCGAGACCCAGATGCCCTACGCCATGACTGTGGGACTGATCACAGTCGTCTGCGGATGCGTGCCGATCGGATTCGGCCTGCCGTGGTGGCTGGCCATGCCGATGGGGTTGATCTCCACGTTGATCGTTGTCCGTTTCGTCGGCAGACAGCCCAAAGTGACTGAGTGACCAACACGATCACCCGTCAGCTTCCTGCCACTGGCTGAGGATCTCATCGTCGAGCGGTCGCAGCTTCTTGGCGATCATGGCGACGTAATGCAGCGGTTCGCCTGCGATCGACAAGCGATGCTGATAGCGACGGAGGCACTGTGTCTGGATGTACCGTTCCCGCGACAACTGGCGGATCAGGCGACAGAAGCCCGTGTCATCATCCTCGTGCAGGAAGCTTTCCTTGATGTTGAAGGCGAGCCATCCCTGATCGGAGATCAGGTCGACCGCTTTCAGGAAGGCAGCCGGCGGGATATCGCCGAAGCCGAGTGCAGCGACCGTCGTCAGGCAGTTCGGCTTCTGTTGCCTCACGGTCTCTTCATGTGTCTCAGGCAGGTCGGTCAGATCGGTGACGAGATACTCGTCATACACTCCCGGACGATCACGGTGTGTGGCCTCCTTCGCTTCTTCGATCAGGTCAACACCGATCACTTGATCGACGCCGGAGGCAGCCAGTTCGTCGCCGACCATGCCATTGCCGGCACCGACGTCGAGCACCGTGAAGTCTGACAAATCATCGCCAAAATCCTCAGCGACTTCTCGCAACAGATTGACGACACAACTGGGCGAACAGCATTCGAGGTTCTCGTAGAACAACATCTCGTACAGGCCTGGAACCTCGAAGACCTCGTCGTAATCGTGAAAGCGGACCCGCTTCCAGGTGCCATCGACCCGGACTTCACACCACTCGCCGTCCTGATCGACGTCGGATGTCTCGGATTCCGTTCCAGGGAGGCGGAGGTCTTCCACCGAAGAATCGATTTTTTCGAACCGTTTCCGCCAAATCGCATCGCTTGCAAGAAGTGTCATTATGTGGGGTGTCCGTCTCCTTCGGTGTGTTGAACTGAGCATGCACACGTAACATGCTGTGAACTTCTCACCCTACGTCCCTGACCTCAGATTGCAAGGGGAGATAGTTGTGCTGACCGATTTGGTTGACAACAATCGTTCGAATCGTCTGGTTTGTGAAGAATTGAGAAACGCACTCACCCTATGAAAGCCATCCAACTCCAGGAGCCTCAGCGGTTTGAGGCAATCGATGTTCCCGAACCGAAGTCACCCGGCCCCGGTGAGGCCCTTGTGCGGACGCATCGCATGGGCATCTGCGGAACGGACATCAGTGGCTATCTCGGAAAGATGCCGTTCTTCAAGTACCCCCGCATTCCCGGGCATGAGTTGGGCGTTGAGGTATTGGAGGTCGGCGAGGGAGTGAATAACGTCAAGCCGGGTGATCGGTGCAGCGTCGAGCCGTACATGAACTGTGGGGAGTGCTTCGCCTGTCGGAAGGGGAACGGCAACTGTTGTGAGAAGCTGGACGTCATCGGCGTGATGATCGACGGCGGATTGCGAGAGCGGTTCGTTATCCGAGCGGATAAGCTGCATTCGTCCGACTCACTGACCTTCGAGCAATTGGCTCTCGTCGAAACGCTGGGCATCGGATGTCACGCGACAGATCGGGGAGCCCCCGGTGAGGGCGATCACGTGCTGATCATCGGGGCTGGTCCAATCGGACTGGCGACGCTCGAATTCACACGGCTGACCGGCGCGACGATCACGATGATGGACATGGTCCCCTCCCGCCTCGACTTCTGCCGCGAAACCTACGGCGTCCCACATACGATCCCTTTCACGGGCGACGGCAGCGAACTCGAACAGATGCTCGACATCACACACGGAGACCGCTACACACTCGTCACCGACGCCACCGGCAACCATCACTCCATGTCGAATGCACTCCAGTACGTCGCCCACACCGGCACGCTCGTTTACGTCGGCATCACGACCGAACCCGTCAGCTTCCCGCACCCATCCCTGCACAAACCCGAGATGACGATCAGAGGCAGCCGCAACGCGCTGCCGAGTGACTTCCGCCGCATCATCCAGCTCATTGAGGACGGTACGATCAACACGGACCCGTGGATCACGCATCGCACGTCGTTCAACAATGTCATCGACGAGTTCGAGTCATTCACCAAGCCGGCAACGGGGGTGATCAAGGCGATCGTGGAGGTTTGCTAGCCGCGAGGCAAAGCCGAGCGTCATCTGAGCTGTTTCCTCAACAGAACCCGATGAGAACATCACCGACCATCTTTGATCGTGCAGTCCAGCAGTGGGAAGGGTTGGATTGGGCATGCATCTGGCCCGTGCTTGGAGGAAACAGAGCCTACGACATCACTATTCGACTTGCTGACGATCATGCAGGAGAGTTTGACTCGCAACTGCTCGACCTTTTAGCGTCACCAAACCCAGTCGTTGTTGCTCATGCGCTGACAGTCCTGCAGAGATCCAAGAGCCCGGCGCTCGCGAGAATACCGCCTGAGTTGCTGAACGATACCCGAACTGTCACGATCGCTAGCTGCCTTTTAGATGAACGAACGATCGGCCAACTGGCAACGGAAGCTGTTGAAGCGGTCGACACAAATGACAACTGATTACTGAAAACTCCCCATGAAATCCGCAGTCACCATTTCCCTCGTCGAAGAAGCCCGCGGCGGGCCGTTTGTTTTTTGGCATGACCTCGAAGACTCCATCAGGACGGCTGCCGAGATGGGCTTCGATGCGGTCGAGATTTTTGCGACGTCGCCCCTGGATATCGACGTCAAACAAGTCAGGCAGTTGCTCGATGACGCTGGCCTTGAGGTCGCTGCGGTCGGGACTGGGGCGGGGTGGGTCGTGCATCAGGTACATCTGGTCGACGCTCATCCAGTCACGCGCGACAATGCGATCGAGTTCATCTGCTCGATGATCAACATGGGTGCCGAGTTCGGGGCACCTGCAATCATCGGCTCGATGCAGGGACGCTGGCAGGATGATATTGATAAGGAGACCGCCTACGAGCATCTCCGCGAGGGGCTTAACGTCCTTGGAAATCACGCAGCAGAGAAGGGGGTGCCGTTGATCTACGAGCCGCTCAATCGCTACGAAACGAACATGTGCAACACGATGGCCGAGGGCGTCCAACTCATCGATTCGCTGGACACCGACAACGTCAAGCTGCTCGCAGACTTGTTCCACATGAACATCGAGGAAACGAGCATCGCCCAGGGCATTCGCGACGGCGGCTCGCACATCGGCCACGTGCACTTCGTCGACACCAACCGCCGCCCAGCCGGCTGCGGTCACATGGAATACTCCCCAATCATCGCAGCACTGAGAGAGATCGGCTACGAAGGCTACCTCTCCGCTGAGGCGTTTCCCTGGCCGGACTCCAACGCGGCTGCGAAGCAAACCATCGACGAATATCGTAGCGTCACCGCTTGAGCATCACGCCGGCTGGCGAATCGTCCGGGCGTACTTCGAGTCGCTGCTGAGGCCGTCCGGTAACATGACTGGTGACCGACGTTCTCGACCATCGATGCAGACAATCACCTCGGCAGGTCCAGCCGGGGCATCAATCGGTTCGCGAAGCGTCACTTGTTCCGGGCCGACCGCGTGCAGACTCACCTGTCGACCACCCAGATCGAGACGGAGATCGACTTCTGACGAATAGCCAAAGTTCGAGGAGGGCTGAATCATGTTCGAGTGGCAGGAAGAGATTCGAGGACGGATTGAGCAGTACTATCGCGATCATGATAACAACATAGCAGACCAGATCGGATTCGGCTATGACGGTTTAGTCTTCGAAACGACGGCTGATACGGCCATTAAAGGCTTCAAGCACGAGCAACTCTACCGCAACGAACGGGACGTCTACGCTCGCATCGATGAGTACGACCTATACGAGGTTCGCGGCTGCCGCATTCCGCATGTGTTCGGCACTGATGACGAACTGTGGTGCATCGAGATGGAGATCGTTTCGCCGCCGTTCGTGCTCGACTTTGCGGGGGCCTATCTCAACTTTCCGCCGGAGTACCCGGATGACGTCATGGAAACATGGCGAGCCGAGAAGCGGGAACAGTACGAGGACGACTGGCCGTGGGTCCAGGAGATCATGTCCGACCTCGCCAGCATTGGCGTCTACCTCGCCGACGTGAAACCGGGCAACATTACGCTACGATAGGGGCACTTTATTGCGTCTCTGCGAGAAAACAAACCACAGAACATCACCATGACACACCCCAAGACTCTCGGTCTCTCCGCCTCTTTCGGCTTCGGTGACCGCATTGGCAATGCGACTCCCGGGCATGTTGAGGCCATGCGTCGAGCGGGGGGGACGATTCAGCCGATTTTTCCGCAGCAGTCGATTCGTGAGATGACGCGCACGGCTCGCACGCCGGAGAGTGTCATGCAGGATGCGATCGTTGGCATGAAGCAAGCCGGCTGGCAGGGGCAGACCGGTGCGGACGCTGATCATCTCAAGTCGGCAGATGATGTCGACATCACAATGCAGGCGGGGTTTACTTTCTTCACGATCGATCCGTCGGATCACGTCGACCAGCAGGCAGACGATTATGACGAGTCGACCCTGCAGGCAGCGTTTCAGGACGTCGCTGACCAGATCGACTGGATGGACGAGTATCGTGGCAAGTCGATCACGCTGTCGACAGGAACAACGGTCGAACTGGATGAGAGAGCGTGCGTGCGGGCAGCCGTTAAGTATGGCCGAGCCATCAACGAGGCGGTCAAGCTCAGCGATCACATCCGCAAGCGAAGCGATGAGTGGGGCAAGCCGTATGAGATCGAACTCTCGGTCGACGAAACCGAGCAACCGACCACGCTCGCTGAGCACTATATCATCGCCGATCACTGCATCAGGCGAGGCATGAAACTGGTCAGCCTCGCGCCACGGTTCATTGGCGATTTCGAGAAGGGTGTCGACTTCAAGGGGGACCTCGCTGCCCTCGAAACGTCACTCGCTGATCATGCATCCATCGCGGACATGCTCGGCCCGTACAAACTCAGCCTGCACTCCGGCTCGGACAAACTCTCAATGTACCCGGCACTCGCGAGAGCGACGCAGGGTCGATTTCACGTGAAGACCGCAGGCACCAGTTACCTCGAAGCTCTGCGCGTCGTCGCCCGGCACGATGAGCCACTTTTCCGGCAGATCATCGATTTCGCCCGCAGATGTTACGACCGTGACAAGGCAACCTATCACGTCTCCGCCACGCTCGACTCGGCTCCTCCGCAGAGCGACGTGCGAAACGTCAACAAGCTCGAACGGCACTACCTCGAACTCTGGGAAGATGTCCCCATCGGCAAAGGTTTCACTGCTCCCGGCAGACAAATCCTGCACTGCACTTTCGGCAGCGTCCTCACCGACGGCGAACTGGGCACGGGTGTCCGACGCTGTCTTGACGCCTATCCCGACACCTACACGGAAGTCCTCGCGGACCATTTCTCCCGTCACCTCGAAGCCCTGCACGCAGGAATGTAAAGTAGTCATCACGCTCCGCCGTGATGAGCGGATGAACTGAAGACGATCACGTACTCGTTCTCTTTCGAGCGACACTGACATCACGCGGGAGCGTGGTGACTACTATTGAAAGGCAATCCTCATGCTCAAACATCAACTGATTCACCCTGAAATCAATCAGATCATCGGCCGCGCCGGGCATCACTCGAAGGTGCTCATCGCGGACGGCAACTACCCGGCGTACAACACACTTGGACCCAGGGCTGAACTCGTCAGCCTCAATCTCTCTCCGGGTCTGGTCACCGTCAGGCAGGTGCTGGAGGTGCTGGTCACAGCCATGCCGATCGAAGCGGTCAACGTGATGGGCATCCCCGACGACGACCCTTACGCCGGCAAAGGCGATCCGCCCGTCTGGTCCGAGTTCCGCGAAACACTCGACGCGGCTCACGTGCATGTCCCGCTGGAGCCGATCCTGAAGTTCGACTTCTACGATGCCGTCGCCAGCCGCGACCATGTCCTCACCATCCAAACCGGCGACCAGGCCCTCTGGGCCAACGTGCTGCTGACGATGGGCGTGCGGCAGCCGGGTGAGTAGAGATTTATCTCTCAAAACAGAGGGATTATTGATGCAGACTCGCAAACTGACTGGCACCGACCTTGAATTGCCGATCCTCTCGTTCGGCGCGTCATCGCTCGGGCAGGAGTTTCGGCAGGTTGATGTCTCGGAGGCATTGGAGGCTGTGCATGCGGCGATCGATTGTGGGATGAACTACATCGACACGTCGCCCTTTTACGGACGGGGCATGAGTGAGGTGTTGCTGGGTGTGGCGCTGCGGGATGTGCCTCGGGATTCGTATTTGCTGTCGAGCAAGCTGGGGCGATACAGCGGGACGCACTTCGACTTCTCTGCACGGCGAGTTGCGGAGTCGGTCGACATCTCGCTCGAACGGCTGGGGGTCGAGCATATTGAGATCATGCTCTGTCACGACATCGAGTTCGTTGACATGCAACAGATCGTCGATGAGACGCTCCCCGCACTTCGCAAGGAGCAGGAGAAGGGGAAGGTCGGTTACATCGGCATCAGCGGCTATCCGATGCACATCTTCAAGTTCATCCTCGACCAGACGGACCTCGACGTGGTGCTGAGCTACAACCACTACACGCTGCAGAACACGATGTTCGGCGACCTCGTGCCGTACCTCAAAGAGAAGCACGTCGGCATCATGAACGCTGCCCCGTTCTCCGCCCGGCTGCTGACGGGCGCCCCGCTGCCTCCTTGGCACAAGGCGACTCCCGAAGTCCGCGAGACCTGTCGCCACGCCGCAGAGCACTGCCAGCAGCACGGCATCGACATCGCCCAACTGGCCCTGCAGTTCTCGGTCGCCAACCCTGACATGACCACCTGCATCACAGGCAGTGCCAACCCCCAGCGCGTCCGCCAATGGGCCGACTGGATCGAACAACCCCTCGACGCAGCCCTGTTCAAAGACGTCCAGCAAATCCTCGCCCCAATCCACAACTGGTTTTACATCGAGGGGCGGCCAGAGAATAATGATCCCTTTGAGGGTTGATTGAGTATAGTTGAGAATTGATGGCTACCATCTCCAGTTCCACGGGCAACTCCCCGCGTGTCAAAACCAAACACGAGAGAATGACGTAGATGAAAAGCAACTCGCAACAGCCTGAGATACCAGACTCCGGCATTCTCGATGCGATGCGGCGCATGTCACAGTCGGACCGAGCACTCATCGTTTCGAATGCTCACCGAGCAGCACGAACGATGATTACATCTCACATCCGATTCCAGCATCCCGACTGGGACGACACACGGGTTCATCAGGAGTTGTTGAGGAGGATGACCGGTGGAGCAGCTTGATGTTGTCCGATTTGCGGTCGAAACGTGCGATCGACTCGGGCTGTCATATGCCATCGTTGGTTCCTATGCCAGCAGTATCTACGGAGAGGCACGTTTTACGCAGGATGTGGACGTGCTTATTGATCTCAACGAAGATCGTGTTTCCGAATTCTGCAGTCAATTCCCGATGGACGATTGGTACGTTAGCGAAGTCGCTGCGTTGGATGCTGTCCGTCGGGGGAAGATGTTCAATGTCCTGCACACAGCATCTGCCAATAAGATTGACGTCATGATTCCATCTGACACGGAGTGGGGACGGCAACAGCTCAACCGTCGGGTGCTTTCCGGACTCCTGCCGGATTACCCCGTCTACACAGGACACCCCGAGGACATCATTCTCAGCAAGCTCCGTTATTACCAACGTGGGGAATCGGATAAGCATTTGCGAGATATCGCAGGAATGCTGAAGAACTCAGCTGAGATGATTGATATCCGGTCTGTGACAGGCTGGGCTGAGAGGCTCAAGGTCGAGCAGGAATGGGCAACCGTTCTACAGCGAATTCAGGACGACTAACTCCCATGATCATCGACGCGCATCAGCATTTCTGGGAACTGGGGAAGTTCGGCTATGAGTGGCTGGACGTGCCGGAGCATGCGCCGCTCAAGCGGGACTTTGTGCCGGTGCATCTCAAGCCGTTGATTGATGCTGCGGGGGTGGACAAGACCGTGCTGGTGCAGACGCAGCACGACTTGCAGGAGACGCGGTGGTTTCTACGGATGGCGGAGGAGCATGACTGGATTGCAGGGGTCGTCGGCTGGATCGACCTCGCGTCCCCCGACTGTGAGGAGCAGTTGGCGGAGTTCAAGGATCATCCGAAGTTCGTCGGCGTGCGACACATCACACAGGATGAACCAGAGGATGACTTCATTGTGCGGCAGGATGTGATCGCCGGATTGCAGGTGTTGGAGCAGTATCGGGTGCCGTTCGATCTGCTGTTCTATGTCAAGCATCTTCGGTTCGCTGCCGAGTTGGGGGAGATGTTGCCGGAACTCCCGATGGTGATCGATCACCTCGCCAAGCCGCACATCAAGCACGGCCTCATCGACGACTGGGAGCACGACTTCCGAGCCGCAGCACGGCACAAGAACATCTCCTGCAAACTTTCCGGCATGATCACCGAGGCACATTGGAGCAACTGGACCCCCGCTCAATTGCAGACCTACGTCGACATCGCCCTTGATGCCTTCGGTCCGGATCGGCTGATGTTCGGCAGCGACTGGCCCGTGTGCGAGTTGGCGGGCACGTATCAACAGGTGTTCGACGCGCTCAAGCAGTGCCTGTCGTCACTCAGCCAACCCGAACAACACCGCATCTTCGGCGGCACGGCGATCGAGTTCTATGGGTTAAGTTGCTGATCAATCAACGTGGCGCCATGACACGCCAGAACTGAGGCAGGCTCGACAGGAAGCCCTTGAAGAGATTCAGTGACATCCGGAAGGTACCGGTGACTGTGTATTTCCATGCGTCTCGTTCCGACTCATCCAGCCAGCGTGCCCAGCCTCGGGCGATCATCGCATCAACCATGTCCTGTTTGATGCCGACAAATGCCGCGAAAGCTTCCTCCTCCGGAAACGGTTGCACGGTCGCGGAGGACTTTTCCATGCGTTTTCGGTGAGCATCCACAAGTTTCGCCAAGGGGACGTTGACGACGTATTTCACCTTGACGATGCCCGAGATGTCGCCTTCATCAAACTCGTCGGTCGTCATCAGGATTTCACCGTTGACCAGCCGCGAGAACAACCAAACCTGGCAGACCTTCTTCGTGGCAACCTTACCTTCACCGGCCTCAAACAGGATTTCACGGTCATCGGACAATGCGAAGACGCCTGTGACTGCGTAACTCCTCTGTTTGTGAAATGTGCCCCGGACGAAGTTCAATTCACGTGCTGCTCGGCACAACTTCATGAGACGGGGACGCACCTCCACCTCGGATTGGGCCAAGGCGTCACTGTAAGGACGAACGTAGTGCTTCTCCCAGAGGCCGATCGCAATCAGGATCACCCAGAAAAAACTCAGGGTACCAAGGGGAAATCCAATAAACGTCAGCAGAAAATCCCCGACTTCTTTCAGCGATTCCGGGTCCATCAAACTTCCCCCCATGACGATGTCTGATCGCCTTCAGAAGATTATGAACGTTGAGGCGAAGACGCCTTCCCGAACAAGTATGGGCAGGTCAGACCAGGTCTTCAAGCCGCGGAGTTCGAAGTAGGTACGAGGGGTGAGTTTGCGTTGGTAGCGGAGGCTGACGCCCCAGGCGGTGTCGCCCTGGGTTTCTTCGATGGCGAGTTCGGGGATGATCGATTCGTCCTCGTGATGGCGGAACATCTGCACGCCGAGAGCGGCTCCGGTTGTGTCGCTGGGGGGGCGACCGGCTGCGATCTGGAGCAGAGGGTTGAGCGTGAACAGGTTTCGCAGCCGGTTGAAGTTGCCGCCTGCAATCGGTTGCCAGCCGTCTGATGCATGGAACAGGTTGAGATACGAGACGGTCAACTCGACGCCCGTGTGCTCCTCCCACCAGTGTGACGGCTTACGCGTGAAGTTCGATTCCAGCACGTAGAGTTGACCGTCACCCGTGCCGGCGTTGTCTCCCTGTTTGAACATGACCCGACCGGCGAGTGTGAGCGGGCCGAAGAACTGCGTGCCGCTGAGGGCGACATAGCTGGTGTCGCGGTTGTTCGTGTTGAACAGGTGGGCGAACGTCAGTTCGAGCAGTGCATGTCGATAGTCACCCGTGAGGTGGACGCCGGCGAGGTCTGCATCGCCATGTGTGAACGGGTCGACCTCGTCGAAGGCGTAGAACAGCTGTGTATTGATGTTGCTCAGCGGCGTCTGCGTGAAAGTGTTCTTACCGATGACGATGCCCGTGATCTCATCGTTGATCAACAGGGCGTTGTGCAGGGCGAACGGAAACTTGCCTGCAGTGAAGTTGATGTCGAGTTGGATGGTTGGATCGTGAATGAGACGTCCGATGATGGATTGGAGTTCGCCTTCGATCCACCAGCGTTGAGGGATGCCGGTCGAGTTGTCGATGTAACCGGTCGGAGAGGAGAGTTGCCAGAACGAGCCGCCCGTGTTGTTCTTGCCGAGTGGACGGAACTGGACATGCGCCCGTTCGGTGCCGGTGAGGGCGAGGTCGAGATCGAGGAGCAGTTGATGCCCGATGCCGTCGCGTCGGGTGTCGTTCTCGTCGAAGACAGCACCGAACAGTTCGTACGAGCCATACCCCACGAGGCGGGGTTCCCACTGGTAACCACAGTCACCGAACCAAGTCTCGTGCGGCTGCCATTCGATGAAGTGCGATCCGAGATAATCGTAGGGAAGCGAAAGCGGTTGCGGCCCCTGCCAGTTCTCGGGGAGTCGCAAGCGTGTCGTGTGATGCCCGTGTCCGTGGTCATCGTGCAGGGCACTGGTGACGTCCAGCGGTTCGTAGAGATACGACCCGCCGTGCTCATGCAATTCGACTTCGAGCGGGGGGAGTATCTCGACCGATGAGGGGGACCAGTCATCGAGGGAGACACGGCCGACGGTGTCACCATCATCCGCGCAGACCGCGAACGGCACACTCACAAAGAGTGCGCAAGCGAACGTCCAGAGGGCGATCTGCAGGCGGTGCATCAAGGTTGTCGGGTTCGCTGGGAAGTCACGACGTTCATTCAACATTTCATGTCAGGGGTGGCCGGGTCTGACCAACGGGAAGGCCCGGATCAGCGATCGCAGGGCCATCCGCTTCGCTGCAGACCCTGCCACCCGAGTTGTGAATTGTCTATTCCTTCATGACTCTCGTCTCAGCGAACGGTGATCGTGGTTGTGTACTCGTCGATGACGACGGTCTCCAGCAGGTGTTTGAGGTGGGGGATGCCAATCTTGTCGAACAGGGCAGGGGGGAGGTGACGATAGTTGAGTCGAACACACATCCGGTAGGGGCCGGGTGCGTCAGGGATTGGGATGGGGTACGTGCGGCCGGCAGTCTGCAGGGGAGGCAGGCTGCCTTTTGAGACACGAAACGTGAGCGGTCGTCCGAACGACTGAGTAATGCCGGTTGCCGGCCGCACAACATTGACCGGGCTGAGGTGCCGATTCACCGGTATGATGACGGACCGTTCGGTCCCCTGAGCGGTCAGCGTGACGAACTTGCTTTGGAAGTTGAGCAGCTTGCGATCGAAATGCAGTTCGCCTGACTCAACGAAATGACTGTGCTCGTCGCGCAGATCGCCGTTCTGGTCGACATCACCGCTTGCGTAAACGATGTGTCCCGATGGATCTCGGAGGATCACGCTGACCCAGGCCTGTCGTTCAGCGGTGAAGCCGGTGGGGAAGTTGTGCCCGGCCGTCTTGCTCGTCACGTCGACTCGCACTCGCATCGCTCGACCGGGCGTAACGCAGTCGGGATGTGTGACGTGAATCTTGGCAGCGTTCTTCAACAGTTCGTACCGCTTGGCATCGGCATCATGGAGCAAACGACGATTCTCAAGTCGCAACTCGACGAGTGTCTCCTGCTGATGAGGCGACAGGTTCTCTGCGATGCGGTAGTCGGTCTCGTACATCCAGTCGAGTTTATGAGGGAACTCGGTGTCGGGAAGCAGTGAGTAGTCCGGACCTGCGAACGAGTGGTCGGAGAGCGGACGATCTGGGAACGTATCCGGGTCGACACCGGGGACGACAGCGATCTTGCCGTGAGGCCGCTCGTGACGCTGGACGGGGACGCCCTGGATCGGTCCCATGTGACAGTGCTGACAGGTGAAGCCGTCCTCAGCAGCGGGGCTGTTCTGCCATTCACTGAATGCTTCCTCTAGCCGCACTCCTTCGGGGCTGGTGACGTCGTGGCATGCTCCACAGAAGGCGGCGCTCGTGAGGTGCTGGCTTCCGGCTGCGGGGTGTGTGTTGCCGTCCAATTGAACCGGGTTTTCAAACGGACCAAACAGACAGACGTCGTTGACTTGTCCTGGAGCGACTGGGAGGCGTCCACTGGCTTTGTAGTACGGTCGTTGCAGCCGATGACAGACGACGCAGGTGACTCCCTCCATCGAGATGCGCGAGCGATGAATGTTGCGGGTCGAAGCCGTCTCACCCAAGCTGACACCAATCGGTGTATGACAGCGGGTGCAGAAGGTGCCGAGCGTTCCGCCCGTGCGTTCGGTCAACGTCAGTGTGAAGGCCTCGAAGGCCGGGCTGTGCTGCGCGTAAGCATGCATCGAGCGGGACCATTGCTCGTAGTGCGTGGGGTGACACGCCGCGCACTCCTTCGCCGACGGGAAGTCGATCTCGGTGATCGGCCGAATGTTGCACGTCACGGGCAACTGCATGTCGAATGCCCCGCGGGTGATCCAGCGTTCCATCGCGGCGAGTTGTCCGGCAGTCAGCCAGTCACTCTTCTCCGGAGGCATCGACGGCTCGACATCGTACGGCGAAGCCGGGTCGTCCGCGTGGTTCCAGACGACCTGTTGCCACAGAGGTGAGTCTTCCGGGTCACCGGGGACGACCACGGGTGACTCGCCATCGACGCCTCCTCCAATGATGGCCTCGTAGGTGGTGAAGTCGTGCCTGTCGGTGCCCGGTCGGTGGCAACCGTTGCACTTAGTCCGCAAGACCCAGAAGACTTCTGGCCAGTCTGGATCGTAGGGATGGTCTGTCGGGTTGATGACGAGCGGCGCAGCAGAAAGCGTGGGCACGTTTCGAGTGCGTCCGGGAAGCAACATCGACAGAGCAAACCACCCAACCACTGTGATCAGCAGCAGCCGACGGCTTGTGAGACAGACCCTCATCGGGCTCCTGTTCGTGGATGACGACAGACGAAGGATTGGCTACGTTGGGAGTGAGATCGTCGTGTGCAAAGCGCCACGGCCATCACTCCCCTCTCCCCTTAAGGGCAGGGGAGGATCGTACCTGTCCACTGATTTAACACCTAGAGGCCTCTTGACCCGTGCCGGAAGTTTCAACCGACAACGCGACCGGGCAGCCGGGAACCGGCAAGTCTCGCTGGTTGATCGCCTTTTGGCTGGCGTGGGTGATCACGTTGGGGCTGGCAGTCTGGAATGAATGGCCTCGCTGGTTCACCTCCCCCGAAATGCCGAATGGCCAGGCTCTGAGATGGCTGAGCGATCCGAAGGTGGACTGGTCGCCGTTCGTCCCTGTGTTGTTACTGGCGATTCCGCTGTGGTTCTTTCGGCGACCTCTGCTCGACCGCACACCGCGATTCTGGCTGGTCCTCAACAAATGGCTGGACGAGTCATGTCCCATGCCCGATTGCCCGACACCGACGGCAGAGCATGTGCGGGCGCTGCTCCTCTCGGTCGTCGTTGCAGCAACCGGCTTTGCGATGAGTTGGCATGTGGGTCAGCAGTTCGGCGACCTGCCGCCCGCGTATCACGATGAGTACAGCTATCTCTTTCAGGCGGAGACGTTCCTCGCGGGACGATTGTCGTTTCCCAGCTTCGAGCCGATGCCTGAGTTGTTCGATCAGATGCACGTGCTCAACGAGGGACGCTTTGCAAGCCGGTACTTCCCTGGCGCGGGGCTGTGGATGGCACCGTTCCTTGCGATGGGCAATGCGTGGTGGGGGCACTGGACGGCACATGCGTTCGCATCGTTTCTCGTCTTCTGGATTGGACGTCACCTCGCGAACAACCGCGTGGGACTTTTGGCCGGGCTGTTGATGGCCGTCTCACCGGGAGTCGGACTGTTCAGCAACTTGCTACTCGCGCATCACCCAACACTGTTCGGACTACTGGTGTTTGTGATCACATTTCTCAAGATGCGGATGGCTTTGCGACACGGGAAGCGAACGAGAGGCTGGGCCTTTCTCGCGGGGACCGGTCTGACGTATGCCATGCTTTGCCGTCCGATGACGGCTGCAGGCATCGGGCTGCCGTTCGGAGTCTGGTTCGGATGGTGGATATTGGCTGGCCGATCGACACTTCGTCGACATGAGAGCGCCGACGAGGGGGGTGTGCCGGTCCCTCAGCGATTGCTGACGGCACTTGCGATGTCCGTACCGCTTCTCGTGGGACTTGCTGGGTTGTTCGTTTTCAACAAAGCCATCACAGGTGATGCACTGGTGACTCCCTATCAGCAATACACCGACATCTACACGCCCCGGCATGTGTATGGCTTCAACAACCGGATTCGCGGTGAGGCAGCACTCGGGCCGAAGGTGCTGGAGAATTACGACAAGTGGGCGGAGAATCTGACCCCTGCACTCGCTGCGAAGAACGTCTGGCGACGCAGCGTGCACAGCACGCGATGGACGCTCGGAGTCGTGCCGCTGCTGATGACAACGATCATGTTTCTGCTGACCATCGATCGTTGGTCGAGTGACTGGTGGTTGATCGCAGCTGCCATCATCTCATTACACGTGGTGCACATTCCGTACTGGTTTGAAGGCATCATGAGCTGGCATTACGTGTTCGAGTCGGCCCCCTTCTGGCTATTGCTGTTCGCGGGAACTCTCGACCAACTGCGACCGGCATGGCTCAGCACAGAGCGGCCATGGATGCCTGTTTGGGGGAGTTTGCTGGTCATCGTTAGTGCGATAGTGAATCTGGTGACAGTCGTGCCTTTGTGGCCGTCACGCATTGACACGGGGGTTGCAGAGGTCGCATTCTCGCGTCAGCACTATGCCGCCTTCAACAAAATGATCAAGCAGCGTGTCGATGATGGACGAGCGCTGATTCTGGTCGAAGCCGATCCGTCGGACCGACACATGGACTATGTTGTGAATGATCCGGCATTGCAGAATCAAATCCTCTTCGGCAGGTATCGACCGGGGACGACTGAGACGGACAAGGTTGCCGAGAGCTTCCCGGATCGTGACATCTGGTATGTGGATGTCGCAACGTATGAGGTCCGGCTTGTCGCAAAGGGACAACAGTAGCACCGTTGGCATTTCTTGCGACGGCTTCAGTCGGCGCATGAGAAAACCCGCCTGGCGGCATACACCAGACGGGTTGAAGTTCATTCGCTGTGATCAGTTGATGATCAGGCGGTCGGCTGAGCAGCCGGAGCGTCAGCGGGAGCGTCTTCGGCCGGAGGAGCCGGAGCGTCCTGTGCCGGTGCGGGAGCACCGACGGCGGGAGCAGCTTCACCGCTGTAGCTTGCGCCACCGCAGCTGGAGCAGCTTGAACCGCAGCTGCTGTAACCACAGCTGCTGTAACCACACGTCGAAACCTGTGCGCCACAGCAGGTGGAAGCACAGCTACCACAGCTTGAGCCGCAGCTGCTGTAACCACAGCTCGATCCGCAACCGGAGTCACAGCTACTGTAACCGCAGCTTCCACAGCTTGAACCGCAGCTGCTGGAGCCACAACTGCTGTAACCACAGCTGTCACAGCTCGATCCACAACTGCTGTAACCGCAGCTCGAACCACATCCGGTGTCGCAACTGCTGTAACCGCAGCTGCTGCCGCAGTCCGAGTAGCCGCATCCGGTATCGCAGTGAGAGTAACCGCAGTGCGAAACGCTGTGGCCGCAGCCGTGTCCGCGGTAGGCGCGGCGACCACAACGGCGGCCGGCTTCACTGTCCGCTTGCATTGCCAACAGGCAAACCACCGCAGCGGCTGCCACAAACATTGAACGTCGTGTCATTGGGTGTTTCCTCCGACTATCAAAAAAGTTGTTTCCTCGTTGTTCCACTGACCGCTTTGACTCAAAGCGGCCGTCGGCGGACAATCATCCGGGCAACGTCCTTGTACGCCACGAGTTCGACGTACGATGACTGTGCCGATCATGCCGGTTAGGATAACAGCGGCATTCTTGATGTCAAACGAATACAGGAGGTTTCCATTGTCTGGGCAAAGTTTTGGATACTTTCGCAAATTTCCTAAAACTTCGATATTTCCTTTCACGGAGCCTCTCAATGACAAGTGGAGCAATCTCCATGAATGAGCTTTTTTCCGATCACATCAAAATCACCAAATGGCATATCTGCAAATCTCATTACACCTTAGGAGAGATGCCGTGGATAATGGGAATCGTGAATGTGACACCTGACAGCTTCTCTGATGGCGGCAATTTCCTCGATTCGGAACAAGCGGTCGAGCATGCACAATCTCTGATCGAACAGGGTACCGACATCTTGGACGTCGGCGGAGAATCGACCCGCCCCGGTGCGGAGGCCGTCTCGGGGGCGGAGGAACTCCAGCGTGTGATCCCGGTCATCGAGCGACTCGCGAGCATCACACAGGTCCCGATCTCGATCGACACCACCAAGGCAACCGTTGCCCGCGAGGCTCTCGCAGCCGGAGCCTCGATTGTGAATGACGTCTCCGCACTCACACTGGACCCACAGATGGCCAAGCTCTGCGCGGAATCCGATTGCGGCGTCATCGCGATGCACATGCGAGGCACCCCCCGCACGATGCAGGATGATCCACAATACTCAGACGTCGTCAGCGAGATCGTCGACTACCTCAAGCGGCGGCTCGACTCACTCGCAGAGCAGGGGATCGCCCCTGAACGTGTCGTGCTTGATCCGGGCATCGGCTTCGGTAAGACGGCTGCTCACAACGTGGAGATCCTGTCCAACATCTCCGCCTTCCGCGCGCTTGGTCGTCCGGTGCTCATCGGTCACTCCCGCAAACGATTCCTCAAAAAGCTCATCGGCCGCGAGATCGACGAACGGACCGCCGGCACGATCGGCGTGGCCATCGCCCTCGCCCAGCAACACACCGACATCATCCGCGTGCATGACGTGAGAGCCGTGAAAGACGCCATTACTGCGTGGCGGGCGATTGGTTCTCACGGAGGTTGATTTTGACTTCACTCACGTGATCCTGATAGGCTAAGAGTCGACGTTGTTCAGGGAAATGAGCCACATGGCCACACAACACCAGGTCGACAGTTTCTATCGGTTTGCCTCCGAGCAAATTCGAGAGTCGGAGTCTGATTTGTCGATGGCCGAACTGTTTGATCTTTGGCAGCTACAGTCTCCCGACGAATCGGAACTTGCTGAGAGTGTTTCAGCCGTCAAAGCCGCACTGGCTGACATGGAGCAGGGAGACACCGGTCGGCCTCTCCACGAGTTCTTCAGCGAACTGCGCCATCGGCACGGGATGCGTCCAGAAGAATGACGCACCGCCTCCGCATCCTGAAACGGGCAGAAGCGGATGTCGAGGACATCTATTCCTGGCTGGAGGAACGATCCCCGGAAGGAGCGGAGCGTTGGCTCGCAGCGTTTGAGATGGCTACCGAACGTCTCCTGAGCAATCCCACCGGCTGGCCGCTCGCACCAGAAAATGAGTTCGTCGATTACGAAGTCCGCCACTTCGCATTCAAGACTCGCCGTGGTCGGAAGTATCGTGCTCTTTACACCATCGTGAGTGACGAGATTCGCATCCTGCACGTTCGCGGAGGCAGGCAGAACACGATGAGCGAACCCGGCCCTCCGGACGATGATTAGGGTTCACTCAGCGCGCGGGGGTCTTTGCATCAGTGTTTCGGTCGCTTCGAGGGGGGACTTGCCCTCATAGAGTACGGAGTAGATTTCGTCGGTGATGGGCATTTCAATGTTCTTTTGTTGGGCGAGGTCGTGCACGCTGCGGGTGGTGTTGACGCCTTCGGCAATCGCGGCCATGTGGCTCATGATCTCGTCGAGCGTCTGACCCTTACCGAGTTGCTCGCCGACCTGACGGTTGCGACCGTGGGGGCTCATGCATGTCGTGATGAGATCACCAATCCCGGCGAGGCCGTTGAAGGTGGCCGGGTCGGCTCCGAGGGCGACGCCGAAGCGAGTGATCTCGACGATGCCGCGCGTCATCAGGGCCGACTTGGCGTTGTCGCCAAACTTCAAACCGTCACACATGCCGGCTGCGAGGCCGATGACGTTCTTGAGCGCGCCGGCCAGTTCGACGCCAAGCGGGTCGTTGTTCGTGTAGACCCGAAAGCGGTCGGTCGAGAACATCGTTTGCACCTGTTCGGCGAGTGTGATGTCCGTACAGGCAGCAACCACGGATGCGGGCATTCGCCGGGCGATCTCCTCCGCATGACTCGGTCCACTCAATGCGACGACCGGTCGCTCGCCCAGCACGTCCTTCACGATCTCGCTGGGACGCATGAACGTCTCGTTCTCAATTCCTTTCACGATGCTCACCACCGGGCGATCACCCGTCAGTGACGGACGCAGGTGTGTCAGCGTCGCGCGGACAAACTTGGTCGGGATCGCCAGCAGCAGAAAATCGGCGCCATCAATGGCTTGCTCGATGTCTGACGTGATGCCGATCGAATCGGGGATAGGCACGCCGGGGAGGTAACGTTCGTTGACACGTGTTTCTGCGATTCGCTGCGGATTATCCTCCTCTCGTGCCCAGATCGAGACGTCCTGACCGGCATGATCAGCCAGCAGAATCGCACAGGCCGTTCCCATCGCGCCGCCGCCGAGAATGGTCGTTTTCATCGCCACGAATCCCGATCTATCAAGAAGGGCCAGGACTGGTTGCTCGCGGAGGTGACATTCTCCCGGTGCAACCCCTACCACCCGCATGGACGCTCCCAACTGAAAACCGTTCTTTCAGAATCGGTTTGCCTTCGGGCCACGGCGACCTAGTGTTGTCGCGTACCATTCTACCTCGGGAGAATCTAATGCAACTCGCCCCCGAACAACAGACCGGCTTCCTCAACCGCCGCACGGCCAGCGTCGATGCTCCTCCGGGCGTGGAGCGACGTCAGTTCAAGACGAATCACAACTCCGATCGACCGGAAGTCAACGAGTTGGCCGAAGCCGTCGACCAATACAAGCTGCGTCACCGCCGTCGGTTCATCACGTTCGATGAACTCTACGACGTGATGTCATCACTCGGCTATCACCGCTGAGTCGCGAACGACAGATTTCAATGCTGAACGCCCACGGGATGTGACCCGTGGGCCTTTTGTCGTTACCGAACTCGCTTGCGGTTTCGCAGTCACGAAATCATTGCCCACAATCGCGGGCCGAACACGATCACGCCGACGGCGACCGAGGCAATTGCCGCGATGAGCACGCCGCCCGAGGATGTGTCTTTCGCGATACGTGCCAGTTCATCCTCGTCGGGCGAAACGAGATCGACGACTGCTTCGATCGACGTGTTGAGCAATTCAGCCGTCCACACGAGGCCGATCGCCAGCAGGATCATGCACCATTCGCCCGGCGTGATGTGGAAGCCGAATGCGGCTCCAAAGACCATGATCGTGGCGGCAGTATGAATCTTCACGTTCCGTTCGGCTCGCAGAGCATGCACGATGCCGGTTGCGGCACAGGCGAAACTCTTGAGCAGCGAGCCGCGCTGTTGCATCAGGCCGTGTCCCGTTCGAGTATCAGTCGAGTGACCTCCGGACGACATCGCCACCGCAGTGGATGACGTCCCGCCAGCCCACGTGACACATGCATCACAGTCTGCTCCTTCGCGAACGTCCCTGCTGCGTATCGCACGCCGTTCGTGCTGGGCGAGTAGACCGGTCCGAAGATCGGCAGCACCACTTGTCCGCCGTGATTATGCCCGGACAACATTAAATCGACGCCTTGACGTCGTGCCCAGCCAAAGTGGTCAGGCGTGTGTGCCAGCAACAAGCGAAAGTCGGTTTCTGTCGCACCCTGGATGTCCGGTCGATCTCCCAGCCACGGCGTCTCATCACCCGCAATCATCATGCGATGCCCGGCGTGTTCGATCGTCCGCACGTCACTCCCAACGCTCTGCCAGCCGTGCGACGACAGGCACTCGCGAATCACATCGGCCTCCTGCTCCCAGTCATGATTGCCGAGAATGAAGTATCGCCCCAGCGGTGCATCAAGGATTCCCAACGTATGCGGGAACCATTCGACACAGGCCATGTCATCAATCAAGTCGCCGGTAAACACGATCAGATCGGCCGACTGCGCACTCACATAGTCGGTGACCTCTTCGAAGAAGCATCGCTCGATCGTCGGCATCAGATGCCAGTCCGACAGATGCAGAATGGTCAACCCTTCCCACGCCCGCGGAAGCCGGGGCAAGGCGAGTCGCTTCTCGGAGAGTTCAAGGGTGAACTGTTCGTTCCACGGAAGCGTCGCCAGCGATCGATACGGACCCTCGCCAACGGGCCGTCGTCCGAGTTGACTCTCAATGTCGAACACCTCCGCTCGCTCCGAAAGCACAGCACGCGGAGACGGTCGCCATTGATGCCGCAGTGTCGAGATGACAAGGCCAGCGACTCCAAGACTGCAAACGGCGATCACAGCGATCCAACCGGAGGAAAGGTCGCTCCATCGACCGTAGGTCAGCAGCCGAGGCCCGGAGACACCGAGGCACCACAGCAAGACGATCGGGAAGGAGATCAGAGCAACGTCATGCAGGTGCCGCACATGCTTGAGGACCGCGTGCGGCATCGGCAGGGCGTGCACCCGATTCACGAATGCGACCCACAATTGCGTGTGCCCCGCAATCAGCAGCACCGACAAAAACAGGTTCCACCAGTTCATTCCAGGAGAATCTCGCGGCCATGACGATCTCAGGGGTGTCGGATTCTAGCGAACCGGCAATAATCCCCCCACACCGATTTATTCCTCCCTCTCCCTCAAGGGGAGAGGGGTCGCGACAAGGTCAACCCGCATTGGTCATGGGCTACCGCAACCTCCGTGAGTGCATCAACGACCTTGAGCGGACTGGGCAACTGGTTCGTATCGAGACAGAGATCGATCCGCATCTCGAAGCAGCGGAGATCCAACGACGGGTCTATCAGGCACAGGGACCGGCCATCCTGTTCAGCCGGGTGAAGGGCTGTCGCTTCCCGATGGTCTCCAACCTGTTCGGCACCATCGACCGGGCCCGCTTCCTGTTCCGCGACACTCTCGAACTGGTCCAGAGACTGGTGGACATCAAGCTCGACCCGACGACCGCCCTTCGCCATCCATTGCAGTCGGCCCGCGCGTTCCCCGCTGCGTGGGCTATGCGACCGAAGTTTGTCCGCAGCGGGCCTGTCCTTGACCACGAGACGACGATCAGCGAACTCCCGCAGTTGGTCTGCTGGCCGGATGACGGTGGAGCGTTCGTGACGTTGCCTGCGGTATACTCCGAAGACGTCACGCAACCTGGCTGGCAGTCGTCCAACCTCGGCATGTACCGCATCCAACTCTCCGGAGGCGAATACGAACCGAACCGACAGATCGGCCTGCACTATCAGATCCATCGCGGCATCGGGGTCCATCACACCAGGGCTGTCCAAAACGGCAAGCCGTTCCGCGTGAACATCTTTGTCGGCGGACCACCCGCGTTGCCGCTTGCAGCCGTCATGCCGCTGCCGGAGGGGCTGTCAGAATTGACCTTCGCCGGAGCGCTCGGCGGCCGACGTGTGCGCATGATTCGCAGGCAAGACTCCCTGCCGCTCGCCGCTGAGGCCGACTTCTGCATCACGGGCACGGTCGACCCGGATCATCTTCTTCCTGAAGGCCCGTTTGGCGATCACCTCGGATACTACAGCCTCACGCACGACTTCCCGGTCCTCAATGTCGAACACGTGTATCACCGTTCCGATGCGATCTGGCCCTTCACCGTCGTTGGACGTCCGCCGCAGGAGGACACAGCGTTCGGTCAGCTCATTCACGAGATCACCGGCTCAGCGATTCCACAAGTCTTGCCGGGAGTCAAAGCCGTGCACGCAGTGGATGCGGCTGGGGTCCATCCGCTGCTGCTCGCAATCGGCAGTGAAAGGTACACCCCCTACTCGAAGGAACAACGGCCGCAGGAGTTGCTGACGCAGGCAAACGCGATCCTCGGACAGGGGCAGCTCTCACTCGCCAAGTACCTGATGATCGTGAACGAAGCGGACAACCCTTCCCTTGATATACACGACATCCCAGCGTTCCTGCGTCACCTGCTCGAACGGGCCGACTGGACCCGCGATCTGCACTTCCAGACGCGTACCACGATCGACACGCTCGACTACTCCGGCACCGGCCTCAACGCAGGATCAAAAGTTGTCATCGCAGCGACCGGTCCCAAACGCCGCGACCTGCCGACCGAACTGCCGTCCGATCTCACACTCCCCGACGGCTACCGCAACCCCCGCGTCTGTCTCTCCGGCACCATCGCGATCGAGTCCAAATCTGAAATCTTTAATTTGAAATCTCAGAATCAGCCATCAGCCATCGACCAACTCTCCACCCTCAGTTCGTTCCCCCTCATTCTGCTTGTCGATGACAGCGAATTCGTGGCCTCGTCGCTCAATAACCTGTTGTGGGTCACGTTCACCCGATCGAACCCGGCTGCTGACATCCAGGGAGTCGATGCGTTCACGGAAGACAAACACTGGGGCTGTCGCGGTTCACTCATCATCGACGCCCGCCTCAAACCACATCACGCGCCGCCACTCATCGAGGACCCGGACGTGACAAGACGAGTCGATCAACTCGCGACGAAGGGCGGACCGCTCGAAGGAATCATCTAATGGCTGCTCAGGAAATCTTCGATGTCTGCGATGCTGACGACAATGTGATCGGGCAGGCGACGCGTGCAGACGTCCATGCGAACGGCCTCCTGCATCGAGCGGTCCACATGTGGGTGTTCCGTTCCGATGGTCGGATGCTGTTGCACTTTCGCTCGTCGACGAAGGACGAGTACCCGCACTGTTACACGTCGTCCGCGTCCGGACATGTCGATGCGGGCGAGTCATACGACACCGCAGCCGTCCGCGAGTTGCGAGAGGAACTCGGATTGGAGGCGTCGCTCGAGTATCTCATCAAACTGCCAGCCGGCCCCGACACGGCGAACGAACACACGGTGCTCTACCGCTGCGAAACCGACGCCACTCCAACACCCGACCCCGGCGAGATCGAACGCATTGAGTGGCGGACCATCGATGAAATCGCCACGATGATCGATGCAAACCCGGAACAGTTCACGCCACCATTTCGATCACTGTTCGAGTGGTATCGCGAGACCACCGTTTAGCCGCACATTTGAAATGTGCGGCTAAACTCGCACCACTCATTATTGGCGAATCGTGACTTCGGAGCCGATCGAAAGCAAATCGTACACGGCGGCGACTTCGTCGTTGTGCATGCGAATGCAACCGGCTGACTCGCTATGGCCGATCGACTCGGGGTCGATGGTGCCGTGGATGCCGTAACTGTTGCCGATGTCGATCCAGCGTTCGCCGAGTGGGTTCGAAGGATCATCGTGATCGATGACTCCGTGTGGTCCGTAGTACGTCGGATCGACCTGCTTATTCTCGACGGTGAACGTGCCAATGGGAGTCGACCCGTCCTTGCCGATCCCACATTGATAGCGGGTCACGAAGTAGCCGTGAGCGTGGATGGTGATCTCGAAGTCGCTGAGATCAACGATGGCGGAGAAGGGGCCCTTGATGACTTTGATCCGCTGACCGGCTCGCAGTCGCTGCGGGTCAACCCGGTTCAGCTTGGCGAGATACTGCCACGGCACGTCGTACTTCTCTGCGATCGTCTGAAGCACCTCGCCCGGCTGAACTTCGTACGCCTCCATGTAGTGCGTTTGAGGCATGAAGTACAAACGTTGAGCCAACTGGTCGATGCGCGTGCGGAGTTGATCGCGGACTTCCGGTTGCTGCCAATATATCTCAGACAACTTCCGATGTGCTTCGATGTGATCGTTCGGGTCGTTCGATGACGACAGCTGATCGATCTCAGTGAACTCGATCGCCGGCGATGCGAGTAATTGCTCTGCGGTTTGCAATGTCCATTGATTCTGAGTGGCAGACGAATCACTCACGCTGGCGGTCTGTCGAATCTGTCGATCGTATCGCCGAGCCGTCGACAGCAGGTGACCCGCGCCGGACTCATCAGCTGTCGCCGACTGGTGTGCGGCCAGCGTCCTCGGGTCGTTGACGACTTCCGCTTGTGAAGGTGGAACTGGTTCTTGCTGTGCGCCGGGAAGCGTAAAGGAGTCCAAAGGAGATGCCGGCTCCGAATGCGGCGCATCGCCTTCCGTTAACTCCTCGCGCGGATGGCGGAAAACATCGGCAGAACCTGCCGGTCGTTCGAGGTCCACCTCGGTGAACTCCTCGTTGCTGCGACTGCCTGTCGGCGGCGGACCAATTCGGAACGGCAACAAGTCGAACCGCCAGGCAAGGGTGAAGGCGACGGACGCGGTCACGAAAAACCAGAATCGGAAAGTTTGTAGCGGGTGTTTGCGAGGGGCGGCGTACATGGCGTTCGTCCTTGAACGGCGAAGCGACCGTTTACGAAGCGGTCTGACAATCTCGACGAGGTTGTTAAGGGGTTTCTGGCAACGGATCTGACACGGAGAAATACGCATCCCCCTCGTCCAGTGCGGGGCCTCGATTCAATTTCCACGTTTGGTTGGGATGCAGTACGTCAAACATCTGACAGCCGGCAGCGGTCAGCGACAACGTGGCGAGAATCAGCAACATGGTGCAGGCACGGACCTTGCGCACGAGTTCACCTCCTGTGAACAGCACGGCGGCTGCATTTAAACGGGATGTTACGAAGTTGGGGAGAGCGAGAGGGGCGGAAATGTACCCGTTTCGCAGGTTTTCGCCAACACCAGATCCGGGAGCTTGTCGCATCGCGGGCCACCGTGAAGAATGTCAGCCGACGACCACAAATCCGGGAAAACTCGGAAGGACGGGAATAATTGACGGCTGACACGGATCACCCTCATGAGGGTGTTATGACCGATGGAGACCGCGCTCGCATCGTCGGTGAGTGGGTGGAGGAGCATTCGTCGCTCGTCTACCGGTTCGCGTATCGCCTGTGTGGATCGGCTGCCGACGCGGAGGACCTCACTCAGCAGACCTTCCTCACCGCCCATCGCAAGCTCGACCAGTTGCGGGATCACGAGAAGGCCCGAAGTTGGTTGCTGTCCATCGTGCGTAACACCTACCTCAAGAGTCTGCGGGGGTCACAACAGTTTGTGGCCTTCGAGTCGTGCGACGGTTTCGCCGATCCGTCTCACGATCAATGGGAGAGCCCAATCGACGGCGAAGAGTTACAGGCCGCCCTTAACGAGTTACCCGAGGAGTTCCGCACCCCCGTCATTTTGTTTTACTTCGAGGAGATGAGTTACAAGGACATCGCCACCCACTTGGACATCCCGACCGGCACCGTCATGAGCCGCCTGTCACGCGGCAAGGCCTACCTCCGCCAGCGACTCGTCACCCGACTCGGCGAAGACGTGCCGGTCAGTTCGACACACTAGCCGCGCCCGTCAGGAAGCGGATGACGTGTTGACGTCCGATGAGATTTCCGCTCCCTCACGGTCGCGGCTGGTTCGCAACTCAACACCGACTGAATTCAAGAGACACGACACAACGCATCGGACGGACCCGAGCCACAATCACATATGGACAACTCGCCTCACAATCCGACGCTCCGCGAGCAACTCGACGCCGTACGTCCCGACTCGGACGATCTGCGTGAGGCCGAGGTGCAGGAAGCCGCACGGGCCATCGTGACGTCGGACGAATGGCGAGCCGTCTTCGACCGACAACAGGCGTTCGACCGCGAGATGTCCAATGCGATGCAGGACGTCGAAGTGCCAACCGACCTGCAAACGCGACTGCACGACGCTCTTGCGCTCAATAGGGAAGTCGCCGATCAATCCCCCTCTCCCCTTGAGGGAGAGGGACAGCTTCTCCAGCGCAGCGCCGAGAAGCAGGGTGAGGGGGCGGGGCGGGTTAGCCATCGGGAGCCAACCCCAACGTCGCTCCCCCTCACCCTGATTTCTCGCTTACGCTCAAAATCTGTCCCTCTCCCTCCAGGGGAGAGGGGGACTGCTGTCACGCCTTCGCTTGTCCGCCCCTCACGTCGCACATGGATGCGATCCGTCATCGCAGCGACGGCCATGTTCGTCGTCGCAGGCCTCGGCTGGCTCATCCTCCCGCACGGCGGTGCAGCCTTCACCCTCAATGAAGTCCGACAGTCTCTTCCGTTTAAGAACGGCACGCTCAACACAACATCCCTCGCCAACTTCGACAGCTCGTTCGACGCACCCCTGCCCAGCAGTCGCTGGACGTCGTGGCAACAGTCAGACGCTGTTGGTCTCGACCTCGACGGCAACGGCACCCACGACGCCGCGGTCTACGAGTTCGCCTACCGAGGCACGCACGGTTATCTCCTCGTGCTCCCCGCCTCCCGCATCAGCGACCCACCGACCCGCACTTTCTTCAACACGGCGACCATCTCCTACACCCCCGCCACCAACGTCGCCTGGACGGCCCCCACCGAAGAAGTCGTCTACCTCTGCCTCCTCGACCAAGGCCAACTCGACACCCTCTCCCGAGTGCTGACGCCAGCAACTGCGTGATTCGAGTGAAGCACGAAGGCCGTTTGTCACGTTGATGAGATGATGTCTCAGTGATAGTCTGACCGGAGGTTATCGCTTGGTTTAGCGGCGAATTATTTGGGCGGGAGGGAGAAATGCGCGGTTCAAAGTTGCGTTCATGGTTAACTGTGTGGTTGATCGCGATCCCAGCAAGTGACGTTGTTGCTGATGATCCCTCCAACACAGCGGCGGGAGAGTACGTGATCCAGGGGACATGCCGGTCTCCCGATCAGACGCCGATCGCAGAAGTGCGCGTCGAACTGTACATCGCTCAGTCTCGCACCGTCCCTGTTGAGCTACTTCGCGAAACGAGATCTGACGAAAACGGTGAGTTCCGGTTTGAGGGGTTGAAAGCTCCGAAATATGTCCCTCAGCGCGAGGAGTATCGCAGATACGCCGTTGTTGCCTCGGCACCCGACTTGGCAACCAGGGTTGACTCAGTCTCGCGTCCGAGTGATGACTCACTGGATCTCGTGTTGTCATCCGCAGCGACTCTCAAGGGACGGGTGATCAATGAGGCTGGAGCCCCAGTGCCGAATGCAATTGTCTTTAGGAGCAGTGTTTTGGGCCAAAGCCTGCCGGGGATCACAAGTGCCCTGTCAGATATTGAAGGCAGGTTCGCGATCACTGACATCTTTCGTTTTAAGACGCAATTCATCGAAGTCGGAGACCCGGACACTCTTTTCACGAAGTTGATCCCGCGGAGCCAAATCGTCTGTCAAGTCGAACACCCGGATTATGGGAATCAGCCTTTTACGATCATAGAAGCTCCAGCGACGATTGAAGTTGTCCTGAGGGAGCCTGCGATCATTGAAGGCATTGTTTTTGACGACGTCACCCAGCTACCGGCTCGTAATGTCCGAGTGGTTGCTCACGCTGTCTACGATGAAACCTATCGAGGTGAGATTCTTGGAGGCGGCGAGACAGTGACAGATGACGAAGGCCGATACCGACTCCTTCTCATTCCGGATTACTATAACATTTGGGCCAGCATGAATGACCGAACGGTTGACGCGCTGAAATCGTTCGAGGCGAAAGCCGGGGCAAACCTTGCTGCGGACCTGAAGATGATCGCAGGTGGGTATATCGAAGGACGGCTGATCGATTCCGACGGCCAACCCGTTACCAGCTCACCCAGTGATCCGATCTCGATTGGAGTGCATGGGCCAGCACGCCCCTTCAATGGATCGACCGTACAGGCCACAACGGTCGAAGAAGACGGCACATTTCTCCTGCGCGTCCCCCCGGGTAAGAACTACCC
>JAGQPX010000092.1 GCA_020426505.1 Planctomycetaceae bacterium | reverse complement strand
CACCGCCAGGAACGATGCCCTCTTCGAGAGCCGCCCGCGTAGCAGCGAGTGCATCGTCGATGAGGTCCTTACGTTCCTTCATGGCTGTCTCGGTGACAGCTCCGACGTTGATCTGCGCGACGCCGCCGGCGAGCTTGGCAANNNNCTGCAGCTTCTCGCGATCGTAGTCGCTGTCGGTCTTCTCGATCTCCTGTCGGATCTGCTCAGCACGGCCGGCAATGGCCTCCTTCGAGCCGTTCCCCTGCACGACAACCGTGTTATCGGCGTCGATGCGGATCTTCTTGGCCCGGCCCAACTCGGGCAGCTGGACGCTGTCAAGCTTCTCGCCCAAGTCCTTAAAGAAGGCCTTGCCACCCGTCAGGATTGCGAGGTCTTCCATCATCGCCTTACGACGATCGCCATAACCGGGGGCCTTGACGGCAGCGACCTTGAGGATGCCACGCAGCTTGTTGACCACGAGCGTTGCGAGCGCCTCGCCTTCGATGTCCTCGGCAATGATCAGCAGCGGTGATCCATCCTGCGAAACCTGCTCGAGCAGCGGAACAAGGCCCTTTGCACTGGAAATCTTCTCCTCGTGAATGAGGATGCGGCAGTTCTCCAGCTCGCAAACCTGATTATCCTCGTCTGTGACAAAGTGAGGCGACAGATATCCTCGCTCGAACTGCATGCCCTCAACGAGCTCGACGTCGGTCTGCATGCCACGGCCTTCCTCGACCGTGATCACGCCGTCCTTGCCGACCTTCATCAGGGCGTCGGCGAGCGTCTTGCCGATTTCCTTGTCGTTGTTGCCAGCAATGGTGGCAACCGTTTCGATGGACTTCTTATCCTTGGCATCGACCGGCTTGGAGAGCTTGCCGAGTTGCTCAACGACCGCTTCGACCGCTTTCTGCACGCCACGGCTGAGCGACATCGGGTCAGCTCCACCGGCGATGTAACGCAGTCCGTCACGGAACAATGCCTCGGCCAGCACGGTGGCTGTCGTTGTACCGTCGCCAGCGATATCACCCGTCTTGGAGGCAGCCTCCTTCACCAGTTGGACGGCACAGTTCTCGAACGGGTCTTCCAGTTCGATGTCCTCAGCGACGGTCACACCGTCTTTGGTCACTTTGGGGGAGCCCCAACCTTTATCGAGAACGGCTGTACGACCTCGCGGCCCGAGGGTACTGCTGACGGCTCGCGACAGCTTTGAGACCCCCTCCAGCAGTTGTTTCCGAGCGTCTTCGTCAAAACTCAACAGTTTGGACACGGCTTCTCCTCAACCTGCATCAACGACATGTGTATTCATGTTTACACTCAACGACACGAGCCGTGAGCGAGTGCACGGAGGGCCGAGATGGCAGACGCTCCGCACATTGTGCCCCAAGAATGCAAGCCGCGTGCCAGTTGGCACTCCTGCCGATAAGTCGATTTGCATCAATGGCTTACAGAATACACACAACAATGGCAGTCGACTGCAACTGCCAAGGTGACAGTTGACTGGGCAGCGATGGGATATCACCAAGTGACCCAATACATCGCCAGCACAATTCGCAGTAGATGACCTCCCGATCCCCCGCAGCATGTCCTGAATTGCGCTCAGAATCACATTGCGGGGAGGGAGGCAAAACTGACGACCTCCAAGGGGAAAACGGGAAGATATCCCCGCCGCCGTCAGTCGCTCTACGTCTCCAACTCGACGTTCCAGAACGCCTCGTTGAGGAACTTCTGCCAGCTGTCGATCCGCACGCCATCCGAAGCGTAGATCGGTCGCCAGTTCGGACGCGTCGGCTCGTTGCGGAGCTTCATCCGCGCCTGAGCAGGCGTGCGGTCCGCCTTGGTGCCGTTACATTCGACACAGGCCAGCACGCAGTTTTCCCACGTTGACTCCCCCCCCTGTGCCCGGGGGACAACGTGGTCGATGGTCAACTCGCTGCTGCCCGGCTGACATCCGCAGTACTGACACGTGAACCGGTCTCGCTTGAAGACGTTACGTCGAGAGAACGTGACCGAGTTGATCGGCACGCGGTCGTAGTCGCGCAGCGTGATGACCTCCGGTACTCGCAGGCGGAAGTGGCACGTCTGGACGAACAGCTCATCGTCGTCCGGTCGCAGGGCGGCCCAGTCGTCCCAGGTGTACTGCCGGTAGTCGTCAGGGTCGACAACACGGGCCCCATCTGCAAAGACCTTGACCAACGCCCGCGCAACGGTTGCGACGCCGACCGCCTGCCAGTTGCGGTTGAGCACAAGCGTCGGTCGTTGCAGGACCGCTGAAACCATGACTTGCTCCCTTGCGTCTTATCACTTGCTGATTGAGACTTCAATCTCAGGGGTGTCCGGGGGGAATCGAACCCCTCGCCTCGACTGTCACAGAGTCGCATGCGAGACCAATACACTACGAACACCATCTCGGACAGGCAACCTCTGCCTGCGTTGCCGTGTGAGACACGGCGAAAAGCCGACGGGTTCCCTGCATTTGAAAGGTTCTGATGGACGAGACCGCGTTGATCGGCGTGGACTGGGGAACGACCAATGCGCGAGCGTTTCGCTATGACGCTCAAGGTACCGTTGTGGAGACGCGGCACCGCGGGTGTGGGCTGCTTCAGATCGTCGATGGAGATTGGGAAACGACGTTTCTCAAGAACTTCGGTGATTGGACGAACGGTGCTCCCGACTTGCCGGTTCTGTTGTGTGGGATGGTTGGGAGTCAGCAGGGATGGAGCGAAGCCCCTTACGTCGAATGCCCGTTGGATATTTCGACGCTTGCTGAGAATCTGCACCCCATCACCGGAACAGACTATTGTATCGTTCCCGGAGTGCGAACGATCGATGGATGCGGAGTCCCGGACGTGATGCGAGGGGAGGAAACCCAACTCGCCGGCTTGGACCCACAAGGCTTGCAACTCGTCTGTCTGCCCGGCACACATTCGAAGTGGGTGCAGATCGCGGGCGAATCGGTGACCGGATTCCAGACCTACATGACGGGAGAGTTGTTCAAGCTGCTCTCTGAGCACAGCATCCTGGCGCGAACTCAAACCAAAGGTCCCTCATCTCATGAGGCTTTCCTTCTCGGTGTCGATCACTCGAAGCGGGACGGAGGACTGCTGCATCAACTGTTCGGCGTGCGTGGACTCCGACTTTTCGACCAACTGACCGGCGACGCGCAGGGCGATTACCTCTCCGGCTTGTTGATTGGCCACGAGATACGTTCCGCGCTGGACGCAACATCAGCTGCGGGCATGGTGACCGTCGTTGGTGCCAAGGAACTGACGTCACGCTACGTGACAGCGATGGAGTACATGGGGCGATCGATCATCGTGACTGATGGAGAGCAGGCCGCCTCACGGGGACTGTGGCGAATCGCTCAGCAGGCTGGAATGATCGCATGAACCGAATTGCGACTGACTCTCTGCAACGGTAGTCTAGCGGTCTCTCCGAACCCGCTTTTCTGATTGGTGTTGCTCATGTGGCTTGGTCTTCATTGGCTCGACTGGATCGTGCTCGTTGCTTATCTGCTGGGCATCCTCGGCATCGGTCTGTGGTCGTACCGCAAGGTGCACGACATGAGCGACTTCTTTATGGGAGGCCGTCGGTTCGGCAAGGTCTTCATGATGTTCTTTGCCTTCGGAGCAGGCACGAGCAGTGAGCAGGCGGTCTCGGTTGCGGCGGGGTCGTTTCGAGTCGGACTGGCGGGCATCTGGTATCAGTTCCTCTGGCTGTGGGCGACCCCCTTCTACTGGATTCTTGCCCCCGTGTTTCGCCGCATGCGGGCCCTCACGACCAGTGACTTCTTCGAGGCTCGATACGATCGTTCGACAGCCTTGCTGTACTCGGTGCTGGGGATGGGGATCTCGGTGGTGTTCATCGCAGCGGCCCTGTTCATGGGCGCAAAGATGGTCGACGGCATGACGGGCGGTGCCTTCAAGATGGAGTATGCCATTGCAGCGATGACGGTCATGTTCGTCGTCTACGGCATGGCGGGCGGACTCGGGGCAGCGGTCGTGACCGATTTTGTGCAGGGCATCCTGACGGTCGTCTTTTCGTTCCTGCTGCTGCCCTTCTCGCTATACTACGCCGCCCAGGTGACCGGCCTTGACAGTGGGTTCTCGGCGCTGCATGAGGGAGTGCCGGGACGCAGCGGCGAGACATTGCTCAGTCTCACGCTGACGCTCGATCTCGCGAAGTCGATGGGGAAGGAGCCGATCACGATCTTCTATGTGATCATGCTCTCGATCAATGCACTAGTTGCGATCGTGTGTCAGCCCCACATCATGGGAGTGTGCGGTGCCGGCAAGACCGAGTACGAGGGCCGGTTCGGGTTCACGATGGGGAACTTCATCAAACGGCTGTGCACGATCGCGTGGACGTTCACCGGATTGGCATGCGTGATCATCTATCTCACGCCGGGCAGCGAGTTCATGGCTCCGGAGACACTGGCTGATCTCAACAGCGACCCGGCGCAGATGAAAGACTTCGCGGACAAGGTGTTCGGCGTTGCGGCTCATGACATCCTGCCGCGCATCTCGCACGGGTTGATTGGACTGCTGTTCGCGGCATTGCTCGCGGCCATTATGAGCACGTGCGATGCCCAGATGGTCGTGGCATCCGGGCTGTTCACGGAGAACATCTACAAGCGGTATCTCAACAAGACCGCGAGCGAGAAGCACTACGTCTGGGTCGGCCGCTTTGCGGGGCTCGTGATCGTCGGGTTGGCGTTGGCACTCATGAGTCAGTTCACCGATGCGATTCAGATTCTCAACAACTATGTCAATGCGATTCCTGCGTTTATCGGTCTGGCCTTCTGGTTCGGCATCATCTGGCGGGGATACACCCCCGCAGCGGTGTGGGTCTCGACGCTCGCAACAATGGTGGTCTGGTACCTCACACAGACCCACACGCCGTTTGCGTTCCTGCAATCAATGGGCGACGGCGCCTTCTGGCAGGAGAATATCGACTTTTTGCCCAGCCGCTTCAGAGAGTGGCTGTGGAGTGTGGCGCCGTTCACTCAATACGGCAACAAGACCAGCATTCCGTGGCAGTATGTGATGTACCTGTCGGCTGGGGCAATGTCGGGTATCGTTACAAGCTTCGTGACCCGCAGGCCTTCCGAAGAGAAGCTGGACCACTTCTACACGCTGATTCGCACGCCCGTGCGACCGGGCGAACACGTCGAGACCCCCTGCACACTTCCCGAAAATCCCCTGCCTGCTGAAACGGGCAAACTCATCCCGATCGATGGCATCGAGATTCCGAAGCCAAGCAGAGTGGGATTGGTCGGATTCATCGTGGCCTGGATGGTCGTCGGTGCTATCCTTTGGTTGACCAACTTCCTGGCGTCACTCGGTGCATGAGTTGGTCGGCGGTGACACTCCGTTCGCGTTTGTGCTGCACATGCGCGACATCTCTGAGCACTCTGGGGTTCGTGCACTGTTGATCCCATCACTCCTCCCCTAACCATGCGAGCACTCACATTGGCGGATGGCAGACGGAGATGCTTGATGAGCGCGCTTTGCCGGACAGATAGGTCCGCGGTCGCCTTCAGAGCGGCGGTCATCCTGACAACGCTCGTTGCTCAACGTAGCGTCGCGATGGAGCCATCTGTGGCTCGCGACACGATCGTCATTGAGGACCTGAAACGTCATGTCGGGTTTCTCGCCAGTGACTCACTCGAAGGCCGCGAGGCGGGATCACGAGGCGGACAGGCAGCGGCGACGTATCTGGCACATGAGTTCCGGCAACTGGGCCTCACCCCTTCAGGTGATGACGGAGACTTCTTTCAGGAGTTCGGTCACGGGTATCGCAACGTGCTCGCACTCCTGCCAGGCAGCGACCCCGAGAAGCGTCAGGAAGTGATCATCCTGGGAGGTCACTACGACCACGTCGGATACGGTAACTCGTCCAACAGTTATGGTCCTTTCGGACAAATTCATAACGGGGCTGACGACAACGCCAGTGGAACTGCTGCCATCCTCGAAGTCGCAGAAGCATTCTCCCAACTCGACACTCCGCCGCAACGATCGATCCTGTTCGCTCTCTGGGATGCGGAGGAAGCTGGCCTGCTCGGCTCGGCTCACTGGGTGAAGCAGCCGACCTTCTCGCTCGATCGAGTCAAACTCGCGATCAACATCGACATGATCGGCCGCCTGCGGAACGACCGACTCATCACCTACGGCGAACGCACAGCAAACGGGTTGCGGCAGAGCATCGTCGACGCCAACGAACTCAGCGGTCTGTCGATCGACTTTGACCCAAAGCACCGAGAGGACAGCGATCACTGGACGTTCTTTCAGCAAAACATCCCCTATCTGATGTTGCACACGGGCGAGCATCCGGAGTACCACCGGCCGAGCGATGACGCACACCTGCTGAACTACGACGGCTTGCACCGCGTGTCGCAGATGATGTTCACGCTGACCAGCATCATGGGTGAGACAGACGATCTCGGCGAATTCCGGGAGGATTCGCGACGTCAGCCGTCACACCGATCGCCTCGCCATGTGCCGCCAGCACAACGCCCATCGCGACTCGGTCTTGCGTGGGAAGGGCAACGGCGTCCCGATGAGCCTTATCTGGTGACACGAGTCGTCGCGAATTCGCCGGCCGCCGCATCGGGCATCCGTGTGGGGGATCGCATCACTGGCATCAACGGTCGCGAAGTGTCGCCCGGCCTGGATCTTCGACAAGCCGTGCTGACGTCGGTCCGAACCATCCGATTTCGCATTGCTCGCGATCAAGTTACGGAACCGTTTGAAGTGACGGTTCAACTGCGCGGACAGCCGGTTCGACTCGGGATCCACTGGAAACCCGATCCCGATCGCCCGCGGAGCGTGATCGTGACGGGTGTCATCACGGGCTCGCCAGCCGAGCAGGCGGGGCTTCGTGCGAACGACCGCCTTCATCCCCCTAACAGCTCGCAGGCAACCGGGCCAGACTGGCTACAGATCCTGACCGAAGCGGCTGACGACCTGATTACCCTGAACGTCGACCGGGATGGACAGGTCGAAGAGGTGCGAATCCGACTCTTCCCGACACCGGCGTCCTGATCGTCCATCACAATTGCAATCGATGCGACGGCACTTACACTCTCACCTCCCTGTGACCGCTGTCGCGACATCGACCTCAAGTGAATCGTGACGCACGGCACCGCCAATCACAAAGAGTGTTGAGGCTCCATTGTGAATCGAGAAGAGATTCAGCGACACATCCCGCATCGTCCGCCGTTCCTGTGGCTGGACGAAGTCGTCGCGGTCGACGAGACGACCATTCATGCGAGGAAACTGATCACCGATGACCTCGAGGTGTTTCGAGGTCACTACCCGGACTTCCCGGTCCTGCCGGGGGTGCTGCAGTGTGAAGCGATCATGCAAGCGGGGGCCGTGCTGATCGCACAGTCGATGGACGTTGGCGAGGGCAAGGTGCCGGTCGCCACACGAATGAAGAACGTGCAGTTCCGCAAGCTGGTCAGGCCCGGCGACACACTGGAGATCGAAGTGTCAATCACCGAGCGGTTGCAGGAGACGTTTTTCCTCAAGGGGAAAGCCTCGGTGGACGGCAAGGTGACGACCCGCCTGGAGTTCGCCTGTACCGCGACAACAATCGAGCCAAAAGTTTAGCCGCGACCACCGGGAGCACTCCCGTCAGTCACGGCTCAACGGATGTCGGCATGACGTGTTCGAATTACGCCTGACTCGGATTGCGGTCATTGACGTCGTAGGCGAGGCCGAGTGCCCGCAGCGTCTTGATCGCGTACCAAGTGGGATCGAACTCCCACCACTTGTGACCGGCACGAGCGGTCGCCGGATGGGCGTGATGATTGTTATGCCAGCCTTCACCGTAGGCCAGAATGGCGACCCACCAGAGGTTGCGTGACTGGTCGGTCGTCTCGTAGTTGCGGTAACCCCACAGGTGTGTCGCCGAGTTGACAAACCAAGTGCTGTGATAAGCGAACACCAGCCGCGCACAGCAACCCCAGAGGAGCAGCGGCCAGCCACCGATCGCGTACATTGCAACAGCTGACAGGAACAGAATCGGTCCGTAGGTCTTCTCGAAGAAACGCAGGACGGGATCGGCCGCGAGGTCTGGAGCGTACTGACGGTACAGCATCTCACGATGCTCTTTGTCGTGCTTCACAAACAACCACAGCAAGTGTGACCACCAAGGACCATCGGTCGGTGAATGCGGATCACCTTCCTGATCGGACTTTGCATGATGCACGCGATGGGTCGCGGCCCACATCAACGGGCTTCCTTCGCCCGAGAGCACACCGCAGAGATTGACCAGCAGTCGCACCGGCGTCACGAGTTTGAGAGAACGGTGGGACAGGAAGCGATGATACCCGAGGCAGATGCCGATGCTGCACGTGAGCCAGTGCAGGACGATTGCAGTCCCGAATGCCGTCCAGGTAAAGAAAAACGGTGCTGCCAAGGCACCCGCGTGCATGACCGTCATCCACACCAGCACGGTCCAGTCAATCTGGCTCCATGTCAGATTCGTAGGCAAGAAGTTCGCGAGAACCTCAGCTCGCTCTTCTGATCGTGTCAATGGACGATCGGACGATTGTGACTCTAATGGACTCTCCGATTCTGAACCGAACTTCTCACGGACGGGAGACTCAAGGAGTTGCGTCGACATGGTGTCTTATCTTTCAGTCAAATCAATGTGTTGACATTCGACCTTACTGAAGTCCATTCCAGGGGTCGGCAGGCTCGCTGCCAGCTGAATGTCCTGAACATGTCGCTCATCGACACGCCCTCGTGGCGAGGGACTCTATCACATGATTCGGTTGCAAAGAGTCAGCGCGGATTCAAAGTTCTGTCAAAATAGCGTCACAGACATAAGGCTATTCAGAATCCGATATTGCGTCGTTTTCGGCCCGAAGGAAACGGTAACCGGTCCCTCGAACTGAGAGAAAATGACGCGGTTGAGCCGGGTCATCCTCGACGTATCTCCGAAGCCGCATCACGAAGTTGTCGACTGTTCGGGTCGAGATGTCTGCCGTCTGCTCCCAGACGTCCTTGAGGATCCGCTGTCGAGAGAGGACGGCTCCTTCGTGTTCGAGGAAGTATTGCAGCAACTGCACCTCGGTCGTCGTGAGCTGTTGCACTTGCCCGTCGACCGATATCTCGAATGTCCGGAAGTTCACTTCTGCATTGCCGATCTTGACCCTGTCCGTCGTCGCGGTCGAAGCGGCTGGCCGGCCCTGCTGACGACGACGGCGTTCGAGCAGGTTGCGGGCGCGGCTGAGAAGTTCGGGCAGGGCGAACGGTTTGGTCATGTATTGATCGACGCCACAGTCGAAGGCACGCGTCTTGTCCTCGCTGAGCGTGCGCGCGCTGAGGACCATGATGGGCACGTCCGCATTCGTCTCCCGAATCTTGCTGCAGATTTCGTAACCGCTCATCTCCGGCAGCATCAGGTCCAGCACGACGAGGTCGATCCCATCGTCGTGCGATTCCACAAACTCCAAAGCTGACGGACCGTCGCCGTACACCTGGACGTCATAACCCTCCTGCTCAAAGTTGAATCGCAGTCCTTCAGCGATCGCGATTTCGTCTTCCACAATGAGAATCTTCATGGCGAATCCTCACATCAACTCTCACCCGGATGCAGAAGCAGAGGTGGACATCTCGGATGACTTTGTTCGCGGCGGCTGATTGGATCTTAGCGTTTCCAGTGTCTCGACAAGTTCACCGGGCAACTCGAGGACAAACACACAACCGGGGCTGCCGTCGTGGTGGTCACGCACGCTGACGCGTCCTTTAAGTTTCTTCACCAGTGTATGCACGATATACAAACCGAGTCCGGTTCCCTTACGGCGGCGATGCAGCTCGTTCCCGCCACGATAGAAGATTTTGAACACCTTTTTGCGATCCGCATGTGGAATGCCGGGACCATTGTTGCCGATCAGAATCTTGAGCCAGCCCACGCTCGACGGTCGGACACGGATCGAGATCTCCGGGGGATCGCCTGCGTACTTCACGGCATTGTCGATGAGATTGGTAAAGATCATCTCCAGCATCATGCGCCGCGCGTTGATGACGGCAGCCGGGACGTCAAGCGTCACCGCAGTCTCGGGCTCGCACTTGTGATGTGCACAAGCCGTGTTCACGGCCTGTTCAATCAGCGGTTGCAACTGAACATCGTTGGCTTCCTCGTGATGGCCGACCGCATCCAAACGTCCGACCTCGAGTAACTGGTTGATCAAGCGGTCGAGGCGATGCAGTTCCTGCTCCATGACCGCATGGAACTCCGCCCGCTTTGCATCGTCGAGCGAACGCATCTGCAACGTCTCCAGATAAAGTTGCAGTGCTGCGATCGGCGACTTGAGTTCGTGGGTGACGCTGTCGACGAAGTTCGCCTGACGGTGATTCAAACGAATCTCCTTGATGGTTAGAACCAGCCAGAATGACAGCCCAATCAGAATGAGTGCAAAGGCAATGACACCGATGGTCAATGCTCCCGGTGCGTCACGGCCAACGAAGAGCACGATCCAACAGACCATCAGCGTCACGTTGAGCGCCATCAGCGAGGCACTCAACGTGATCGGCCAGCGAAATCGACTGCGTTGCCAGGGAGTCGCCATCGGCAATGTTCCATCAGGGTTGCATCGAGGAGGCACACGGACAGTCGAGAAGGATTGCGAAGACAGAATTCAACGCACTCGGCTGACGTTATCACTGCCTCACAGTATGATACACTGCTCCGATGATATCTATCCTTTCTGAAACAGATCACCATGCCGTCTCACGTTCTGGCGCTCGATCAAGGCACCACCTCCAGCAGGGCGATCCTCTTTGCACACAACGGCACACCCGCCGCGACTGCACAGGAGGAGTTTGAGCAGATCTTTCCGTCACCCGGTCATGTTGAACATGACCCGGAGGCGATCTGGGAAACGCAACTCGGCACCGCCCAACAGGCCCTTAAGAAAGGAAACGTCGATCCCTCGGACGTCGCCGCGATTGGGATCACGAATCAACGTGAAACCACCATTCTCTGGGAGAAGGCGACCGGCAAGCCGATTTCCAATGCCATCGTCTGGCAAAGTCGCATCACGGCACCCATTTGCGACAAGCTCAAGGCGGACGGACTCGAACAGACGTTTCGTGAAAAGACGGGCCTGGTGGTCGATGCATACTTCTCCGGCACGAAAGTCAAACATCTGCTCGACACGATCGATGGAGCACGGGCCAAGGCTGAGCAGGGGGAAATACTCTTGGGGACGGTCGATACCTACCTCATCTGGCGATTGACGGGCGGCAAGGTGCATGTGACCGACGTCACCAATGCCAGCCGGACGCTGATGTTCAACATTCACACTCTCGACTGGGATGACGAGTTGCTCAAGATTCTCAACATCCCGCGCGCCATGCTGCCGGAGGTGAAAGGGTCCAGCGAGGTCTACGGCGAGACTGATCCCGACCTGTTTGGCAAGGCGATTCCAATCGCCGGTTGTGCGGGTGACCAACAGGCGGCGACGTTCGGACAGGCTTGCTTCGCGAAGGGGGACGCCAAGAACACGTACGGCACCGGCTGCTTCATGCTGCTCAACACCGGCAACGAAGCAGTGCCTTCCGAGAACGGCCTGCTGACCACCATCGGCTGGGGCATCGGCGGTGAGATCACTTACTGTCTGGAAGGCTCGATCTTCATTGCAGGCGCGGTCGTGCAATGGCTACGAGACGGCCTGGGCATCATCGAGAACTCGGGCGACGTCGAGCAACTTGCGTCACAAGTCGACAGTTCGGATGGAGTGTACTTCGTGCCTGCGTTTGTTGGGCTCGGCGCCCCGCACTGGGATGCGAACGCACGTGGAACCATCATCGGGTTGACTCGCGGCACGACACAGGCCCACATTGCGCGGGCTGCGGTCGAGTCGATGGCCTTCCAGACCCGCGATCTGCTCAGTGCGATGGAGCAGGACTCGGGCGTGAGCCTGCAGACGCTCAAGGTCGATGGCGGAGCCTGTGCGAACGATGCATTGATGCAGTTTCAGTCTGACCTGCTCGGCGTTCCCGTGCGTCGCCCTGTTGTGCAGGAAACGACCGCGTTGGGTGCTGCCTACCTCGCCGGACTCGCAGTCGGTTTCTGGGAGGATCAGAACGACATCGCCACCAACTGGGCTCTCGATCAGGAGTTCACTCCCTCCTCAAACCGGGGCGACATCGACACCCGCTACTCCGATTGGCAACGGGCCGTCGAACGCTCACGTGACTGGGTAAGTTCGGCATAGTCAGTATCCCTCGTTCCCAAACAGAGTTTGGGAACGAGACAATAAGCACCTTTCCTCGGATCGAGATCACATGTCAGCTTTGGATTACGCGAAGGAGCTGGTCTCCTTTAATTCGGTCAGCAGCCTGTCGAACGTCGATGTGACGAACGCTGTCGAAGCGATGCTCACGACGCTCGGGTTCGAGGTCGAGCGGATCGAGTACGACGACAAGTTCGGCGTGCGGAAGGCCAACGTCATCGCCAAGAAGGGGGTGGGAACCGGTGGGCTCGCCTACTTCGGACACACGGACGTCGTCCCCGCTGACACCTGGGTGTTCAAGGAGCACGGTGCGTTCGAGCCGATGGTCAAGGAGGATCGACTGTACGGTCGCGGCAGTTGTGACATGAAGGGGTCGATCGCCTGCATGCTCGCGGCCGCGGAGCAGTTCGACGCGGCTGGACTCAAGCAGCCGATCTACATCACCTGCACCGCTGACGAGGAGATCGGATACGGTGGGGCGACCTACGTTGCTGACGATTCGGTACTGTTCAAGGAAATGGTCGAGCATGACAGCCGGGGCATCATCGGCGAGCCGACGATGCTCGACATCGTGCATGCACACAAGGGGGTTGTCGGTTTCCGGGCCGTGTCGCATGGGCGTGCTGCTCATTCGAGCACAGGCAAGGGAGTGAATGCCAACATGGCGATGATCCCGTTTCTCGCGGAGCTCAAGGCCATCCATGACGAAACGACGAATGACCCGAAGTGGCACGACGACCACTTCGAGCCACCGACGCAGACCTGGAACATCGGCATCAACGATCACACGCGAGCCGTTAACATCACTCCACCAGAGAGCGTCGCCACCGTCTACTTCCGACCGATGCCGGGTCAGGACGCAGACTCCCTCGTCGAACGGGCCCGCAACAAAGCGGCGGAGTGCGGGATCGACTTTGAAGTTGTCGTCCGAGGGAACCCACTCTCGACAGATCCCAATTCGCCGTTCGTGAAGGAGTGCCTGGAGATCGCTGGCCAAGAAGCGTCACGGACCGTCCCGTACGGCACCGACGGCGGAAAACTCTCAGCTCTCCAAAACATGATCGTCTGCGGACCGGGCGACATCGCACAGGCCCACACGCACGACGAATGGATCGCCCTCGACCAACTGGAGAAGGGGACCGATCTGTACACCCGCATGATCCGCCACTGGTGCTGCTGACTCATCGAACTCTCTATCCACCGGATATCCCAATGACCATCGGTCCTGCGGAACGTGAAGCTCGTGAGGATGTTGCTGCGGCCCATCGGTTGGCCGTGATGCACGGTCTTAATGAGGGGGTCTGGAACCACATCAGCCTGATCAACCCCGACGATCCAAAGACGTTTCTGATCTCGCCGGGGCACACGCATTGGTCACAGGTGACAGCGAGTAATTTGGCCCTCGTGAACGGCAAGGGGGAACTTCTCGCCGGACTGAGACCTCCCATCATCCCCGGTTGGATCATCCATTATCCGATGCACATGGCGAGACCGGATGCGTTATGCGTGATCCACGTGCATGCTCCTTACATCACAGCGATGGCAATCCGCAGCGACATGGTGTTCGAAACAAGGAGCTCACAGCAGGCTGCCCGCTTCCACAACGACGTCGCCTATCACGAGGAGTACGACGGCACACTCGACGGCGAGGATGAAGGTGAGCGGATGGCCGAGTCACTGGGCGATAAGCGCATACTGTTTCTGCGAAATCATGGTGCTCTGATCGCCACCGACAGCGTCGCGATGGCTTATCTCGATCTTTATCAACTAGAGCGAGCCTGTATGTACCAGTTGCTGGCGACTGCGGGTGGCGGCAAGATGTCGCTCATCCCGGAAGAGGTCGCAGCGGCGATGGGGGATCAGGCCCGGGCCGGCAAACGGAACGAACACTGGGACGGGATGAAACGCTGGATCGCCGAAATCCAGCCGGACTATGCTCACTGAGAGCCAACTGCGTTGGTCCGTTTCGATTTTCGGGTGGCGGGGTCAGAAGCGAAGCGGATGGCCCCGGTGTTTGGACGCACAATGCCAGGGCCAACCCGTTGGTCTGACCCTGCCACCCAACCCGAATTATCAACCGGAAAGTTGCACTCCCCTTGTAACCATGTGACCCTCGCGACTCGAGAGAGCTTGTCGATCGGGCAAACTCTTCGATCTGTAGCAACTCTCTCGCATCTTCCTGTTCGCGGTGCGTTGATTGGCTGTGAACTTTTCAGGGTATTGAGACGTAGTCACGATCGGCCAGCGCATCTCTCTTTCTCCTCGTGATTCGTCCACGGCGATGTCAACGCGCGGTTTTCGCCTGTCGATATTGATTGAACGTCTGTCGCCGGCGGGCTGATCGGAGATCCCGGAATCAGACGACGTCCCCCTCTCTTTCTGCGTTCCCCTCTGGAGTCCGTGCCCATGTCGCGGTCGACCTCCCGTCATTCTCAGGTCGTTTGTTGTCGACGACCAAACTTGATTGCGATTCTCGTTGCAGCCGGAGCCTTTGGCTTCGTGTACATCAACGTCGATCCCACCACAGCCGGCTCCAATCCTGCCGGGGCACTCGAACTGCTCGATGCCGAACTATGCCCGCCAGCTCCGCCGATGCCTGAGGCGATGACTCAGGCCAACAACGGTCAATCAATCGCTCAGCAGTCGCCCGACGTGCTGACCGGCCGTTGGGCGCTCCTCATGCAGAAGATGATTCTCGAGCAGGGGAAGGCGACTTTCGGACAGGTGCCCGACTACACCGCGACGCTCCACAAACAGGAACGGCTGGGCAGCACACTAGGAGACGTACAAACGGTCAAAGTCAAACTGCGACATGCGCCGTTCAGCGTCTACATGAAGTGGATGAGCTACGATAAAGGTCGCGAGTTGATCTTCGTCGAGGGGGAGAACGACGGGAACATGCTGGTCCAGCCGGGGGGATGGAAGGGCCGTCTGACAGGGACGCTTTCGCTCGAACCGACCGGACGCATGGCAATGTCCGAATCGCGACACCCCCCCTCCGAAGCAGGACTGGTCCGTCTCGCCGATACCCTCCTCAAGTACAACCGGCAGAACCTCAAGTCCAACCGGGGCTGGACCTGCGAGATGCACGACAACCAGTCGTTCCAGGGCCGCGACTGTTACCTGTTCATCACGGTCTACGACAGCCCGGAAATCAGCGAGACGTATCGCAAGTCCGTTCAGTACGTCGATAAGGAGCTGTCGCTGCCCATTGTCGTGAAGAACTATGGCTGGGACAGCGAGGCCGACTTGGCCAAACTCGACGAGTCGACCCTGATTGAGTCCTACACCTGGACCGATATCCGAGTCGACCAACGACTCGCGAACAGCGACTTTGACAAATCGAATTCGAGTTATCAGTTCAAAACCCGATAAATCCCTGCTGCGGGCGTCGCAAACTTTGTCCAGAAACACTTGCAGCCGCCCGCGACATTGTCGATACTCCTCGCTTGACATTTGGCAGCAACACCAGCTGATGAAGATCGAGGATTGAGACGATGGCTCACAAGAAGGGACAAGGCTCCAGCCGCAACGGGCGTGATTCCAATGCCCAACGGCGGGGAATCAAGAAGTACGGCGGCGAACGAGTCGAGGCAGGCAATATCCTGCTCCGCCAGTGTGGCACGAAGTGGCATCCGGGCAAGAACGTCGGGATGGGCAAGGACTACACGATCTACTCACTCGTGCAGGGCACCGTGTTCTTCGACCGGGACGGTCGACGCATCAATGTGCAACCCGCTGAGGCGAACTGACCGCAGAATCAGACGCTGCTCTCTCCACATCGCGAAACACCCATGCCGCTGGCTTTCCCTCACCGGAGCCGGCGGTTTTCGTATTGATGGGGCTCTTGATTCCCCAAGGCCCCAACTGAGTTCGCCCCCCAGACGCAAACCGGCTGACCACGAGGGTGAAGCGACGACCTGATGTCACTATATTGAGGTTCGCTCGCACCGTCGCCGGTTATTCGCAATCCTTCGTTTCGTCCACAGAGACCTGGAAGAACCATGACTGAGAAAAACGTACTTTGCCTTGTTGTTGGCGGTGGCCCTGCACCGGGGATCAACGGCGTGATCGCGGCTGCAACCATCGAGGCCCGGAATCACGGATGGGATGTCGTCGGTTCTCTGGATGGATTTCAGTGGCTTTCGCAGGGGGACGACCAGCATCTCGTGAATCTTGAGATCGGTAACGTCTCGCGCGTCGAGAGTCAGGGCGGGTCGATCCTGCGAACCTCGCGTGCGAATCCGACGAAGGACCCCGCACAAATGCAGAATGTGCTCCGCGTGTTGGAGCAGCGCGGGGTGACTCACCTCATCACCATCGGTGGCGACGACACAGCGTTCACATCGTCGTGTGTCGAGAAGGCCGCGGAGGGCCGACTGAAGACGGCTCACGTACCCAAGACTATCGACAACGACCTGCCGCTTCCGGAGTCGGTGCCGACGTTCGGATACGAGACAGCACGATCGGTCGGTGTCGGCATCGTGCAGACGCTCAGCGAAGACGCACGGACGACGGGTCGCTGGTACTTCGTCGTCGCGATGGGCCGAACCGCCGGCCACCTCGCACTCGGAATCGGTAAAGCCGCAGCCGCAACCGTTACGATCATTCCTGAAGAGTTTGGATCGACAGCGACGCAGATTACGGTCAAGCAGGTGGCAGACATCCTCGAAGGATCGATCCTCAAACGTCGAGCCTCCGGAAAGAACTATGGCGTCGCGATCCTCGCGGAAGGTCTTGGTGCCCAAATGAGCGAAGAGGATCTGGCCGCATACGGCAAACTGGAGCGAGACGCGCACGGTCACATTCGACTGGGCGAGATCGACTTAGGAGGCGTATTCAAGGAAACCGTGAATGACCGGCTCGCAGCACGCGGATTGAAGACGACCATCGTCTCGAAAAACCTCGGATACGAACTGCGATGTGCGGACCCGATTCCATTTGATGCCGCCTACACGCGTGATCTGGGATACGCGGCGGTGAAGTATTTGGAGAATGGTGGCAGCGGAGCTCTCATCAGCGTGGTCGGTGGGAGCATGAACCCGATTCCGTTTTCCGAGTTGCTCGACGAGAAAACTCACCGGACCTCCGTCCGGCGGGTAAATGTCGACTCGGAGTCCTACGAGGTGGCACGCCGCTATATGATCCGGCTCGAACCGTCAGACTTCAGCAACCCGACTATCCTCGAAAGAATCGCGAGTGGAGCCAACACGACTCCCGAGGAGCTCCGAAACCAGTTTGGTGGTCTTCTCAAATGATGACCGCAGTTGGCTGGGCAGGTGCCAACGACACCACTCCAGTCCTACGACCTCCCGGATTTCATGCTGGCTTGTCCCGGCGGTGTCTGGTAGCATTTCCGAGTCAGGTTATTGACGGGTAGAGACGATCGTGAGCGCCTCCCCGCAGTAGGTCGGTTAGATCTCGTCGAACGCCTAATTCACCCCAGTCCCTATTTACGAGGATGAATCCGATGAGACTTGCACTCCCTGTGGCCCTGCTGGCCGGAGTTGTCGTCTGGCTCTCAGCGAACTCCGCCCAAGCCGACTCTCCGTACGGCACCCCGCGTCAGTACTACTCCGATTACACGTATGTGCCGAGTCACGGATACGGGTATCGGACTTACTACTTCAAGCCAACAGAGTCTTACGCCGGCTACAAGCACCACTACGTCATTTACCCCCAGAACGATCCTCAGCACGGATACTACTACAATCCTGAGACACAGCAGTACTGGGGACGTTGCCCGTCGCAATGTCACGGTGAGCCGTTGTACTCGCTGTTGCGTCCCTCGCAAAGGAAAGGCGTTCTGAGTCAGATTCCACCGGGGCAGTTCCCGACTCCCGGTCCTCTGCCAAGCATTCCCGGCGCGCAGGACAACACCACTTTGGACCTCGCTCCGGACAACACACCTGTACCCGGCGCGGCAGTCACTGGAGCTCCGCCAGCAACGCCTGCCGGGACACCACCAGCAAATCCCCCAGCAGTTGGCGTTGGTCAGGGTCCTGCCGACCCGCCGCCTCCGGGCATTCCAACCACGACCGCACCTCCGGCAGACGCTCCGCCTGCTGAGGCAGCTGCGGCTCCGATCGCCTCGGCTGGTTAATCTGGTCTTTTCCCCTGGTGTCAGCCGCAGACTGACCGGCTTCCACCGGGATGAGACAAGCGCATTCACGCCGCTGATGTCGAGCAAAGTGCTGACATCAGCGGCTGTTTTTTGCGGTACCGGGAAAGTACACCCAGACCGTCTGTGAGTATCCGGGCTGTTGACACACCAAGCGTTTCCCTTGACCACACAATGAAACCAAACGAGCCATCGTCGTTGCCGTCAATCTTTCGGGGCATGATGCCCATCATGCCGACCGCCATCGATCCGTCCGGGGCGATTGACGAGGGCAGCCAACGACGCATCGTTCGTTACTGTCTGGATCATGGAGCGGTCGCCATCGGACACTTCGGAATCGCATCCGAGTTCCACAAGATTTGCGATGCGGATCGACGGCGTCTGACGGAAGTGATCGTCGATGAGGTTGCCGGGCGTGTGCCGGTGTTCATCGGCGTGACCGCACCGGGGGTCATTACGGCCGTCGGGTATGCGAGGCTTGCGGAGGAACAGGGTGCCGACCTCATCATGGCGGCGCTACCGTACGTCAACGTCCCGGATGCCGATGGGGCAGTCGCTTACTACCGGGCGCTCTCAGAGGCGACGCCACTTCCCATCATTGTGCAGGACACGCCCGCGAGTTCATCGGTCCTCACTGCGGAGTTACTGACAGAGATGTGCAACACAATTGACGGAGTTCAACACGTCAAAGGGGAAGGCAAAGGCTTTCTCACAAAGACGGCCCGGCTCCTCGAACTTGGCAGCAACGACATGTCGGTCATCGGTGGAGCAGGGGGACAGCATCTCATCCATATGCTCAGGCTCGGCGTCACATCCTTCATGACGGGCACCGAAGCTCTCGACCTGCACGGAGGTGCGGTGCACGCGTATCTCGACGGCGATCCCGATCGGGCAGCCGACATCTACTTCGAAAAGATCCTCCCGTACCTCGGCTTCTATCTCGATCACTCCGAAGAACTGCTCAAACTCATGCTCCATCGTCGAGGCATCATCGATCATCCCGATGTCATCGCCCCCCGCGCACAGCCTCCCATGAGCGATGTCGAACGTGAACAGTTCGAGTGGGTCCTCAACCGCATCGGCTATTGAGCGTTGGCGACGTGAAAATGCGTCCAACTGCTCTCAAGGGAGTGCGGGCGGAACTGTAGCCGGCCTTCGCCAGAAGCCGGACTGCGTGGGGACATTGAGTCTCTCACGATCCGCTGTCTGGAGACGACGGCTACGATGGCATACGGTCATACTTGGCCAATTGCAGCAACCGTTGATTTCGCTCCGTCGGTCGCGCGTGTACACTCTAAACCGACGTCCCACCCCACTCTCCACCCTCATACCGAAAGACCCTCAATGCGTCTCTCTGCTTTTGCTGTCTTGATGCTGCTTCTCGCTCCACTCTCCGCCAACGCTCAGGAAGAGGCGATCCATCACACGGTCGTGTATCAGCAGGAAGGCGAATTTGCTGGCTGGCCGGCCAACTATGGCATCTGGTCGTGGGGTGATGAGATTGTCGTCGGATTTGTCGTCGGATATCACAAGATCAATCCCCGGGGAGGGCACGACATTGATCCCGACAAACCGAGTGTGCCACGTCAGGCCCGCAGTCTCGATGGTGGCGAGACGTGGAACGTCGAAATCCCCAATTATCTCGACGAAGAGGGCAAAGAGGCGGACCCCACAAAACTGACGGAGGCGGTCGACTTCAGTGATCCGAACGTCGCGCTGAGATTCAAAGGTGGCGTGTGGCATTACTCGCTGGATCGCTGTCACACATGGAAGGGTCCGTTTGAACTGCCGTCATTCGATCGACCGAATCTGCAAGCGAGAACCGACTACCTCATCGAAGGCCCGAAACGCGTCACTGCCTTCATCGCAGCCAGTAAGTCAGAAACACCTCAAGAGGGACAACCCGCCTGCATCCGCACAGCGGATGGTGGGTTGACTTGGGATCTCGTCGGCTGGATCGGCCCCGAGCCGCCCAAGGACTACGGCTACGCCATTATGCCCGCCACCGTACGTGTCGGTGAGCAGGGGTATCTCAGCATGATTCGGCGCGGCGGTGTCTTCGATGGCAAGCGTCGCTGGTGGGTCGAGCCGTATCTCTCGCCGGACGACGGGAAATCATGGTATCTCCTCGATAGTCCTGTGATTGAGAACTCGGGCAACCCGGCCACACTCACCCGTCTGGAGAACGGAGCGATCGCACTCGCGTACGGCATGCGGCGTTCGCCCTACGGCATTCGCGTCCAGCACTCAGAGGACGACGGCCAAACGTGGAGCCGTGTCACCAGCATCCGCAGCGACGGCTCCAGTTGGGACATCGGCTATCCGCGCACAGTCCAACGAGCCGACGGCAAATGCGTCACCGTCTACTACTATCACAACTCAGAGTCACCCCAACGCTATATCGCCTGCACCATCTGGGACCCCGAAAAGATGGAGTAGCCACGCTGCGCCACTCGTCCCCTTGTCTCCCCCTCACCTTGTCCCCTTGTCATCAACGGTCGCCTGTGACTCGACGAACGACACTCCTGCTCATCAGTTGGCTCTGTCTCACCGGAGACATCGTGGCGGCCGATCTGCCTGCGGTCGAGGTGACGAACGTGCGGCGTGTGTTCCACAACGGCGAACACAATGCGTTCACCGATCTCGTGCGGTTTCAGGATCGATACTATCTGACGTTCCGCAGTTGTCCCGATGGTCACATGGTGCATCCGACGGCGTCGATCATCATCATGGTCAGCGACGACCTGGAAGACTGGCGGCAGGTGCATCGGTTCAGTGTCAAACACCGCGACACCCGCGACCCGCACTTTTTGGTGTTTCAGGATAAGCTGTTCGTCTACACGGGCACCTGGTACAGCGGCGAGACGACGTTGCCGCGCAGTGAGTACGACCTCAACAAGCACCTCGGTTACGCGGCGTGGTCCGACGATGGATCAACGTGGCACAGCCCGATCATGCTGGAAGGAACATTCGGCCACTACATCTGGCGAGCGAATACGTTCGATGGCAAAGCGTACCTCTGCGGTCGTCGCAAGCATGAGTTCGACGTGCGGCCACGCGGTGAGGGGCCGAACGTCGAGTCCGCCATGCTGGAAAGCGAAGACGGTCTCATCTGGAAGACTCGCACTCTGTTTCAGGAGGTGACGGGGGACGAGACCGCCTTCCAGTTCGAGGAAGACGGCAGCGTCCTCGCGGTCGGTCGCCGAGGTGGTGACCCGGCACAGATTCTTCGCTCGAAGCCGCCCTACACCGAGTGGGATCGACGCGACCTCGATCGCTACATCGGCGGACCGCTGCTCGTCCGTTGGGGTGACCGCTGGGTCGTCGGCGGTCGCAGCACGCTGAGCGGCTCAGCAAAGATGTCTCTCTGCTGGCTTGTCGGTGACGACCTGCATGAGTTCGCGGAACTCCCCAGCGGCGGCGACACGTCCTACCCCGGCTTCATCGAACTGTCACCCAGGCGTGCAGTCGTCTCGTGGTACTCCTCACACGAGAAGGACGATCACGGCAACACCATTACCGCCATCTACATGGCCGACCTGACAATTCCCGATTGATATTCCCCATCGACTTGACTACGAGGCTTACCATGCAACGAATGATTCATCCGCTTCGATCCTTCGCCGCACCTCTGACCATGTGCCTTGCGCTTGCCGTCATCGCTTCGAGTGACGTGCAGGCAGCCGGCATGAAGTTCGCGCGGTTCCAATCAGGGGACACGATTGCCTACGGCATCGTCGAGGGAGATCGTGTGCGTCAGATTGATGGCGAGCTGTTCGGTGACTGGAAGAAGACCGACAAGACGTTCGCACTCAGTGACGTCACACTCCTCGTGCCGACAGAGCCCTCGCAGGTGATCGCCCTCGCCGGCAACTACCACAGCCACATCGCGACCGGCGAGAAAACGGTCACCACCATTGTGACAACCACCACAACGACGACGACCGATCTGCAATCCGGCGAGACCACTTCAAATTCCACCTCAACGACCGAGACTCGCTCCAGCGATGAGGTGCCGGAGAAGTTCCGGATGCCTCAGCCGTTCTACAAAAGCCCCTCCTGTCTGACGGCCAACGAGACAAACATCGTGATTCCCAAAGAGGCCGACACGGTCCACTTCGAGGCGGAGTTGGTCATTGTGATCGGTCGTGAGGCGAGCAAGGTCTCTGAGGTGGATGCGATGGACTACGTGTTCGGTGTGACATGCGGCAATGATGTGAGTGCCCGCGTCTGGCAGCGGAACGATGTCCAATGGTGGCGGGCGAAGGGAGCCGACACCTTCGGCCCCTGCGGTCCGTTCATCGCCACCGGCATCGACTACGACAACCTGCTCACCAAGCTGCGTCTCAATGGCAAGGTCATGCAGGAAGAGAGCACCAGCCACATGATCCACGGCGTGGCCAAGTCGGTCAGCTTCATCAGCCAGCACGTCAAGCTGCACCCCGGCGATCTGATCTTCACCGGCACCTCCGGTAAGACAGCCGCCATCAAAGCAGGCGACGTGGTCGAAGTCGACATCGAAGGCATCGGCGTCCTGCGAAACCACGTCGTCGCAGAATGATCGGACTCTTTTTCAACATTCGCGGGTGGCCGGGTCTGACCAAAGGGAAGGCCCGGTCGTGCTGAGTGAGGGGCTGGCCAAGTCGTTGGTGTCCGTGCGTCAGCACCCTTATTCTGACTCAACTTTCCAACTAATTCCTCGGCGATTTTTTAACGTTCATCGATGTCCGCCCCGAGTAAACCTCGCGTTGATCGCATTCGTGTGCCCAATCCTTTTGTTGAAGGTCGCACGTGCGTGTATGTCCTTCGGACTGATCCGGTCACGCTCATCGACACGGGCATCGCGACCGACCGGGCGTACACCGGTTTGGTCGACGGGCTAAAGGAACATGGACTCGCCCCTGCCGACATCAGACGAGTCATTCTCACGCACAAGCATATCGATCACATCGGCAGTGCCTGGAAGTTTCAGCAGGATCACGGGGCGGAAATCTTCATTCACGAATCAGAGACCGCAGCGGTGGAGGACGTCGATCCGTCCGGTCAGCGATATGCGGGCATCGCACGACAGCGGCTTGATGAATGGCAGGTGCCTGACGAGGCGCGTCCCGATACGGGAGATGTCGCAGGTCCTCACTGGACGATTCAGTCTGCACAGGCCACGCCGCTCGTCGACGGTCAAAGACTGCCGACGGCTGAAGGAGACATCGAAGTCCTGCACACGCCCGGTCACACGATGGGGTCCGTCTGTTTCCGTCACAACGGTGTCCTCTTCTCGGGCGATCATGTGTTGCCGGACATCTCTCCCAACGTGGGAGGAGGAGATCTGAAGAATCGCGGGTTGCTGGCTCATTACCTCAAGTCACTCGCAAGAATTCGCGACGTCACCCAGAACGAGCAACTCGTCGTCATGCCGGGACACGGCGAGCCAATGGAGTCAATCACCGATCGCTGCAACGAGTTGATCCAACATCACAAGGACCGACTGGACGAGATTGTCTCAATCCTTCAAAAGGAGGACCGGCTGACCACCTACGAGATCGCGACCCGTCTGTTCGGCACGATGAAAGAGTTCCATGTCATCCTGGGTGGCGCGGAGGCATACTCACATCTGGAACTGTTGATGGAGCAGTCCCGCGTGCGTGAAGAGGGTGGAAAGTACTCTGCCGATTGATGCGACGACGAAGTGGCACTTTGCAGATGAACTTCGTTTTCTGAGTTGAGGTGAAATTTCATGGACCTTTCTTATGGCAGCCGGTATGACGACTTTCGTGAGGAGGTCCGGAGTTTCATCGAGACGCATCGGCATCTGGCGGCTCCGGACTGGGATGTGTCTGATCGCACGAAGCTGCAGGAGTGGCAGCAGTTGCTGATTGAACAGGGGTATGTGGGTCGCACGATTCCCAAGCAGTACGGTGGATACGGAGCCGAGCCGGACATCCTCGAAGCGCGCATCATCGCTGATGAATTTGCAAGAGCCGGGATCACTCAAGGGTTCAGTGGGCAGGGGATCGCCTATCTGATGCCGGCTCTGCTGGCGATGGGAACCGACGAACAGAAGGAGCGGTTCATCCCCCCGACATTGCGTGCGGAGATGCTGTGGTGTGAGGGGTACTCCGAGCCGAACGCGGGGAGTGACCTCGCGAGTCTCAAGACGAGTGCGGTCCTTGATGGCGATGAGTGGGTTGTCAACGGACAGAAAATCTGGACAAGCACAGCGGAGTCAGCCGACTGGATGTTCTGCCTCGTTCGCACCGAGCCGGACGCTCCCCGACACAAGGGGATCAGCTTCCTGTTGTTCTCCATGAAGTCGCCCGGGATCGAGGTGGTGCCCCTCAAGACTATGTCGGGCACGCATCAGTTCAATGAGGTGTTCTTCAAGGATGTGCGGGTCCCCAAGGATCAGATCGTCGGTCAGCGAGGCGACGGTTGGAAGGTGGCCAATCTGGTACTTGAGCATGAGCGTGAGGATCTGGGCGACCCGAATTTCACCCAGCAACGGCTCAACTTTCTCATCGACCTGATGAAGACTGAGACCGTCGATGGACGACGCCTGATCGACATCCCGGTGTATCGAGATCGCCTGATGCAGTTTCAGGCGGAGGTGATGGCCCTGCGGTTCAACGATCTCCGGCTCCTCAGTGCCAAGTTACACAACAAGAATGCGACACTGGCGTCGATGGTCATGAAGCTGCAAGGCTGCGAAGTCCGGCATGAGCTGGAGGGCTTCGCGATCGACGTGCTGGGCGAGCACGGCTTGCTGTACGAGGACGCTCCGTATGTTCGCAATGACGGATCGTGGCAGGCCAACTACATGTTCAATCTCGGTCTGATCATCGGAGGCGGCACTGCTCAGATTCAGAAGAACATTATCAGCGAACGCGGACTTGCAATGCCTCGTGAGCCGCGACCCGCCTCGTGAGACATCACGCCTTCAATTGAATGAGACATTATGGAATTCGGACTCTCACAAGAGCAGACGTTGTTGCAGGACAGTGTGGTGCAGTACCTCAACGGAGCTGCGCCGCTGGACCGCATTAAGCGATTCGTCAACAACTGCGAGCCGCGAGCGGATGATGTGTGGTCCGGGATGGTTGATCTGGGAATCCCGAGTCTGATCATTGCCGAAGAGCACGGCGGCATCGGATGTGAGTTGCTGGACGCGGCACTCGTGGCAGAGTCGCTCGGCTCTTGCGCGGCTCCAGTGCCCTTCGCTGCGACAGCGGTCATGGTCCCGTGGGCGATTGCTGAAGCGGGGAGCGACGAACAGCAGTTACGTTGGCTCCCTAAACTTGCAGAGGGAGAAGTGATTGCTGGGGCAGCGGTCACCGAAGCGATCAGCACGCGCCTTGATGCGGGTGTGCATGCCAATGGCGATACGTTGAGCGGCAGAGCCTTGTTTGCGATCGACTTTGAAGCAGATGTCTATCTGATCGCTGATCGTGACTTGTCGTTGTATCTTGTTGACGCAGATGCCTCCGGTCTGAGGCGGCGGCCACTCACGACCATCGACAAGACACGACGTTACGGCGAACTTGTGTTCGAGAATGTGCAAGCTGATCGTCTGCCGGGGAGTTCCGACCCGGAGGTGTGCCGACGTGTGATCGACGCAGGACGCATCATCCTCGCGGCTGACACTCTCGGAGCGAGTCAGCGGATGCTGAACAAGGCGGTCAACTACTCGAAGGAGCGGATGCAGTTCGGTCGTCCGATCGGGTCGTTTCAGGCGGTCAAGCACATGTGTGCCGAGATGGCCGCGCAGCTGGAGCCGTGCAGAGCGATGATGTGGTACGCGGCGCATGCCTTCGATGCCCGTCCGGAGGAGGCACGCCTGACGATTTGTCACACGAAGTCGCATCTGTCGGAGGTTGGCAAGTTCATTGCTCGCACGTCGACGGAAGTCCACGGCGGCATCGGCTTCACCGACGAACTCGGACTGCATTACTGGTTCAAACGCATCGGTGCCAACAGACAACTGCTGGGAGGACCGACTCAACTGCGCGAGGAAGCCGCGATGCGACAGGGACTCGTGGAGGCGTGAGTCGGCGGGTAGGATCGCACTTAGTTGCGATAGTACTTATGGCATTGACGGCAACTCTCCTCAATCTCATTGAGCCATCGTGACGTCTCACCGTAATCGTTTTCAAAGTTCTCCCGAAGCGATGTTGCTGCGTGCTCGGCGTCGAGCATAGTGGGCAGCCATGTGCATCCGTCTTCAACACGGTGAAGCCGAATCGATTCACGAAACAGTTGCTCCAGAATGCTCGCCTGCTCACGAGCCTGTGTCCTGTTTTCGGCTTGAACGGCTATCTGCAACTTGTCCCAGCAGTCATCGACCTTGACCATCAGATCTGTCATCGGCTCGACTTCGACGCGTGATGAGATTTCAGGCAGCGTCGCATCGTCTGGAAAAGCAGTGAATTCCTGCACGTCTCGCCAGAGGCCTGCGTAGTCGTGACTCGTGCCGGCGTCGCTCAGCAGTTTGCGTGCCTGGGGTGGATCGATCTCTCCTGCGATCATCGCACACACTGCGGCAGCAGCCGGACCACGATGTTTGCCGTGATGACAGTGAACGTAGATCGGCCTCTCACACTCTCGAAGCACGCGTGTCATCCTGGCGACGGCGTCCTGCGGGATGCCATCGTACCCGATCGGAATGTGGACGTACCTGAGTTGGACCACGGCGGCTGACTCGACGTCAGGCGGCGCTCCGTCGACGCTCACGATGGTATGAACCCTCTGGTTCGCGAGTCCACGAAACTCCTCAACAGATTGAGGGGTCGCACCGCAAATGATCGAAGGAGATACCGCACGATAGGCGTCGGGCAGCGATGCTTCGGGGGGTGGATAACCGTGTGTGGGCGATGCCGTCGAACCGATGAGCAGGTTCGCCAACAACGCAAGGCAGCCGATGACCGTGATGACGGCAGCGACAGGGGCGAGTTGCGAAGATGTCGGCACGACGTTGATCTCTCGACCGAAGTCAGGCGATCAGGGTTTCTGCGACATTCGTCACACACGTGATCGCGTTACACGGACTACGCTCGTGAACATGCGGCCGTTGGAGGAATTCCGCGTCTGCAGCACGTTCAGTTCCAGAACTTCTCGCCGTGGAGATTCATATCCGGACGTTCTTCGATCTCGCAGTCGCCATAAATCTTCGTCTGACATGCGAGCCGCATCTTGTCTTCCTCACCGATGCGAACCCACCAGCGGATGGGATGGAATCTGGTCATCAACCATTCCCAGACGCCCATTCTGTTCAGATTCTCCTTGCCGGATTTGACGTGGACACGACAGCATCCACAGAGCCCGAACCCGCGACAATTGAGATACCGATCCGGACCAGAATAGAGTTCGGCTCCATTCTTCATGGCCTCCTTGCGGAGATTGGCTCCCTCGGGCACCTCGACGGTTCGCTTTTCGTTGATGAACTTGACGTTAGGCATGGCTGCGAAAAATGAGTGAAGTTTCGAGACATTTCAAGCCGGAATGATAGAGTGCCGATCGACGAATTACCAGCTTTGTGAGGCTTGCTTCCGGGGTCACTCACATTGCATCCGCGTGATGAGCCGTGTAGGCGATCGAGCGGGACTCCGCTAGACTTTTTAGCATGTCGACAAGTGACGAAAAACAACCGGTTCTCATTCTGGGTGCGGGCATCAATGGGTGCTGTGTCGCGAGAGAACTTGTATTGAACGGTGTGCCGGTTGTGCTGGTCGACGAGGCGGATATCGCCACCGGTGCGACTGCAAAGGCGTCCCGGTTGATTCATGGAGGCGTGCGATATCTGGAGTACGGCGACTTCAAACTTGTCGCTGAGTCGCTACACGAACGGGAGCGACTGCTGAAGCTGGCACCACAGTTTGTGCGTCCTCTCAAGTTGCACATCCCAGTGACGAAACGATTCGGCGGACTCGTGCAATCCGGCTTTCGGTTCCTGAGACTGAGCCGCTTCTCATTCGGTCGCTGGCTCGCGGGACGGCTACCAATTCGGTCCGAGCGGGGACTGATGGTCGTTCGCATGGGGTTATGGCTGTACGACTCCATCGCACGCTCATCGTTGCTGCCGAGCCACTCGCTTCAGCGGGTCGGTGACGAGGGGGCTCCGGCAGTTGACCCTCACAAGTTCCATTGGCTGTGCAGCTACTACGATGCGCAGATGGTTTACCCAGAACGATTTGTGCTTGCGCTCCTGGAAGACGCTCGTCGGCACGCGGTTGAGCATGGCGTCGAGTTTCAGGTCTACACGCACCATGGAGCCGTCTTTGAGTCAGAGGAAGCAACTGTTCGCAGCGTTGCTGATGGCTCTCCCGTGCAAACACTTGTGCCATCGACGATTGTCAATGCCACCGGAGCATGGGGGGACCTCACCCTGGACGATATCGAAGTCGAGGCGGAACGCCTCCTTGGTGGCACGAAGGGGAGTCACTTCATCACCTCACACGACGGGCTTCGGCAGGCACTCGGAGACAGCGGCATCTATGCCGAGGCAGCTGACGGACGGTTGGTCTTCATTCTGCCGTTTGGTGGGTCGGTCCTCGTGGGAACGACTGATGAGCGTTTCACCGGACCCCCGGGCGAGGCGATCGCCAGCGAGGAGGAGTTGCAGTACCTGCTCGACATGACGAACGAAGTCGTTCCCTGCGTCGGACTGACTCGCGAAGACATCAGCGTGCATTACTGCGGCGTCCGACCGTTGCCTTATGTGCCGAGCGGTCGGACCGGATCAATCCCTCGCGGTCATTGGATTCATCAGACCGAACGACAGGGGATTCCGGTCGATACTCTGATCGGTGGCAAGCTGACGACATGCCGCGCGTTCGGTGAGGAAGTCGCTGATCTGATCATGGGCCGTCTCGGGGTCAAACGTGTGATCGACACGCGTGAGCGACTAGTCCCCGGGGCGGAGGGTTTCCCGGACGATGTCAAAGCCTGGTGCGCGCAAGTCAGTGGCGAGACGGGTTATGCCCCAACTCAGGTGAAAGCGGTCTTCAACCTGCAGGGGACGGCTTGTGTGGAGGCGTTGAAGACGGCCGGGGCGTCAGCTGATCGGACGTCACTGCCGGGGACGGACATTCCGCTGTCGTTCGTGGACTGGGTAATTGAGCACGAATGGGTGGGGAGCCTCGGGGACCTCATCGAGCGTCGACTGGGGTTGGTGCTCACTCCGAACCTTGCGGTCGAGGCCGTGACTGCATTGCAAGACCGGCTCGTCGAAGCGGGTGTGTTGTCGGAATCTCAACGAGAATCGGACCTGGAAGAGTGCCTTTCAAGGCTCCGGAAACACTACGGTATCGAAGTAAGTGTTGTTGCCACTGAGACTTCGTCGGCGTCGCTGTAAATCAGCAGAATCTGCCAAAAAGCTGTTGACTCAAAAAACGTTTCGAGATATTTTCCCGCCCGCAGTTGGACACAGGCCAGTTCTGGCAATCCTTTCCAACTGTTCTCTCATTCTCATCCCACAATTCACTCCTGTTTTCCGGGCCGAAGCCTCGCAGTGATCTGCGGGATCCGGTGGCGTTCGTCGCTGTTTTGCAGCCGACCTGGTCTCCTCATAAATCGCGGGCGCTGTGGCTTTCCCTGTCACAGAAATCCAATCTCTCTCTCGAAATTGATCGAAAAGGAACGTTCGATGAAACAGTTCATGATGCTCTGCCTGTGCATGGCAATCGCAGCTTCCAGCGTGGGTTGCTGCTGGTGGCAACCTTACGGCGGTTGTGGCGGCGGTGCCTGTGGTGGCGGCCCGAGCTACTACGGTGGCGGATATCCGGCCGGTGCGTATTACGGTGGCACCAACATGACCGCCGGCCTGCCGACGGCCCCCTCTCAGTACGCTTATGGTCAACCATATCCGGTCACCGCTGGCCTCCCGATCAACAGTCTGCCGACCTACTGAGTCGCAACAGCATCTTCGATGCTGCTCTCACGCGATCGCGAGGAGAGATAACGGCCCCATCAGCGTGACATCTTCGGGCTGCATCTGTTTGACAGGTGCAGCCCTTTTTTCGTTGAAGGAGAGTTCATTTCGAAATCGTTCCGTGAGTGAGATCCCGTGAGAGGCGTAGACACGTTCGGGTCGCTGGATATCATGGAAGGTGACTTGACCGGTAATCCGTAATTGCCCCGTCCATGGCCATTCCGTTTGACGAACGACCGCTACCTCAGTTGACCTCGCAGCCGATGCCTTCGCGTCATGCGGATGGTCTGACTCGCGCAGCACGGTTGTTTGTCGTCGTAGTGATAGGCATCGTTTCCCTGGCAATCCTATCGTGGTGTCTCATCTCACGCTTCCCATTGGGGTGGACAGCACCTCGGAATCAGTTCTTTCCACTCGCGTTCGCCGTGAGTTCGGTGCTGTTGTTGTTTGGCAGCGTGGAAATGTCGCGTGCCCTGCGATTCGTTCGCATGGAACGTCAACGCGAATTTCGTCGATCACTGTTCATCGCACTGATCGCCGGGGGAACGTTCTGGGGTGTGCAGACATACGGCCTGTGGCTCCTCATGCCGCACGAACGCACGGCGGAGGCCGCTCAGTCCGGCGTGAATACGTTTGTCGTGATGCTCGCCGCGCTGCATGGCATGCACTTTGTGGTCGCCGTGCTGTTTCTGAGTTACGTGACCGTGCGCGCATTGGCCGATCGATATGACCATGAGTACTACTGGGGAGTCTCGGTCGCTGCATGGTTCTGGCATGCGCTCGGCGTCGTCTGGATCGGAATTCTCGCCGTGTTTGCGATTGCAGCCGCATGAGTTATCGAGATCAGAACCGGCGTGCCTGGGATCGATTGGCGGCGGACAACAGTCAGTTCACCCGCGTCGCGACCGACGAGGAATGTGCTCAACCGTTGTTGACGCTCGACTCGCGAGGTTGGTTGCCCGCTTCGGTCCGGGGACTCGACGTCCTCTGTCTCGCCTCGGGAGGCGGATGGCAGGCCATTCTTTACGCCTCTGCGGGCGCTCATGTCACGGTTGTCGACCTCAGTCCGGGCATGCTCCGACTGGATGAACGCGAAGCGGAGAAACGACGGTTGTCGATCCGCACCATCGAAGCGTCGATGGATGATCTCCACGAATTGTCGGACGAATCGTTCGACATCGTCCATCAGCCGGTCAGTACGTGTTATGTCCCGCGCATTGCTGAGGTGTATCGTGAGATCGCCCGTGTGTTGCGAAACGATGGACTGTACATCAGTCAGCACAAGCAGCCGACGAGTCTCCAGATCAGTGATCGCCATCAGTCGAACGAGTACATCCTTGGCGTTGAGTACTACCAGTCCGGTCCGCTTCCGCCGACGGCCGACACTTCGTACCGCGAATCGGGTGCGAGTGAGTATCTGCATCGCTGGGAGCAACTCGTTGGCGAACTTTGTCGAGCGGGCTTCGTTCTGGAGGACCTTGTGGAACCATGCCGTGCAGACCCGAAGGCCCGCCCCGGTCATTACCGTCACCGTGGCCGCTTTACGGCACCCTATGTTCGCTTGAAGGCACGGCGAATTTGCGAGTCGAGGTCGATTCCCGGCACCACTGGCGTTTGGACTCCCGACGCCTGACGGTTAAGATCAATCAACCGTTAGTTTCCGCTTCGCCAACCACCAGTCCGTCATGACTCGAAAGCGTCAGTCCGATCCGGCTCAACCGCCGTCCGGCGAGCCGCCCCGCACGGTTGGTCAACGGGTGTTTGGGGCGTTGATCCTCACCTCGTTGGCGGCTGCCGTTGTGTATGCGGTCGTCTTCCGCGAACAACCGGAGACGCCGCCAGCAAGTCAACCGGTTGATCCGACCAACACGCCAGTGACGCACGCTCCCACGGAACAGCGACCTCGGGAAACCCATGACCGGCATGACGAAGAGTTTGTCGGAAGTCAAACCTGTGCGGATTGCCATTCAGAGATTGCGGAGACGTTTGCGAAGCATCCGATGGCATTGACCATGGCGACTGTCGCTGAGGCCTCCCCGATCGAAGTCTGTGAAGGAGACGTGGCCGAGTTCGAGGCATTCGGCTGCAAGTACCACGTGGAACGCATCGGCGACCGGATGGTGCACACGGAATTCATGACGGATGACGACGGCGAGATTGTTTACGAACAATCGGTCGACGTGGACTATTCGGTTGGGTCAGGGACAACCGCACGCACGTACCTGATCGATCGCGGCGGGATTCTGTATGAGTCTCCCATTTCCTGGTACGTCGACAAGCAGAAATGGGATCTGTCGCCGGGCTATCAGGACAATCCCCGACAACGCTTCAATCGTCGTGTGAGTGACGGTTGTGTTCAATGTCACGCGGGACGTGTTGCGTATGTCGGCGACGGGACGACGAATCGTTACGAGAGCGAACCATTTCTCGAAAAAGGAATCGGTTGCGAGCGATGTCACGGTCCCGGAGCGAGGCACGTTGCAAAGATGGAATCCGGAGATTTGGACACCGATAGTAACGCTGCCGACAACATGCTCATTGTCAATCCGTCTCGACTCGATGCAGTTCGTGCGGAGAGTATTTGCTACCAGTGTCATCGCGATGGGAAACGTCGCATCCTGAGGAAGGGGAAATCCTATCACGACTTCCGGCCGGGCATGGCGACCGAGGACATCTGGACGGTGTTCGCGTCGACCGAGTCGCTCGACAGCGATGAGTCCAACCCGTTCACGAGTCAGGTGCAGCAGATGCACGCGAGTGCGTGTTTTCGCGGTTCCAACGGGGAAATGCGGTGCACGAGTTGTCACGATCCCCATCATGCTCCCAGTCCGGAAGAACGAGCCGAGTATTACCGTGTGCGCTGTCATGAGTGTCACGCGGATCGAGGCTGCTCACTTCCGATTGAAGAGCGCGAGCCGGCCCCCGCATTCAATTCGTGTATCCACTGCCACATGCCGACATCCGGATCGAGCGATATCCCCCACACGTCGCAGTCGGACCACCGCGTCCTCCGCGACCCGTTGAATACTCAGAGTATTGAAAGCCCAACTAGCGGCGGCGGCGTCTGGACCATTTACGACAAGAGTGAAGAGATTCTCCCGCCATGGGAGTTACAGCGTGCCAAAGCATTGTCGCTTAGCGATCAATCCATTCAAAACCTCGACCGCACGCTTACAGTGCGGGCCATCGGTGAACTGGAAGCGGTCCTCGCTCGTGACCCCAACGACACGAGTGTGCTCCGTTCACTGGCGTTTCTCTACGGCATTCTTGGTCAACAGGCGAGAGCCGCCGCGCTGTTCGAGGCCGCACTGCAAATCGAACCCGACGACGAGGTGAGCCTGAAGAATCTTGGTTTGACGGCTTATCGATCACAGTCTTACGGACTGGCACTACAGAGTTATCAATCCTTCCTCAAGCTCAATCAGTGGGACGTCACGATGTATGGTCCGTATATCGCAACACTGGCTGCATCGCGTGACATGCAGACTGCCGTCGAAGCGGCTGAGTTCGCATTACGACTCGATCCCACTCAACGGGAACTTCGCGGCATGGCCGCTCAACTCTATGCACAGACCGGCGAACAAGAAAAGGCCATCGAACAACGGGACAAAATGAAATTGATCCACGAACGACTCGATCCCTGGGACCAGTTGCGCCGCGAACGGATTCGGAAACAATTGAGGGAGAATCTCCCGGACGGTTCATCGCAACCGTGATGTTCCCTGTGGCGGGAGACCGCAGCAGGGCATGCCCTGGGTTGGCAAGCTCGTAATCATCGCTCGAATGAACACACCGGGCTCATGCCCCTTGAGCGTCACGAAATAGAATTCGGGATGGGTGGCAGGGTCAGACCA
>JAGQPX010000091.1 GCA_020426505.1 Planctomycetaceae bacterium | reverse complement strand
TAGAGATAAACGCGCGCCGCACTAATGCCGCGATTCGGACACTAACTGTTGGACGTCGTGCTGCGATTCTCACGCCACTGCGTCGGGGCAACGATCATCGGTTCTCTGCGGGTAATGTCTCGCCGCCACCGGATGACTGTTTCGGATCCTCGCATCTCACACTTGCGTCGGATGATGCGCCGCTAACTCCAATTCCACTCGACGACCAACGGTTCCACAACGGCGCAGGGAGCGAGTTCAGACCGGCCAATTTGACGGTTCTCTGATACTTGGAGCCAGCCATTCGGCGATCCTTGTTTAATGGCCAACGTGGCTTCTTGATTTGATGCAGTCGTCGCGATCACGGAGATTTGACGCGGAAATCCTTGTTGGTTGAGGGTGGGGAGGGTTAAGGTAGAGGGACTCCGTGCACGGCATCCCGTGAGCGGAAGAACGACCGACTCCCTGCTTCTTGTCGTATCAGGCGGATCGTTGTGATGACATTTGATTGGTTGCATGGTTTTCGACAACAGATCGTTGGGTTGTCGACCCGCTCACAACGGCTCAGGAGGCGTCGATGTCGGGATGTGCGGCGGTCGGTTGCATTTCAAGCAACTGAGGCACTCGAGTCGCGCATGATGCTCGCCGGCAACTTTGGTGAGGTGACATCGTTCTCCAAAATCAGTGACACGGAGGGTGGTTTCACGGCCGTCTTGGACGACATCGACCTCTTCGGCAATGCCGTCTCTGAGATTGGCGATCTGGACGGCGACGGTGTCCGGGACATCGCCGTGGCCGCCACCGGGGATGACGACGGGGGCAACGCGCGCGGAGCGGTCTACATCCTGTTGATGAACGCCGACGGCACGGTCAAGTCGCATCAGAAGATCAGTGACACCGCGGGCGGCTTCACCGGGGTTCTGGATGACCTCGATGCCTTCGGTAGTTCATTGTTGAACCTGGGCGACCTGGACGGTGACGGGGTGAACGACCTGGCTGTCGGCGCGGATCAAGACGACGACGGCGGGAGTGCTCGCGGGGCACTGTACATTCTGTTTCTCAACTCGAATGGCACCGTCAAGTCACATCAGAAAATCAGCGACACAACCGGCGGTTTCACGGCCGTATTGGATGACACCGACAACTTCGGCGATGCGCTCGCGAATCTTGGGGACATGGACGGCGATGGAGTGACCGAGCTGGCGGTCAGTGCATTCCGTGACGGTGACGGAGGCACGGATCGCGGAGCCGTGTACGTGCTGTTCATGAACACCGACGGCACGGTCAAGTCGCATCAAAAAATCAGCGACACTGCCGGGGGCTTTACGGGCACGCTCGATGACGTCGACTTCTTTGGTCATGCGATGGGCTCGCTGGGCGATCTGGACGGTGACGGAGTGACTGACCTGGCCGTCGGGGCAGTCTTTGATGATGACGGCGGATCAGGACGAGGGGCAGTCTATGTCCTCTTTCTCAATGACGACGGGACTGTCAAATCTCACCGGAAGATCAGCAACACGGTTGGGGGCTTCTCAGCCGCGCTGCTGGACTTCGATTTCTTCGGCCGATCATTGGCCAACATGGGTGACCTGAATGGCGACGGTGTGACGGATCTGGCGGTGGGGGCTTATGGAGACGACGATGGTGGCGGACAGCGCGGCGCGGTCTATGTGTTATTCCTCAACTCCGATGGATCAGTCAAATCACATCAGAAGATCAGTGACACGGCTGGCAACTTCACGGCAACACTGGATAACAGTGACTTTTTCGGCGTCATGATGACCAATCTTGGTGACCTGGACGGTGACGGACTGGTCGAGTTGGTCGTGGGGGCCAACCAGGACGACGACGGAGGGAATGCGCGCGGGGCGGTCTACATCCTCAGTCTGGAGCAAGTCACGCCGTCAGGTGTGGTCACGTCTTCGAACAAGATCAGTGACATCGCTGGTGGCTTTACGGGCGGGCTGGGCGGCTTCGACTACTTCGGTCGTTCAGTGACAGAACTGGGAGATCTGGATGGCGATGGTGTCACCGATTTTGCTGTTGGAGCAGACGCTGACGATGACGGTGGTGACGCCCGCGGGGCGGTCTACATCCTGTTCATGAACTCGGACGGCACGGTCAAGTCTCATCAGAAGATCAGCAGTACGGCCGGAGGCTTCATCGCCACTTTGGATAACTTTGACCGCTTCGGAGTTTCGCTCACAAACTTGGGCGATCTGGACGGAGACGACGTGGTGGATTTGGCCGTTGGAGTGAGAGGTGACGATGACGGCGGCGAGGCTCGTGGTGCCGTTTACGTCCTCTTCCTGAATACCGACGGGACGGTCAAATCACATCAGAAAATTAGTGACACGGAAGGTGGCTTCACCGGCGTGCTCGAAAATCTGGACAACTTCGGCACCTCGCTGACGAGCATCGAAGACCTGAATGGAGATGGCATTGCCGATTTGACGGTCGGAGCGAGGTTTGACCATGATGGCGGGGACAATCGCGGTGCAATCTACGTGCTGTTTCTCAACACGGACGGGACCGTCAAAAGTCATCAGAAAGTCAGTGACATCGCAGGCGGCTTCACGGGCTCGTTGGATGACAGCGACTTCTTTGGCTCTTCGCTGACGAATCTGGGTGACCTCAACGGAGACGGTCTGGCTGATTTGGCGGTCGGAGCAACTGGCGACGACGACGGAGGAAGCAGTCGTGGTGCAGTGTACGTACTGTTCCTGAACGCCGATGGCACGGTCAATTCACATCAGAAGATCAGCGAGATCGACGGCGGTTTCACAGCCTCACTGGACGACAGCGACTTCTTCGGGGTGGCATTGGCAAATCTGGGTGACCTCGATGGTGATGGGATTGAAGATCTCATGGTAGGCGCGAACGGTGACGATGACGGCGGCAGTGGACGTGGGGCCGTCTACGTGTTGTTCCTCAACCCAGATGGCACCGTCAAGAGGCATCAGATACTCAGCGATACGCAGGGCAACTTCACGGCCACATTGGACGATGGAGACGGATTCGGAAGTTCAATCACTAAACTCGGTGACCTGGACGGTGACGGCCTGCCTGAGATTGTCGTCGGGGCGATCGGTGACGATGACGGCGGTTTGTCCGCCGGGGCCGTTCACATTCTCAGTTTGGAGCAGATCATCCCGCCGGGTGTCGTCACGGCAGAGCGGAAGATCAGTGCGACTTCAGGAGGCTTCACTGCCCTACTCGGGAACGGCGACTATCTGGGGGGATCCGTTACCGATTTGGGCGATTTGGATGGAGACGGCATTCCTGATCTGGCGGTCGGAGCAAGCAGCGATGACGAGGGCGGCTCGGGACGCGGAGCCATTTACATCCTGTTGATGAATGCTGATGGCACGGTCAAGTCTCATCAGAAGGTCAGCGACACTCAGGGTAACTTCACAGCTCTCTTGGATGACTTCGACAACTTCGGCAGCTCATTAACCAACCTCGGCGACCTGGACGGTGACGGTATCACTGATATCGCCGTTAGTGCTGATCGTGATAGCGACGGAAGTTCGAATGGAGGAGCGCTGTATGTGCTTTTCCTCAACTCCGATGGCACAGTCAAATCGTTTCAGAAGATCACAGAGGGAGTGGGAGGGTTCACGGGCAACCTGGATACTTTCGACGGCTTTGGGACCGCGGTGAGCAACATAGGAGACTTGGACGGTGACGGGATCATCGACATCGCCGTGGGAGCCTACAATGACGATGATGGCGGCTCCGGTCGTGGGGCGATCTATGTGCTCTTCCTGAATACCGACGGCACGGTCAAGTCACACCAGAAAATCAGCAGCACAGCGGGTGACCTCACAGCGACACTGGATAACAGCGACTCATTCGGACGTTCCCTGACGTCACTTGGCGATCTGGATGGCGATGGAGTGACTGACGTGGCTGTCGGCACGAATCGCGATGATGATGGAGGGACGAGCCGGGGAGCCGTGTACATTCTGTTTCTCAACACGGATGGCACCATCAAGTCGCATCAGAAGATCAGCGATTTGGAAGGCGGATTCACCGGAGCCTTGAACGACACCGACTACTTCGGATGGTCGGTCGCTGCTCTCGGCGACCTGGACGGGGATGGTCTCACTGATCTCGCCGTCGGAGCACTTTTTGACGATGACGGTGGACTGATCAGCACAGGGGCAGTCTACGTCCTGTTCCTGAACGCGGACGGGACGGTGAAGGCCCATCAGAAGATCAGCCATACTCAGGGCAATTTCACCGCTGCGCTGGGATTTGGCGACTTCTTCGGGACTTCGCTGACAAACATGGGAGATCTGGACGGGGATGGCCTGATTGAATTGGCCGTCGGGGCCCGAGGCGATGATGATGGCACCGGCAACGCGGGAGCCGTCTACATTCTCTCGCTTCAGCAGATCACCCCGCCGGGGGTGGTCACCGCTGAGCAGAAGATCAGCGATACGGTCGGTGGCTTCACCGCCGTGCTGGATAACAACGATGGCTTTGGTGAGGCGGTCGCAGACGTCGGGGACCTGAATGGGGATGGCATCAACGATCTGGTGGTCGGGGCCCGACGAGACGGCGACGGCGGAAGCACGCGAGGCGCGGTCTACGTACTATTCCTCAATGCGGACGGCACAGTTAATTCGCATCAGAAGATCAGCAGCACGCAAGGGGGCTTCACGGCCACGCTGGATGATGGTGACAACTTCGGAACATCGATCGCAAGCCTTGGAGATCTCGATGGTGACAGCATTACGGAGATCGCAGTCGGGGCCCGGTTGGACGACGACGGCGGAGACGCTCGTGGAGCAGTTTATGTGTTGTTCCTCAACAGTGACGGAACCGTGAAGTCACATCAGAAGATCAGCGATACGGAAGGTGGCTTCACCGGAATCCTGCAAAACACCGACATCTTTGGCAGCGCCGTTGCCAATGTCGGCGACATGAACGGAGACGGTGTGACTGATCTGGCCGTCGGTACATACCTCGACGACGACGGTGGAAATAACCGAGGAGCAGTCTACCTCCTGTTTCTGAACACAGATGGGACTGTCGATTCCCATCAGAAGATCAGTTTGCTGGAGGGAGGTTTCACCGGAACCCTCGACGAAAGCGATCATTTCGGTCTCTCACTTGCCAACCTCGGTGACTTGGATGGGGACGGCGTAACCGACCTCGCTGTCGGTGCTGACGAAGATGATGACGCCGGAAGCGACCGGGGAGCGGTGTACGTGCTGTTTCTCAGAGCGGACGGCACCGTCAAGTCACACCGAAAGATCAGCGACACGGTCGGCAACTTTACAGGCCATTTGAATGACTTCGACCGCTTCGGCAATTCATTGACGAACCTGGGTGACCTCGACGGAGACGGGGTCACAGATCTGGGTGTCGGTGCAGTCGGTGATGACGATGGTGGCGATTTCCGGGGAGCAATGAATGTGCTGTTCCTGAACACCGACGGCACGGTCAAGTCGCACCGCAAGATCAGCGACACCCAGGGCAACTTCAACGCCACACTGAATGACACGGATATCTTCGGCAGCTCGCTGACGACGATCGCAGACAACAATGGTGACGGCATCCGTGAGTTGGTCGTCGGTGCAACGGGCGATGACGACGGCGGTTCAGCGCGAGGCGCGGTATACGTCCTTTCACTGAAGGGGATCGTAGTGCCCTCGGTGCGCATCGTGGATGACGGAGACCCGGGATTCGCAATCGAGAGCGGTATCTGGGGGACGGGAAACGTCGGAGCGAATGGCGACAACCGAAATGCCTCAATCTTCGGCGGCACGAAGGTCGCCCGCTGGACATTCACCGGCCTGATTCCTGGTCTCTACCGCATCTCGACCACATGGACGGAAAGCCCAGCCAGAGCGACCGATGCGCCTTACACCATCTTCGATGGAGCAAACGCTGTCTCCACTGTGGACGTCAATCAACAGCTCGCCCCCAGCGGCAGTGGAGATCTGACAGACCTCGGCGTCCCCTGGCAGGACCTGGAGTCGGCCATCCCGATCACCAGTGACACGCTCTTCGTCAAACTCACCAACGTCGCGGATGGCTACGTGATGGCCGATGCGATTCGAATCGAACGCATTGATCATCTGCCTCCTCCGCCAGTGATCCTGGACGACGGCGATTCGGGCTTTGCGATCGAGAGCGGATCTTGGGGGACCGGCAGTGCCGGGGCCGAGGGTGACAATCGCAACGCATCGATTTTCGGCGGCAAAAAAGTTGCCCGCTGGACGTTCACCGACCTCCTGCCGGGACTCTACCGGATCTCGACAACGTGGAGTCCCAGTCCGGCCCGGGCGACAGACGCCCCCTACACCATCTTCGACGGCTTCAGCCCCATCACGACGGTCGATGTCAATCAACGTCTGGCCCCCAGCGGCAGTTCTGATCTGACAGACCTCGGCGTCGTCTGGCAGGACCTGGAGTCAGCCATCGCCATCACCAATGGCACCCTGTTTGTCAAACTCTCGAACGTCGCCAACGGATACGTCATGGCCGATGCCATACGCATCGAACGCGTCGGCGACATTCCACCTCCGCCGCGGATTATCGACGATGGCGGCCTCGGGTTTGCGATCGAAAGCGGCTCATGGGGCACCGGCAATGGCGGATTCGACGGCGACAACCGCAATGCGTCGATCTTCGGCGGAAGCAAGATCGCCAGCTGGACGTTCACCGGGCTGTCCGCTGGCACCTACCGAGTCTCGGCCACCTGGAGTCCCAGCCCCGCCCGGGCAACAGACGCGCCGTACACGATCTTTAACGGCGATGCTCCGCTCACCACCGTCGATATCAATCAGCAACAGGCTCCCAACGACTTCACCGATGCCGGCAGCAGTTGGGAAGACCTCACAACGGTCATGGTCACAGGCGACACCTTGGTCGTGCGACTCTCCAACGACGCCAATGGGTATGTCATGGCCGACGCCATTCGCATCGAACGCGTTCTCATCTGAAAAACCACAGCGGCGAGTGCCTCACACATCAGGAGCCGCGTGGACCTGGGGTCGGCACGTGTGCCTCAGTGCGAAAACTGCGCGACATGCACAGAGCACCAATGGAGACGACGCACGTTCCTCACTGCACCCAGAGTCGTGAAGACTTACCACTCCAGAACGGCCCAACCTTGTGCGAGGTTGGTCGGCTTACTTTCCATACAAATTCCCGCAGCAGGGAGAACGATGATGTCGCCCTGCTGGGCCGGAGACTGCCCCTGCTCGGCGAGGACTTCATCCAAGTGAGCGAGGACGGTCGGTATTGTCGAAGAGATGCTGTTCGCGTAGCGTTCGAGATTGTTGAGATAGACGGCGTCCGGGAACTCTTCCTTCAGAACGGCGAAGAGCGCGCGGAGCATCTTGCCGCTCGGTTGATGCGGAGCGACAAGCACACGACGATTGGTTGCATCGACGCGAGACATGGCCTTGCGCACAGCGTCGATCATGAGTTCGACCCCATTTACGAACACGTGCTCGCCGTTCATCCGCATGACGGTGCGGGTGCTGTAACCACCGGTGAATTCCGGATACTCGCCGACTTCGGTCCGGAACAGCGTCTCCCAATTCCGGTCGGCTTCAGGAATACGGACGGACCGGATCGCTGACTGCTGAAGGGCATGTTTGCCGTTTCGAGAGAGCACACTTCCCGTCGCGCCGGCGGAGATGATCCCACAGAACGCACGATCGGCCGCGTCATGCCATTGCTGCGGCGTTTCAATCGTCAGCAGGGGAATGGGGGCATCACTCTCGATCTGCGAGAGTGCCTCAGCACCGAACCTCAGAAGCCTGAGATAACCGGTGCACCCGAAATTGATGACATACGGTTTCGGACGCGTGATATCGAGTGCCGCGAACATCTCGTCAACGAGATCCTGCGAGGCGTCCGGATCGGTATGCGAGTGACAAATGCCGATCGCTGGGCATTCGTTCCAGTCGAATCCGACGTCGAACCGCAGTCGATCAGCCACAGCGATCGCCACGTCCAAAGCGGTGACACCGAGGCGCATCACGCGACGTTCACGAACTCCCGTCGACTTGACGATTGCGGCTTCGTTGCGAAACCCTGTCCCCGGACCCAGGTGAGACAGTGCCAAGACGCGTTCGTTATCGAGGATTTCAAAAAGACTTTCATCGTCCGCAACGTCCACGACGTCGGACAGACCGAGGCCTTCCGGCCGCAACAGAGTCATCTTTTCTCCTTCGCGGGCTCCGACTCACACGACCCCAGCCGTGTCGTTGTCGTTCGGATTCGATCCGTGCCCTTCGTTTGCGGTCCGAAAAGTGTAGACAGAATGCGTCCGAGATTCCAACAAATACGCGGATTTGATGAACAGACACTCGCCCCATGCCCACAGAGTTAGCCCATTTTGACGCGGCACCGTCGTCAGAGAATAACGGACAATTGCAACGTAAGTGCTTACGCCGAGTCACCTCCCGCCAACGCGACCAGTTCGTCCTCGGTGAGAATCGGGATGCTGAGTTGCTCGGCCTTTTCTCTTTTACTGCCAGCTTTTTCCCCGGCGACAAGGTAGTCCGTCTTCTTGGACACGCTGCCGGCTGCTTTGCCACCGTGGTTGTGAATGAACTCTTTGATCTCGTCACGGGTAAACCGAGACAGGGTCCCCGTCACGACGATCGTCTTGCCAGCAAGAGGTTTGTCACCGGCATTTTGTCCGGATTCTCCCTCAGGGATCGGCTCGCCGAAATTCAAGCCGCGTTCGCGCAGCTCCTCGACGATGCGACCACCGAAGTCCGAGTGAAAGTACCTGTAAACCGACTCCGCGATGATGGGGCCAATCTCGTCGACCTCAGCGAGTGACTCGACCGTCTGCTCGCAGATGGCGTCGATCGTGCCAAAGCGGTCTGCGAGAACTCGCGCGTTGCTCGTGCCCACGTGGCGGATGTTGAGCGCAGTCAGGAGTCGCCACAATGGCTGCTCCTTCGATTTTTCAATCGCACTCAACAGATTGTTCACCGACTTCTCACCGATCCGTTCGAGAGCCAACACGTCGTCCTGGCGGTCCGTGAGTCGATAGATGTCTGCGAAGCTCGTCAGAAGTCCGGCAGCGACCAATTGTTCGACGAGTTTGATTCCCAGCCCCTCGATGTCCATTGCTGAACGTGAAGCAAAAAACCGCAGGCTCTCACGCAGTTGAGCCGGGCACGCCGGGTTGAGGCAGCGGATATACACCCCCCCCTCATCCTGAGCGACTTCCGAGCCGCATTCGGGGCACCTGTCCGGAAAATGAAACTCCGTCTCCGTCCCGTCCCGTCGATGCTCCTCCACGCGGACCACGTGCGGAATGATCTTCCCCGCCTTTTCAACGACAACCCAGTCGCCAATCATGACCCCCAGCCGATCAAGTTCATTCCGGTTATGTAGACTCGCACGGGAAACCGTCGTTCCCGCAATCTCGACCGGCACGAGATGCGCCACCGGCGTTAGGGCGCCCGTCTTGCCGACCTGGATTCCGATCTCCTCCACCTGCGTGACGGATTCGTACTTCTCCCACTTGTAGGCAACCAGCCAGCGTGGACTCTTCGAGGTGTTGCCGAGCGTTTCTCGCTCATGAAAGTTGTTGACCTTCACCACCAGCCCATCAACCTCGACGTCGAGCGTGTGCAGGTCGTCCATGAGGACGTGGGCCAGTTCGAGTGTGGCCTCAATTCCCGTGCGAGCCTCAACGGCTGGTGTGGTCGGCAGGCCCATCTTTCGCAAAGCGTCGAGGTAGGCGATGTGGGTGTTGAGTTCGAGCCCCTCATGAGCACCGATGCCGTGGGCGAGAAAGCGGACTTTGCGAGCTGCACAGAGTTTGGGATCAAGTAACTTGAGCGCCCCGGCCGTCGTGTTGCGTGGATTAGCGAAGACTGTTTCTCCCTTCGCCTCCTGCTCTGCTCGTAGTCGGGAGAAGTCCGAGTTCGCAATGTATGCCTCACCTCGAACTTCCAGAAGAGCGGGAGGACTCTTTCCTTCGAGACGCAGTGGAACCCCACCCACCGTGCGAGCGTTGTGCGTGATGTCGTCTCCCTGACGGCCGTCGCCCCGCGTGAGTGCCTGCACCAGACGTCCCTCCTCATAGATGAGGGCGAGGGCCACGCCGTCGATCTTGTACTCGACCGTGTACTCAACGACGTCTGCATCGAGCAACTTGCGAACTCGTTCATCAAAGTCGAACAACGCTTGTTCGTCGTAGACGTTATCGATCGACAGCATCGGCAGACGATGAGGCACGGTCTCAAACCCATCGATCGGCTCGCCGCCGACTTTATGAGTCGGACTGTCCGGCGAATCGTACTTGGGATGTTCCTGCTCCAATTGCTCGAGTCGTTTAAACAGTTTGTCGTACTCGAGATCGCTGATCTCCGGCTGAGCGTCGACGTAATACAGCCGATTGTGCTTCTCAAGCTCATGACGCAGCTTTTCAATCTCGACTTTGACTTGTTTACTCATGGCGTCTCCGTTTCATTCCGTTCGCCTTGTTGTTGACGAAGGGTCTGTCGCCGGTCAACTGCCATTGCAATGAGACACGAGGATATCAGCGCGGCCGCTTCGATGAGGAATATCTTGATGCCGTGCTGTGTGATCATCGTGTTCATGGGCGACTGCGGATCGCCCATCGGCGACACCACGGCTGCAAAACAAGTCACCACGAACGCGATCCCGGACAGCACGACAGCTCCCCACCACTTGTTGGTCCGCAAGTCGTCCCGCAGCGTCAGCGGAGCAGGGGAGTCGTCGGTGAGATTGTCGTCGGTCATGGTCAGGAATCAGCGCCAAGGAAAGGCCGCGATCATGCTCGCAAGAATGTCGACATCAGGCAAGTCGCCGGATCGAGTCCAGCTTCGCCCTCCCATTGCAATCTCTTGGCCACTCGACAAGCCTCTGTCCGAGTGACTACCCTGAACCTGATGGCAATCGATCTCCGCCAGCCCGCCTCAAGGATCACATCATGTCTCACAGTCTGAATCGACGCAGCTTTCTCTCGACATCGGTCGCTGCTGCCTCTGCCGCTTCTCTCGCTCCGATCGGCGCTGCCCAGGATGAGAAGACTCCGTCGGCGAATGACGAACTCGTGGTCGGCGTGATGGGGCTCAGTCGTGGACTTGCACTCGCCCGCAGCTTCAGTCAGGTGAAGAGCGTCAAGCTGAAGTACGCGTGCGACATCGATGACTATCGTGCGGCGACCTGTGCCGACGATGTTGAGAAGATAGCCGGCTATCGACCGCAGACGATCAGCAACTTTCGGCAGATCATCGACGACCCGGACGTCGACATTCTGGTGTGTGCGGCTCCGAATCACTGGCACGCCCCGGCGACGATCATGGCCTGCAACGCGGGCAAGCACGTTTACGTCGAGAAGCCGTGCAGCCATAATCCTTGGGAAGGTGAGACCATGGTTCAAGCCGCACGCAAGCATCACCGCTGCGTGCAAATGGGCAGTCAACGCCGCAGCAGCGAAGCCTTCATCTCCGCCATTCAAAAACTGCACGAAGGAGTGATTGGACGTGTCTATGCTGCCAAGTCGTGGTACAGCAGTCTGCGTCCGTCGATGGGGCGTGGCGTCGCGGCTGAGGTGCCTGCTCATTTTGACTACGAACTTTGGCAGGGGCCTGCACCGCGAGTGCCGTACAAGGAGTACGTCCTCGGCGACTCACGAAACCATCACTACAACTGGCATTGGTTGTGGCATTGGGGCAACGGAGAACTCGGCAACAACGGAGTGCATGCTCTCGACATCTGCCGCTGGGGCATGAACGTCGACTACCCCGTCCGCGTGACTTCCTCGGGCGGACGCTATCGCTATGACGATGACCAGGAAACACCCGACACGCATACGGTCGCCTTCGAGTTCGACGACAAGAGGCAGATCACCTGGAGCGGACTCAGTTGTAACAAGCATTCGGTCAACTCCGGCTTTGTTGCGTTCTTCGGTGAGGAAGGCACGATGGAGATCGACGGCAACGGGAACACCAAAATCTATGATCGCGGCGACAAACTCATTGAGGAGTTCGAGGGGAGTTACAATCACGACGACCATATCGCTAATCTCCTCGAATGCATTCGAAACGACGATCCCATGTCACTGTTCGCGGAAATCGAGAAGGGTCACAAGAGCACGCTATTGTGCCATCTGGGCAACATCGCTCACCGCACCGGCCGCACGCTGACTTGTCGTCCGGAGGACGGGCACATCATCGGTGACGAGAAAGCAATGGCGTACTGGAAGCGCGAGTACGAACCGGGTTGGGAGCCAACGGTTTCCTGACGGTCACTCGCCTTCGGCTTCCGCGTCGACTTCAACCTCTGCCGAAGCGGGCACCACATCCCCCGCTGCTTCACCCGACTCCTCCGCGACTTGTGTCGGCGGCTTGTCGAAATACGACGCCGGATGGTAAAGGTTCGACTCCCGGAATTCCGAAAGATGGTCCTTGACGGGATCTTTCTGTTCACCCGGAGAGAGTTCAATCTTCGTCCCCGCGAATTTCACGCCGTTGTACACCGTACCACTTTGGAACGGCCCCGCACCGAGGAACCACGTGTCCTTCGCCGTGCTTCGTGCCAGGGAGATGCCGGACTGCCAAACTCTCTGCTTTGACTCCCGGTGATACGCAAACACCGCGACCTTTGCGGCGGATAGTTCGTCTTTCTTCTTTGCCAGCGATATTTCAGGAATCGTCGGCACCGACGGGACGTTCGGAGCGAGTGAGGCCGCCGCGTTCAGGACGTTGTTCGCGGGCAGACCATAGATGATGTCATGACTGTCCGTGCCGAGCACACCCACGCGTCCCTCCAGAATAAAATCGGCCTCCTCCTTGGTCTCTTGGAGCAGGCAGCCCGATGCGACGATTTGCTGGCGGAGCGAGCTGATGATGTACTCCGCATTCACAAAGCCGATCCCCTTGTCCTTATAGTCCTTCAGGTACTCGGTTTCGAGATAGACGGTTTGCCCGGCGAGCGGTCCGAAGTCGATCTGAGAGATGGCCGAATCGACGGCACTGGAAGCAAGCAACTGCTCCGTCGCCGTCCGCGTGCTTGTGGTGCCGCATCCGACGCAGAGAAACGAAAGCAGAATCAGCAGAGCGAATCTGGGGAACATCAGAGTCGTCAAACGACTGGGAGGGAGCCCGCAGGAACGCAGAGAACGTTCCGCTGGTGTGAAACGGGAGGGACAATGATCAAAGCAGAGGAACCGGATTCTACTGAAATTCGACAATCGGGTCGATTCGACTTTTGCTCCCACACCTGCCATGCAGGACCATTCACATCCCCTTTTGCCTGAACGATTTACGACGATCGCTCACTTGGTCATCTCGAACTTTTTCATCTTGTTGTAGAGGGTCACGCGGCTGATCCCAAGTGCTTTGGCCGTCTTGGTTTTGCTGTAATTATTCTGAAAGAGCGCCTGTTCGATGATCTCTTTCTCGGTCAGGGCGATCTGTCGTCCAAGCGACTGCGTGCCACTGGGGGAGTGACCTTCCAGTCGCACCGAGGGATCGTTCGTCGGACCTGCCGCGCCGGCGACGATGTGAACAGGAAGCTGCTTCGCGGTGAGGACACCGTCTCGACAGTAGATGACCGCTCGCTGAATGACGTTCTCCAACTCCCTCACGTTCCCCGGCCATGGATAGCCGACGAGAGCCTCCAACAGGCTGTCGTCGATGCGGGCGATCTGGATGCCGTGCTTCTGCTGGAACTTCCGCAGAAACAGCTTCGCGAGAGGGACGATGTCCATCCTGCGTCTTCGCAGCGGCGGAATCTCGAACTTGAGCATATTGAGCCGGTAGTAAAGGTCCGGGCGGAACCGGCCCTGATCGACGAGCGGTTGCAGGTCGAGGTTACTGGCCACAACCAGACGCGCCGCCGAGCGGTGTGTCTCATTCGAGCCGACGGGCTCAAACTCTCCCGTCTCAATGACTCGCAGCAGTTTCACCTGTTGCTCGGGGCCGAGGACGTCGATTTCGTCGAGAAGTACGGTGCCGCGACGGGCCGCAACGAACTTGCCCTCCTTGTTCGCATGAGCACTGGTGAAGGAACCCTTCGCATGTCCGAAGAGTTCGCTTTCGATCAACTCACGCGGCAGTGCACCACAGGCGACGTGCAGGAACGGCTCGTTCCGTCGAGGGGATGCCTCGTGGATCAGTCGTGAGAGAAACGTTTTTCCGGATCCCGTTTCGCCCACGAGCAGGATTGTCACATCATGCTCAGCTGCGACGGCAAGGTCCTCCAGCATGTTTTTGAGTTGAGCCGAGTTCGTCTCGAACCTCCGGGTGACTCCCTCCAGCACGACCTCCGCGAACGAATCATCGTTCTCGAATCCAGAGGACGCGAGAGATAGACTCTCGACTGACTTCGGAACTGTCTTGCACTCGGCGATCCGTTTCGCAACCGAGGTCATCTGCTCACTCGCTTCGACCCGTTCGATTTGCGAACAGGCGAGCCGACGCTCAAGCGGCTCGGGACATTCGCCGAGACACAGCATAAAGCTGCTCAGGTTATCCGCGTGCTCAACCGATGTCGCCAGAAACTGATCAATTGCATGACCGCCGTCGTTGACGTCGCGCGCATCGACAAGCAATACGTGCGGCGTGACGCCACGCATCACCTCCTGCATCTCACGTGTGCCGGGGCGCGCGATCAACTCGAAGCCTTCGCCCAACTCATGTGCGAGTTGTTGAACAAGTAGAATATCATCGCTGATCACGGCAACAACAGGGCGGGGAGTCATGTGTAACCTCATCGTTGAAGCAGTTGATCGCCCGACGAAGTCTCGTTCCGGATACGCAGACCGTCGGCGATCGTGCACACCTCCTGATGAACAAACGCGATACCGAAGCGTCAACGGATTGAGACATCGAAACGCAAGTCGCGTCTCATTCAAGCATTAGGGGGATGAAACGTCGGATTCCGTCCCAAACTCTGTGTGCACAATGATGTTCAAACGCATCATCTCAACGTCGCAATGATGTTTTTGGGCAACATGCGACTTGCCCGGGAGACTGTCTGAGCAGTACAACCGGACCTCAATATCACGATGAGGGTGGGCGGAGATGGAGATTCGAGAGTTCGCTGAGCGCGTGCTGTTGAGCGACGAACTGTCACACAAACTGGCAGCGATTGAAGGGCCGCTGACGGACGAGGAACCGGGGCCTGCGGTCCGACATGTGACACCGACGCGACCTGCCAATCTGCAATTTGCTCCCCGGCGCACGGCTCCCAAGATGCCTCTTCCGGGTGCATTCGAGACTCCCGCGAAACGTGCAATCGCGCATCACATCATGGCGAATCATGAGTTGCAGGCACTCGAGGTGATGGCATGGACACTGCTCGCCTTCCCCGACTCACCAACTGAGTTCCGGCAAGGCATGGTCACCGTCATGGCGGACGAGCAGCGTCACACACGCATGCACATCGAGCGAGCTGCAATGTTGGGGCTCACGTTCGGCGACCTGCCGGTCAATTGTTATATCTGGAAGAAAGCGTTGTCATTCACAAACGTATTGGACTACCTCGCCGGCCTGCCGTTGGTGTTTGAAGGAGCCAACCTCGATCACTCACTGGAGTTCGCGGAGGCCTTCTCGAAAGCGGGCGACGAACGGAGTGCATCCCTGATGCGGGTCATTCACCGCGACGAAATCGAGCACGTTGCCTTCGGCATCAAATGGCTGCGAAAGCTGATGCCCGACGGCAGCGACGAATGGGAAACATTCCAGAAACACCTGCATTGGCCCCTCCGACCCGTCAAGGCGAAAGGGGAAGTCTTCCAGCGCGAGGCACGATTGGCAGCCGGCCTGTCGGAAGAATTCGTTGATCGCCTGCAACAGATCGACGATTGATGATGAGGCGGTACCTTTTCCGATGACGATTCGACGGCGGATCTGTCGGCTTGGAAGGTCAGTCAACAAAAACAGCCCGCCTCACACGGGAGACGGGCTGCGTCGAATGATCGTGACACGGCTAGATCAAACGACTTTGGTCACTCCAGGAACGGGGATCGGATACTCGCCATTCTCGTCGGGCGTCGTCGGCGGAAGTGCATCCCAGGCGAATGACTTCGGCATGATGCTCTTTTCGGAGTTAATCGCCTGCTCCCACGTGATCTCCTTGCCGGAATAAGTGCACATCCGTCCGAGAATCGAGACCATCGAGCTGTGCGCTCCGTACTCGGCTTCATTGTAACCGGCATCAGCCCGAATGGCTGCATGCAGATCATTGTGCTCCGTCTGATACGGGTCTTCTCCCTGCATCTTGTTGGCGATGTACTCGTTCGATCCGTCGTAATCCGACATTCTGATACGACGGCTATCGACGAGATCTGCATATCCCTTGGTGCCCAGCGCGTGCTCGGTCACGCTGCTCCAGCAGTTGCGAATGTGACGGCACTGGCTGAACATCTTGGTGCCGTCCTCAAACGTGTACTCGACGGCATGATGGTCGAAGATTTCGCCGTAACGCTTATCGGTCCGAACCTGACGTCCTCCCATCCCCTGAGCTTTGACGGGGTAGGCGTCCTTGATCCAGCAGCCAATGTCGAGATTGTGGATGTGCTGCTCGGTAATGTGATCGCCGCACAGCCAGTTGTAGTAATACCAGTTCCGCATCTGGTACTCCATTTCGGTCGCCACCTCTTCGCGAGTCTTGCGAGGTTCCCAAACGCCGCCGCCGTTCCAGTAGACGCGGAGTGCAACAACATCGCCGATCGCCCCGTCATGAATGCGGGAGATGACATCGTTGTACGTGCTCAAGTGACGTCGCTGGAGTCCCACACCGACCTTGAGGTTCTTCGCCTTCGCCTTTTGAGCCGCCTCGAGCACCTGACGCACCCCCGGAGCATCGACCGCGACCGGCTTCTCCATGAAGACATGCTTGCCAGCCTCGACTGCGGCCGCGAAATGGATCGGCCGGAACCCTGGAGGCGTTGCGAAGATCACGAGGTCGATGTCATCCATGGCGAGTACTTCCTTGTAGGCATCGAAGCCGGAGAACTGCCGTTCCTCAGGTACGTCCACCATGGCCGTTTCGTCATCCTTGACAGCCGTGTTGATCTGAGAAAGTTGCCGCGGAATCTGATCCTTGAAGGCGTCCGCCATCGCGACGAGCTTGACATTCCCCGGTGATGAAAGCGTCTGGACGGCGGCTCCCGTGCCACGTCCGCCGCAACCGACGAGTCCAACCTTGATCGTGTCGTCTTCCGCAGCAAACGCGCGTGTCGAGAGGCTTCCGACAAGTCCCGCGGTGAGGGCAGCGGTTGAGGTCGTTTTCAGGAAATCACGGCGAGACGCATCGGACATGGGTCGCTCCTCTGGGAATAAGTGTTGATCGAAGTTGAATTCTTTGAGAGTGAATCGACGTCCGCTATCGTGGGGTCAGATAAGTGTAGTGTCCCCAGCGGCGGACCGTGCATGAATCGTAGTCGTTTGCCGTCCAAACGCCGCTACACCAAAGTGCCCGGGGCACTAGTCCTTGCGGAGTTCGTCGGGGATGTCGGGGTAGAGGACGAGTTTCTGGATTTCCTCCTCGGTGGGGGGTGTCAACGGCCGAATGACGCGGAAGCCGACAAAGTCAGCGTCCGTATGGTACCACATGCTCTGCGGCAATTGCGGATCCTGAATCTTCCAGTCCGGGTCAGAGAACACGCGGTTCGCGCTGCGCAGCATCTCCGGATCATCGAACCATGAGCCGCCTCTCACGACACGCGGGTACAACTGCGTCGGCACCACAACCGGAAAGACCGCCGCCGACTTCGGATCGTACGCCTGATAGGCATCTTCCTTGTACTGATCGAGGCACCATTCCATGACGTTCCCGTGCATGTCGTGCAGGCCCCACGGATTGGGCTTCTTGAGACCGACTTTCTGATAATTGACCTGCCGGTCCTCGCCGACGTTCCCGTAATGCCACGCATACTCGTCGAGCTGCGCCGGGTCGTCCCCGAACGAATAAGCCGTCGTGGTCCCCGCACGACAGGCGTATTCCCACTCCGCCTCAGTCGGGAGTCGGTAGTACTGTCCGGTCTTCTCGGTGAGCCATTCGCAATACATCTTGGCAGCCAGTTGGGTCATGCAGATGGCCGGGTAGCCATCGTGACCGCTGCCGAACGTCATGTCGGTGTATTCGGTCGTCGGACGTGTCACCGCATCAGCTTGTTCGTCGACTTCATCCGGAGTCCGACCGGACAGGTTGCGGCGCTGGATATCCAGATTGGCCCGGTAGGTGTCATACGCGTCCCAGGTGACCTCGCACTTCCCCATCCAGAATGGCTCGACCTTCACCGGGTGAACCGGACCTTCGTCCTCCTCGCGTCCCGGCTCGTCGGCAGGACTCCCCATTTGAAAGGTGCCCCCCGGAATGGGCACCATGTCGAACGTGATCTCCGTGTCGCGTAGCCGCTGTGTGTAGGGCTTCATCCCTGCTTCGGTGGAGGCGACGCTGTCCGGATCAAGCAGATGCGGGTCCTTCGGATCAGGCTCACCTGCACCGAGCGAAGTCGTCAGCAGCAGGACAGCGAGGATTGACAACCGGAGAGAAAAACGTTGTTGCGACATAAGATGCCAACCGCGTACGCTGAGGATTGAAACGATGACTTATTGAGGAGGGGCACAATGGGGGAGAGAGGGTTCGCGACGTTCAGAATGTCCTCGCTTTGCTGCTGGACGATGCTCGTGCTTCTGTCCAGCCGGCACATCGAAGCTGATGAACGTCATTCACCCGAACAGCAACCACTTCAACGGTTTGAGTTTCTACAAATCCGCATGGCGATTCCTGTCCGTATCACAGTATACGCGGCTGATGAACCGACAGCAAATCAGGCAACTCAGGCAGCCTATGCTCGATTCAAGGAACTCGACCGGCTCCTCAGCCACTACGATCCGGACAGCGAGCTATCGAAACTCTGCAAGCACGCCAAGGTCGGCGAGTCGCAGCCGGTCAGTCGCGAATTGCTGACCGTCCTTGCGGCGGCGAACCGTATCTCACGGCAGACGGACGGGGCATTCGATGTCACGGTCGGCCCCCTGATGGACCTGTGGCGGAAATCGCGCAGACAGGGTGTGCTCCCTAGTGAGGAGGTACTTGCCGATGCTCGCCGATCAGTTGGTTACCAGAACCTTCTCGTTGATTCAGAGGCGAAGACGGTCACATTCGATTGCGCGGGCGTGCGACTCGATCTCGGTGGCATCGCCAAAGGATACGCAGCCGACGAGGCTCTGCGAGTCCTCCGCAAACATGGCGTCGACATCGCGCTGATCGACGCAGGCGGTGACATCGTCGCAGGGGCACCTCCGCCTGGGAAAAACTACTGGCGAATCGGCATCGCGCCGCTCGACTCGCCCGACGGCACCCCGACACGCTTCCTCAAACTCAAGCACGCCGCGGTCGCCACCTCCGGCGACGCAGCCCAGTTTGTCGAGATCGAAGGCGTCCGCTATTCACACATCTTAGACCCTCACACAGGCCTCGGACTCACCACCCACAGCAGCGTCACGGTCATCGCCCCAGACGGAATCACAGCCGACGCCTGGGCCTCCGCCATCAGCGTTCTTGGTGCGGAGAGGGGCGTGGAGAAGCTCACTCGTCACGTCCCCTTCGCCTCGGCTTCTGTAGTCTCGCGTCACGACTCGGAATTAATCACAATCGAGTCAACGAGGTTCTCGGACTACGACCTCCCAGACACTGATTCAACCGACCACTGAAGCCAAACCACTCATGGCCACCTGCCACATCGCACTTGGAGGCAACGTCGGCGACGTCTTCGCAACAATGGAACGCGGGCTTGATCTGCTTAATCATGTCAACGGGATCACGGTTCAAGATGTCAGCCACGCCTATCTGACGAAGCCCGTCGGGAAGTGTGCGGGGGGCGACTTTCTCAATGCGGCCGCGGCCCTCGATTGCTCGTTGTCAGCCTTCGATTTGTTGAAGCACCTCAAGGCTGTCGAAGAAGCAATTGGCCGGCACGAAGATGCAAGATGGGGGCCGCGTCTCCTCGACCTTGACTTGCTGCTATTCGGCGACGACATCATCAATGAGCATTCGTTGACCGTGCCGCACCCTCATCTGTGGTATCGGCGATTCGTCCTCGACCCACTGGCGGACATTGCCAGTGAAGCCGTGCACCCACTGCATGGCCAGACAATTCGCTCTCTGCTCGATTGTCTTGACGTCCGTCCGTTGCCGATCGTGCTCATCGGTCGACATCCCGATGAGCGTCGCACGTTGTTCGGTCAGCTTGCTGAATTCAAGCAAGACGTAACATTCCATGACGTGTCGTCGACATCAGCATTACCAGAACATCCCGCTTCTCTATCGGCGATCATACTGGTGTTCGACAAGACATCTGAGTATCTCGATATTTTTTCCGAGGATGAGTCCATACGCCAAATCCCTTGGCATTCGATAAAACAGTCGGACCTACCAAGAATGCCGTTCGATCCCGCGACCCGATGCATCAATCTATCCGACTTGCCGGGAACATCTTTCGATGCAGCGAAGTCCGTCCTCACAGCGGCACTCGACAAGCCCGTGCGTCAGAGTCGGCCGCTGCGGAGGATGCCGTAGATCAGCCAGACACCGAGCAGCCCGGAGAGCACAAACACCGGGACTGAGACCCACGGTGAGGTCGTCCCTGCTCGGACAATCAATGCGGAAGCGACGATCAACGACGACGTGACCAGTCCGACCACGACACGGTTGCTCGATCGATCAAATTCGGTGATTAGTTGATCGAGCCCCTTGTGCTCAAAGTTGACTTTCAGCTCGTCCCTGCTGAGTTTGCCGAGCGTGTCACGAAGTTGCAGCGGGAGATCGTGGGCCGCTTTCAACAGCTTTTTGAGGTCATCCCACGAACGGTCCATGACCCGCCGGGGGTTGTATCGATCTTTCACGAGTTTCGTCACAAACGGAGCGACCTCACTCGCCAGATTAAAGTGCGGATCGAGTTCTCGGCCCAGGCCTTCCAATGTCACAAAGCAGCGGATCAGCAGCATGATATCAGCCGGCATCCGCAAGCCATGATTGGCCAGAATGGCCACCAGGTCCGTCAGCATCCGTCCGACATTGAGTTGGTCGAGTGAGACGCCGTAGTAGTTCTCCACAAAGTCACGAACGTCTGCCCGCAGCAACATTTCGTCGATGCCCCGGCTCGGCTGTCCGATCTCCTTGACCAGTTCCACACATCGATCGGCGTCCTGCCGCTCGACTGCGAGGAAGAGGTCGATCAACTGTTCTCGTTTCGCTTCGTCGATCACGCCCACCATGCCGAAGTCGAGCAGTCCGATCGAGCCGTCCGGCATGACCCGCATGTTGCCGGGGTGCGGGTCGCCGTGAAAAACGCCAAACTCAAAAATCTGTCGCAGAAAGATGTGAGCCCCGTTCGATGCAAGTGTTGAACGAGAGATACCTGCCTTCGCCACGCCCTCGAAGTCATCCGCACGACATCCGTCCAGGTACTCCATCGTCAGCACCGCATCGGTCGTCAGGTCCTCGAAGACGCGAGGCACCCTCAACGTCGCATCGTCACAGAACAGCCGCCGGAACTCCTCGATCGTTTGACCTTCACGCCGGAAGTTGAGCTCGCGGCGAATGGTGCGGGAGAAGTGCCGCACAAGCCCCACCGGATCGAAGATGCTGGCTTCCGGGATATGCCGCTCCGCCAGGATGGCAAGGTCCGTCATCAACGCGAGGTCGCGTTCGATGTCACGAACCGCATTCGGCCGGCGGATCTTGACGGCGACAACTTGGCCATCGTGAGTGATCGCCCGATGGACTTGTCCCAGTGAAGCGGCCGCCACCGGGTTGCGATCGAAACTGCGGAACAGCTCGTCGATACTTTTGTGCAGTTCACTCTCGACGAGCTTGATGGCGTCGTCCGTGTCAAACGGCGGCACCTGTTCCTGGAGATTCTCGAGTTCGTCAATGATGTCTTGCGGGATGAGGTCGGGCCGGGTGCTGATGACCTGTCCGAACTTGATGAAGCTTGGTCCCAGGTCCTGCAACGCCAGACGAATCCGCATGGCCGTGGTGACCCCCGCATCGGGCTCCTGCTCCTGCCGAAAGATGACCCGTTTTCCCCATTGGACGTACCTGCGGAGGTGCATCCGCTCAACGAGGTCACCGAAGCCGTGATTCAACAGCACGGTAGCGATCTCGCGCGAGCGGTTCAGGTTCCGCAAGAAACGAAGGGGGCTGGGCTCCAAGGAAACCTCCAGCATGGGGCGTCACCTCGTACGACTCGATGATTGTGGATCGTCACGTCGTGAAACGCAAACAGGCCGAGCGGGAAAGCTCGGCCTGTTGCCTGTGCATGACAGAATTGAAATGGCGACTACTTGCCTGCGGCAGCGGCACGCCTCTTCGTGGAACGTGCGGCCGTCTTGCTGGCGGTCGACTTCTTTGCACCGGCGCGCGGCTTGGCCGACTTCTTCGCGGTCGTCCGCTTGGCGGCAGCCTTGCTGCTGGCAGCAGACTTGGTTGCACCACTGCGCTTCTTGGCGGACTTCTTCGCAGTCGATCCTTTGGTCGACTTCTTGGCGGTCACCTTTTTGGCAGTGGCCTTCTTTTTGGCCGCTCCTGTGCGGGGCTTGGCCGATTTGCGTGCGGCCGGCTTTTTGGCGGCCGACTTCTTCGCGGTCTTACGGGTCGTCGTTCTGGTTGCCATATCCGTTGGCTCCTTCAATGAGACGAATCGAGTGCCTTGATGTGTTGCTCCGCCCCGACGGCACTCGAGCCGAGACGTCTGTAAGCATGTCCGTTTGCCAGTTGTGTCGAGACAGACTCAAAGCCTCAAGAAGCTTCGCTCCATCAACACAGCGCGACTTATAGTGCGTTCCGTCGGGGTGGTCAATCGGAAATTCTTTAATATCAACCTTTTGGCGAAATCCAAAATCCCGTAACCGACTCACCCAAACCGGAACCTGTCGTCGTAACTTGGACTGAAGGAAGTCCCCCATGCAACCCAAGTGACCCTCACAGTCAAGTCGAACACTTGCACAACCGACGATGTGATATCGTTTGCCGACCGAATTTCGCAGCACAAGAGTGTCGGTCGCATCTATGACAGCTTACTCAAGTTCGCTGCGTTTGACGGTGAGATCGTGCACGCGTTCGCCGTCGATCGTGATGACGGTGTATTTCACCGTGGGGTCGTCTGCGGTCGTGTCGAACTCGACGAAGCCGAAGGATTGCTTGGCGTTGTAGGAGATGATCGCACCGGCGTCTTCCATCGTTTTGTGGACGTGCAGGTTGGTCAGGCGGGACGAGTTGAACTCGTACAGCGGGTAGGAACATTCGCCGTCGATACGCCATGCGTCGCTGCGGTGACGGTCGGCTGACATCAACAGCACGCCTTCGATCTTCTGCTCGGCGAGGAAGCCAAAGATGTCATCCCGCTCGGCCTTGTAGCCGTTCCAGGTGTCGAGGCTGTCCCCTTTGGTGCGGTAGTCAAAAGGGACGGAGGAGCAGATGACTTTGAACGTGCCGTTCAGCTCCTTGAGAGTCTCCTTGAGCCAGGCGAGTTGCACGGGACCGAGCATCGTGGGGTCGTCCCCCTGCGGATCAGTGCGATAGTAGCGGCAGTCGAGCATCACGAAGTCCACATCGCCCACCTTGAAAGAGTACCAGCAGCCGGGGATGTCGCCGCTCTCGTACGGTGGGTTGGCCCAGTTCTGCTGGAAGATGGGCCACGAATTCTCGATCTTCCACTTTGGCAGGTCGACATGCGGGCCGCCCCACGAGTCGTTGACGCTGAAGTCGTGATCGTCCCAGATGGTGAACGTGGGCGTGTGAGCCGTCAGCCGTCGCCACTCGGGCCGGGACTGCCGCCGCTGATACGTGTACTGCTGCATGACGGCCGACTCCGGATCGTCGATGTAGACGTTATCGCCCAGCAGGAGCATCAGCGAGGGGTTGAACGAATCGATCGTGTCCCACATCCGTTCGTTCGGCGGGACGTAACCCGCTCCGCCACCGAACGCGAGTGAGAACTTCGCAGGCGTGCCAACAGCAGGCATCGTGCGGAAGTGATAGTCATCCGACTTCACCGATGCGTGTGAGTCGATCATCACCGAATAGTAGTACTTCGTGTCCGGCTTCAATCCCCAAGCCCGAACGACGCCCGTCAAGTCGGAGTCCGCAGTGATCTTTGTCTCGAATCCGATCGGGTCAGACATATCGGGTGACTCATCGACCAGCACCGCAACCGTCGATGGCTCACGCACTCGAAACCAGATGTTCGCTATTGTGTCGGAGACCCAACCGACGAGTGGGCCATGCACAGGGCTCAATTCCAGACCGCGAGCCGTCTTCGGTTTGAGGCTGTCGAATATCCTTCTCACAAAGGGGGTGTTCGCCAATGGCTGCATGACATCACGCGGTCCGGCGACGATGCGTCCTGGCGAAAGTCCCAGTTCGACCGCCTTCTCGAGTAGGGCAACACCTTCTGCAAGCTCACCTCGCTGCCCATGCATCAACCCCAACATGTAATGCGACTCCGCATCGCCGGGATGATCCTTCAAGTAGTCGTTGAGGAAACTCTCCGCCTCATCCAGCCGCCCCAACAGGATGTACCGCAACGCCAGTTGATGCACCCGCTTGTACTGCCAATCCCGCTTGAGCGACATATCCACCTTCGGCAGCTTCGCCTCGCCGAGTGAGTCATCACTGACTGCAACGGGCGACCACAAGACAAGGACGATCAGCAAGGGGGCGGCGTATTTCATGCGTGACTGGAGTGAATTGAACACAAGGGAACGAAGGTGACACTCAACGATCATCCTAATCGATCACCCATCGAGCGTCTCCCGTCGCTTCTCCTCTGGCGGAATCATCAAGGTGACGCATTCTGAGCTTCATCCGCTTCGTTTCCTTCTGGCCCCTCCTGCTCATGCGCAGCTGATCTGCGCATGTTTGTGACGTGACTCTCGGTCATTCGTCCATGACTCCACTTCGACCCCCACCATTGCGTTTTGTATGTGCCTTTCACCCCGGCAGCATTCACACTGCCTCCGGAACCGGACTGGTCTGTTGCGGATACGGTCAGGTCATCAGTCGTTGGATCAACACCCACGACGGCATAAGTCAATTCGTGAGCCTTGAAGTGATAAGTCACAGGGACGACACCCTCATGCACCTCCGCCCGCCCGTCAACGACCACATGACAGACGACCGTCTCCCCCACTGGTGCAGAGATATCCAGCGTGATTGTGCTTGGTGATGACAAGAACACGGTCAGGAATGCCAACCCAAACAGCAGAGTGAATAGCATCAGCGCGGCAAGCAGTCGACTGGGGGTCAGCAATCGTGATCGTTCAGCGTCCACGCTTGTTCTCTTCAGAGACAACTGATGACTCCTAATCGGGGAACGCTCCGATAGTCCGTTCGCGGGGCTCGAAGAGAGTGTCCGGCATCTCGACGTCGAAGTCCAGATCGTAACGGACGCGAGCCGTGTTGCGGACCTGTTCGCCGTTCTGCATGTAGGATGACTTTGAGGTGTACAGCGTCGGGTACCAGTAACCTCGGGGAGACTGCTTCCAATCATCGAAGGTCTGCTCGTCGCTGCTGTTGAGCGTCTTCTCCCCTGCCTCGATCGTGTAACTCGCCGTTGTTGAATGCAGGAGAGCGTAGCCCTTGTCAGGGTCGAGGAGGTAGTTCCATTCGTCCGCCCGGTTCAGTCCGTCCGGAGCTGAAACGGCCTTGATGCGGATGGCCTGGGGGGCAGAATCCGTTGGTTCGTCGATCACTTCGATTTTGTACAGAGGAGATTCGAGTCTGCCTTCGATATTCTGGGAGTACGTCCAGACAATCGGAGCAGTCCGTGCTGGCCATTCCGATCGAAATGACTCTTCCCGCCAACCGGTGACAGCCCAGTCCTGGCGACGACGGACATGCGGATGCTCCAGATGCCGATGTTCACTCTCTGGTGACACAAACTGGGCACTGAACGTCTTGTCACCATCGAAGACTTGCACCGGCATGAACCAAAGCGAATTGCATCGTTCTTTCCACCAACCGACTTGATCGGCATCATCACCGGGAATGTCCGTCGGTAGTGGGGCATCAGGGTCGATGCTGCCGATCTCCGTCCGTGATTGATTCCCCCTTCGCCAAACCAACATGGGCGTGCCGACGTGCCACGGGAGATCCGGATCTGAGAGGATGGCCAAGGCTCTGTAGTCGTCGAAACCTTCGGCTGCCTGACGAATGGCATCTGCGAGTTGCTTTCGGTCGCCTGCCAATTCGTGCGGCGAATGGTCGACAATCTCTGTATCACGTGGCACGCCGAGGGCATAGATGTCCTGGGGACCGGTCTCCGGAAAGTCGAACCGAACGGTCATCGATGCATCGTGGTCACCGTCAACAACTGTCATCGTCTGAGGCAGCAGTGTGTCTGCATCGACCCGAACTTTCATTGTGTGCGGCTTCGGCCCTTGCTGTCGAATGACAAGCGAGTACTCGTACCAGTGACCTGTCGCATCATTGATCTCCCGGCGGGATTGATCGACTTTGGGGACGTCTGGATCAGACGTAAACGCCATCGCAATGCTGAGGTCTTTTTTCCCCTGAAAGAGTTCCTCGAAGAACAGTGTGAACGAATCATAACTCACCTGATCGGATGACCGTTCGCCTTGCTCGTTTCGGATGATCTTCTGGTTGTCCACCGAATAGGACTCGGTGACACACTGCTTGAGGTTCGAGAATCTCGAATACCCTGAAGATTGGTATGCGGAAATTTGATCGTGCATGCCATACCACTGATCGAACACTCCGTCCCCGGGTTGCTCGCCGGTCAGATGCACCCAGGGCCTCTGCTGCACCGCCTCGACGACCTGCGCCCACGTGTCCGTTGGTCGAGGGACCCACCAGACCAGAACCAGCAACAGGCCACCAAGAATCGTGACCGACGGAATGACGCGGCCGAGCAAACGACGATCGAGTGGCGTGTCAATCGCTTGGAGGGAAGGAGACTGTGACGATGCCTGCTTTCGGGACATGCATGCGATCGCATCATCGACAATCCGCTCATCGAGACTCCGGTCAGTCGTGAGACTGATCTCTCGAAGCTGCTGTTCAAGGTCTTGTTCGTGGGACATTACTTCTCTCCTGATCCGATGCGATCGCTAGAGGCCCACCCCTGAAGCTTGTCGATGGCGTACCGATACCGACTTTTGGCCGTATTGACTGAGATGCTTAGGGTGTCGGCTACCTCTGCAAAAGTCATGTCACCCTGTACGTGTAAGGTGACAACCTCTCGTTGTGAATCCGGAAGTCGAGCAAGAAAGTCGAGGAGTTTGAGTCGCAATTCCTCTGCCTCCATTTGCTCAGACTGATCAGCATCGTCATACGGTGAGTTGTTGCTTCGCTGCTTGACGCGGCGATCAATGTCTTGCCGTCGCAGGTGATCGCGTGTCTTGTTCAGGCAACACGTGATGAGGTAGTTCCGTAATTTGCCTTTCACCTGCAGTGACGCGGCCTGTTCAACCAGTTGGATGAACACATCATGCAGGATGTCTTCGGCAGTTGACTGATCGCCACCGAGCAGGACTGTCGTCGCCGTCAGCAACCGATCCTTGTGGGCGCGATAGACCTGCACGAAGGCATCACGACTGCCAGCGGCGATGGAATCAACCTGTTCCTGGTCATCGTCCCGCAATGGATCCCTCTCCTGCTTGCTGACTCACTGAATGCTTGACGAGCGAGGAGCACAAATGGGTCTAACGAATTGGTGAATTCGTGACGTTTGAACCCAGATTACCTGTCGGGTTCCAGCAAGACGTTCAGATGGACAACAGCGTCGATCGGCGAAGGGTCGAGTGACGTCTTGGCGATACGCGCTGCGGATTCGATGAGGACTTGGAGAGAGAGGCCCATCAGAGTCGTTGCGTCTGCTTTGCTATTTCCAGCAGCTTTAAACAACTCAGCTGCCCGTCGTGCATGGCGATCTCGGCCAGCTTGATTTCCTTCCAATGACTTCACGCCCGCAGCGGCGAGTTTGATGAGGCCTTTGAGGAAGTCGGCGATCGGTCCTTGTCGACCGGCGGCGTGCCACAGGGCCTCCCATGATTCGTGGGCTTCCCAGTAGTAGCCGTGGTTGAATAGGTCGATGCCGCGGAGATAGGTCGTGCAGGTTTGCCAGTTCTCGACGTCGAGTTCGACCGGCTGCGGCTCTTCGCCGTACATGTGACCGGATGGGTCGCTGATCGGATGAGGCGTACGACCCGGCACGTACGTGTAAGGCGGGAAGGGGATGTCCGGAAGATGACGCGGAGGCGAATCCATCTCTGTTATCATATCACACCAACGTCTGGAGACTCCCGACATGAGTGTCAGGTGATTGCGGCGATCAACCGGTCGCGATACGGTTGAGAGGAAGCGACCCGCAACTGCCCTGCTTCTGGCGAAGGCCGGCTACAATTTCTGGAGAATGTGATGGCACAACTTCCCGATCCGCTCAAGCATCGGACGGCTGATCATCCGATTGAGGACCTCTTTCTGCGGCGGTGGTCGCCTCGGGCCATGTCGGGTGAGGCGATTTCGGAGGGAGAATTGATGAGCCTGTTTGAGGCGGCCCGCTGGGCACCGTCGACGTACAACGAGCAGGAGTGGCGATTCCTGTACGCCTCGCGTGACAGCGAGCATTGGGAAACTTTCTTCAATTGTCTCGTCGAAGCAAATCAGGCGTGGTGCAAGAATGCTGCCGCCCTGATCGTCTGCCTTTCCTGCAAGATGTTCTCGCGAAACGGTAAGCCGAACCCGGTGCATACATTTGACTGCGGGTTGGCTACGGAGAATCTGCTGTTGCAGGCAACGACGATGAATCTCGTCTCCCATGCGATGGCCGGTTTCGACCGTAGCAAGGCACGCGTGGCACTCAATGTGCCGGATAACGTCGACATTGAAGTGATGGTCGCAATCGGTCGACCGTCGGACGCCGATGTGTTGCCGGAAGACTATCGAGACATGGACAAGCATCCGTCAGGACGGAAGCCACTCTCCGAGATTGTGGCTTCCGGCCCTTTCTCCTTCTGATCGCCGGTCCCTGCGAGCCTACTTCGTGGCCGGCTCACGGTTCATCAACCACAACAACACTGGACTGGCAACGTAGATCGAACTGTAAGTTCCCACAATCACGCCGAGCAGAAGACAGAAGGCGAAACCATGAATGCCTTCGCCACCAATGGCGTACAGGATCGCCACCACGATGAACGTCGTTAACGACGTCAGCAATGTTCGTGAAAGCGTCTGATTCAGACTCGTGTTGACCATCTCGTTGGTGAGGGCTGGGTTCTTGCCGCGAACTTCACGGATGCGATCAAAAACCACAATTGTGTCGTTGAGGGAGTAGCCAACAACGGTCAGAAACGCTGCGATCATCGGCAGGTTGATCTTGAAGTCTTCCAGTTGAAGCAGATTGCCGATCGGATTGCCGCTGAGATATGACGACAATGCGACCATTCCCAGCACACACAAGACATCGTGCACGAGCGCAGCAACGGCGGCGAGTCCGAACGTAATCCGCTGAAAGCGAAACCAGATGTACGCCACAATCGCAATCAGACTGAAGAACAAAGCGAGCAGAGCATCGATTTGAGTTTCGCCGGCGACCGCCGAGTCGAAACTGTTGACCTCCTCAAAGTTGGGCTCACTGGCGAGCCGCGTCCGGAGGGACTCCAGCGTCTGATTGACCTCAGCGTCCGGAACAATCGGACTGACCCTGACCGTGAACGAGGTGCCTTTCGCGGAGGGGTTGAAGGGATCATCCGTTGTGGCCGCAGCGACGAGTGACTCGGTTTCCGTGTACTTCTGACTGCCGTCATCACCATTCAGTTTGGCGATTTCTTCAGCAACATCAGCCGCGACCGACTCCGCACTGATTTCCTCACTAAATGTGAGCGTCGCTTCATGACCGCCTGCGAAGGGATTGGGCGCCCCGTCGCTTGCATCGTTACCCGTCGATCCATCAGCGGCGTCCTCTCCCGTATCGTCGGACAAACGTGCCGGGATCGCTATGATCTCGCCGATCTGCATGTGCTGCCGCACGAGTTCGTGCGGAGAGTTGGCGAAGCCTTCGTTGATCGCATCAGCAACTTCCTGCGTCTTCTGCACCGTTGTTCGCAGTCGGAACAGGGTCGCATCTGATCCATCGGCAGTCGTTGTAGTGAGTTGCTCCAGCGTAATATCCGAACCGAATTTTTCATCAAAGGTCTTGGTGAGGACACTCCGTACTTCATCGACGGTGGGCTGATCCTCAAAGCTGAAAGTGACCATCGAACCACCACGGAAGTCGATGTCGAGATTGTCTTCTCCTCTCGCGAAGAACGAACTCATACCGATGATGATGAGCAGCGCCGACGCACTCAAGGCCATCATGGTTTTGCCGGTGAAATCCCAGTTCGTCTGGCCAACGATACTGGCCATCTTGACATCGCTGATCCAACGCTTGCGTTCCATAATGTCGAAGATCAGCCGCCCCAAATACAGCGCACTGAACATGCTCATCACGATGCCGATGAAGAGTGTGACCGCGAATCCTTTCACCTGATCGGTGCCGATCATGTAGAGCACGACTGCCGTGATAAGCGTCGTGACGTTGGCATCGACGATTGTGGTCAATGCCCTGCTGAATCCGTTCTGGATCGACATCCTCAAACTGCTGCCTTTGTTTTGCTCTTCGCGAATACGCTCGAAGATCAGCACGTTGGCGTCGACCGCCATACCGATGGTCAGCACGAGTCCGGCGAGGCCGGGCAGAGTGAAGGTCGCATCAATGAACGACATCGTTCCCAATACGAGAATCAGGTTGACCAGCAGACAGACGTCCGCCACAGCTCCAGCGATCCAGTAATACATCAGCATGAACACAAACACGGCCACGGCCGCGACGATGATTGCCAATTTGCCTTTCTCCTGTACGTCAGTTCCCAACGTCGGACTGACTGTGAACTCGGAGACCGGCTCCCTCTCCAATGGGACTTCAAGGGCACCCGCGTTCAGCACATTGATCAACTCGTCCAACTCTCGCTGCGAGAACTGTCCCTCGATCACGCCGGAGGCGCCGATGACGTCGTTAATGCGTGGGGCCGAGTGAATCTCCTCGTTCAGCAGGACGGCCAACCGAGTGTGATATCCGGCCCCCGTGCGAGGCTGATACCGGGTGGTCAACCGGCGAAAGAGCTGCCCGCCGGTCGTATTGAAGGTGAAGCCGACAACCGGGCCGCTTTGCCCTGACGTCTGATACGCACGTTTGAGCAACCGACCGGTAATCCGTCGCGCCGGGTCGGGATCGTAGACAACCAAAAACTCGCGAATCGTCTCTCCATCGGAGTTTTCGACGTCCCGGAATTCCACGAGATCGTTGACACCGACATCCTTGCGCACGGGTTTGCCACCGTCTCGAGACGCCTCGGTCCCGACCTTTTTCCATGCTGCGATAATCTTCCCTTCGGCGTTGTAAATCTCCGCTCGATTGGTGTCCTTCGCCAGTTGAATGATGTCGGCATGGTCCTCCTGATTGGCGAGGACCGCGAACTCCAACTGACCGAGATTCGTGATTGCCTTCTTGGTCCGGTCGACCTTGTCTGCATCGGCTCCCGGGACGATCACCTCGATGCGGTCCTGTCCGACGGCACGTACAGTGACTTCCTCGGTGCCGGACGGATTGATGCGGCGACCAATCGCTCCCACCATCCGGTCCATCAACTCCGAATTGACCTCCTTCTCAGCCTCTTCGGCTCCTTTGTGGTCCACCTGAAAGACCATGTTGGTTCCGCCAGCAAGATCGATGCCGAGCCGAATGGCATCCTTCCAGTTGCCACCACCAGCAATCCGGGTGACGAACGGAGCGAGTGCCAACGTGATGGTGAACAACACCAGCCCAACACGGAACGAAATGTCCTTGAGCTTGAGCGCCTTCTCAACCAACTGCCCCAACAGGAACGGGACAATCACGATCGCGAGAATGATCAGGATCATGACCCAACCGGGAAGTCCCGATGCAGCGGACGCATCGGCGGACTTGCCCGTCTCGACGGCGACGTCCGCCACCTTCTCCAGTGTCGATCCCGACTCTGGTTGAGCTTGTTGAGCGAGGAGCAGAAAATCACACATTAATCGGTTCATGAGTGAATCGGTTCCCTTCCTGAGAACATCAGCTGTTGTTTTGAGTTGTCTGTTTGTCTTGTTGTCTGTTTGTCTTGAAGCGGCAGCAACTACTTGCTGTCCGTTTTTTCTTTGATCACCACTTCACGGATGGAGTCCCGCCGCATCTTGAGGCGGGCATTGTCGTCGACTCGAATCGTCACCTCCTGACCGTCTTCGGAGAGGTTGACCACAGTGCCGAGAATCCCGCCGATCGTCACGACGGAGTCGTTCTTTTTGAGATTGTCCAGTGTCTGTTTGCGAGTGGCCCGCTCCTTGTTCTGCGGAGCGAGAATGAGGAAGTACCACACAGCCGCCAGCGGCGCGAAGATGATCAGCATTTGTAAGAGGGGATTCCCCTCCTGAGCCTTGGCGGCTGGCGCAGCATCATCGGCGAGGAGTAACAGGGTCGAGATCCACTTATCCATGTACGTGTACAGTCTCCCCGGCACCGATCAGCGACCGCTTCACAACGTCTGAAGGTGTCACCAGTTGTGCTGGTTGAATTTCGGGCATTCGCACAAACGCCGCGTATCTTAGGAATACGGGGTTTGGGCGGCAAGGTGAAGCGACCAAAACTCTTGCGCCCCGGGTGGAACCGTTCAGAGCGGTCGATCAGTAGACAAAGTGGTCGGATGCCCCTTCAAAGACAAGTGGCGCATCCGGGCAAAAAAGATAGAGTTGTGTGGCAGGGTCAGACCAAAGGGATGGCCCTGACATTGTGCGTCGAAGCACTGGGGCCATCCGCTTCGCTTCTGACCCCGCCACCCGAAAATCAAAACGGACCAAGTCACTAGTGAGTAAAGACCGCGTGAAGACTTGCCGCCGCCTGCTGGCCACTCTCGGCCCCCACAACGACCGCCAATCGCACTTCGCTGGTGTTGATCATCCGCACGTTGACCTCGGCTTCTGCGAGAGCACGGAAGAGCATGTCCCCCACGCCTGTGTGACTCCGCAGGCCGATCCCGGTCACCGTGAGCTTGTCGATCTCTCGATCATACGTCAAATCGGCCCCCTCCCACTGCGAGACCATCTCCCGAACGAGCAGCAGGCAGCGGTCGACGTCATCACGAAGAACAGTGAACGATACCTCCGCGCTCCCGTCGCGGCTGACATTCTGCACGATCATATCGACCATCACGTCTCCTTCAGCGACCGCCTCGAACAGATCGGCACAAACGCCCGGCTTGTCCGGAATGTGGTGAATGCTGATGCGGGACTGCCGCTCATCAAGATCGACGTCGCTGACGACCAGGTCCTCCATGTTGGCAAGACTGCCGACAACTTGAGACTCAATGCTGTCTTGAGTCGCAGGGTCTGTCGTGCCAAGTGCCTGACGGAACCCGATTGATGGCGGACCAGCGTCCGGGCGACCAAGGCCAAACCCGTCGTGCACCGTTTGCAGGGCCTTGTGGGCAACGTCTCGATTGACAAGCACCGAAATCTTGATGTCACTGGTGGTGATCATCTCGATGTTGACGCCGGCATCGGCCAGCGAGCGGAACATCTGGGCAGCGACTCCACTGTGCGACCTCATACCGTCACCAACCGCAGAGAGCTTGGCAACGTTCGTCCCACTGTGCACCGACCCGGCACCCAACTCGGCAATCGCTGCATGGGCAGCTGTCAGCGTCGCAGCGAGGTCGTCTTCCGGCACGGTGAACGAGACCTCCGCCTTGTCATCAGTGCCCACATTCTGCACAACCATGTCGACAGGGATCTTGCGACTGGCCAGTTTCGAGAAGATGACACTCATCACGCCCGGACGGTCCGGAAGGTCCGCAAGCGTGACACGGGCCTCTTTCGCCACGAGTGCGAGCCCGGTGACGACCGGAGCATGTTCGTCTCCATGCGGGGCGATGAGCGTGCCAATCCCGTCGGAAAACGATGGCCTGACGCGCAGCGGCACATCGAACTTCTTGGCGAACTCGATCGACCGCGAGTGCATCACGCCCGCCCCGAGACTCGCGAGCTCGAGCATCTCGTCGTGCGACACCGTATTGATCTTGCGGGCATCTGAGACGACACGGGGATCGGTCGTAAACACCCCTTCAACGTCCGTATAGATCTGACATTCATCCGCCTTGAGGACCGCAGCGAGCGCGGTCGCCGTCGTGTCGCTGCCACCTCGGCCGAGCGTCGTGATGTTTCCCTCGTCATCGACACCCTGAAATCCACAGGCGACGACGATCGCTCCGTCAGCGAGGTGTTTGCGCATACGGTCAATCGAAATCTGACGAATGCGAGCCTTCGAGTGTTGCGAGTCCGTGACGATCCCGATCTGCCCGCCGGTCAGACTGATCGCCTGCTCGCCCAAATCCTGAATGGCCATCGACATCAGCGCGACCGACTCCTGCTCGCCGGTCGAGAGCAACATGTCCATCTCACGCGTGGGGGGCGTATCGGTCACTTCGGCGGCAAGCGTCAGCAGTTCGTCCGTCTTTTTGCCGCGCGCACTCACCACCATCACAACATCATGCCCTTCGGCCTTCGTCGCAATCGCCCGCTTCGCCGCAGCTCGAATCTTTTCAGCGGTGGCCACACTGGTCCCACCAAATTTCTGTACGATCAATCCCACGTGGGCAGCCTCTCTCCGTTGTGACAAGTCATGGTCAACCCGTGAGGATATCACAGGCCGATTTGCCTGCAACTCGGCGCGATTCACGAAAAACACCCGACATCGAATTGATGCCGGGTGCAGTTCGTCTCAAGACTTTGCAGTGATGCTCAGGCAGCGCGGCGCTCGCTCATCATCGCCGCCGGGGTCTGTTCCGAGGCGACCGGCATCGTGAGGATGGACGGCTCCTCCTGTGCGGTGCAGCCTTCGAGGAAGGCATCGAACACCTGCATATCGAGAGCGGAGGCCGTCTGGTTCTCCGGATGGAACTGCACACCGATGCAGAACCAGTTATCGTCGATCGACTCGTACGCCTCGACTACTCCGTCGGGTGAAGCGGCCCCGACGCGGAAGCAAGAGGCGAGTTGGTCGACCGCCATGTGGTGATCGCTGTTCACGCGGATCTCACCGGGACCGTAAATCTGATCCATTTTTGTGCCGGGCACGATTTCGATCAGGTGGCGGTTGCAACTCTCGACCGGATCGCGGTGGTGCAGGGGCTTCAGAACGTCTTCAGGGACGTGCTGAAACAGCGTGCCGCCACAGATCACGTTGAGCGTCTGCATGCCCGCACCGACAGCAAGTGTGGGAATCTTCATCTCGTAGCAGAGCTTGGCCAGTCGGCGATCGAAGTCCTCGCGACGCAGCGGCATCGCTTTGCTGGCCGGGTGTCGGTCCATGCCGAGACGGACCGGGTCGAGGTCGAGCTTGCATCCGGTCAGGACGACCCCATCAAGCGTTTCCAGAATCTGCCGCAGGTCGTCATCCTCGGCATAGGGGGGCAGGAGAATTGGAATCCCTCCCGTGTTGGAGATGCTGTCGTAGTATCCTGAGTTGATCCATGAGAGCGGAATGCTGTCCTTACGCTCGGGGCGAAAATCCGTGTTGATGCCGATAACAGGTTTGGTACTCATCGCGATGATCCTTCCATGGAGACTAGGCGGTCCGTTCACTCGGACTGCGATTGGGGAATGGCCTCGCCAACCATTTGGTGACAAGGAGACGTGCGACCGGGCAGACGATCCACCACAGATTGGCACGTCAGGACTTGAGCCAAGCAAAAGCCCCCGTGGGTCAGACAGACGGGGCACGAAAAAGTGATGTGGCTCAGCATCTGGTGAAATCCTTTCACCGTTGTCGAAATCCGATCCATCGGTTCCGTCGACTGCCGCTCGACACGAGACTCGCAGCCGGTTGGAGATCACTCATGTCCATGAGGTGTAGATCAACCAACAGAGAAACCTTATGGCAGTTTTTGCCGGTGTAAAGCAATTCGGCGATCTTGTGCGGGATTTCTATTGCAGTGACACGAAGACACGACATCTTGTGCGGTACGCTTGAACAGTACACCGAATGTTGCGATTCTCGCAGACGTCACCTCACTCACATTGGCTGGGAACGACTGCAGTGCCCGATCTCCGGTTCATCGCCCACTCAGAAGACGAAACCGATCGCCTCGGACAGGCGCTCGCGGTATGCCTTCGTCCTGGCGACGTGGTGACACTCAATGGCGATCTGGGGGCCGGAAAAACAAGGCTCGTGCGAAGCATCGTCAACGCGCTCGCTGACGAAGAGCAACCGGTCAACAGCCCGACGTTCGTGCTCATCCAACAGTACGACGCCAATGTTCCCATCTATCACATGGATGCGTACCGTCTCGCCAACGAGGACGAATTCCTCGCGATGGGGGCGGATGAGATTCTCGAAGGCGACGGAATCTGCCTGATCGAATGGGCAGACCGCATCGCAGACGCGCTGCCGTCCGATCACCTGCGAATCGATATTGAAGCAGGCGGACCAACAATGCGCCGGTTCGCGATCGCCGCCACTGGTGAACGATCAACTGCGATCACACAATCACTGGAGCGTGAGCTTTCCGCAGCTCAATGAGCGTGTTCGGTGCTCTCGGCCGGCTCCTCATCGAAGTTGCACAGAGAGCCGCACAGGCCGGCCAGTTGCACAGATCCGCACAAGAGCGCGATGACGGTCAAGGCTGTCACGTAAACCGTCTTGCCGACGAAGTTGCTCAGCGACAACCCCAGCATGGCATGTCGCCCGGACTCAGGCGGCGCGATCATGCCCCACGTCAGAATGGCCATGAACATGATCAGCAGGACGCCAATCGCCCCACCGCTCAGGAGCACGGACCGCAGCTTCACCCAATTCACGCCGAACAACCAAAACGCAATCCAGAGGATCAGTGGCGTCAACGGAAGCACGAGCCAGAAGAGGTCCTTACCAACTTCGTACAAGGCTTCCAGCAGCTGCTGCAGTGAGGTGAGGAGTTCCATAGGGTGAACCAAGGGAAATCTGTTGCGTGTTGGAGATGATGAATGACTGCGAGAGATACCAGAATCTGACGCTATCTGCCAGTATGAGAGTACGTCGTTTAGTTATCCAAGAAACGTCAGAGCCGCGCCCGTCAGGAAGCGGCCGCTCACACGTATGGAATGCTTCATGAAACTCTCAAGACAACACTGCAAACACTGATCCCGGGTGCGTAACAAGTCCAAATCGTGTCGCTGTCCCAGTCGAACTGAATGACTTGCGTGGCGACACAAGTCGGAGTGGTCTAGACTGAAGGACGCCCACGAGCGGCCGCTTCCTGACGGGCGCGGCTCTGATTTGTGCCGCCGCAAGCAAATCAACGCGATCCCGACCACCACGATGTCATGAACGACCCTCAGTACTCCACTGATCAAATCATCGACGAAGTCCTGCGGCTGTTTCGTGAGCGGGGGGACTCGGAATACGGCGGCGAGGCTGTCACCCAGGCGGAGCATGCTTTGCAGGCGGCTGATCTCGCGCTCGAAGACGGAGCTGAAAGCACGCTTGTTGTCGCAGCACTGCTGCATGATGTGGGACATCTGCTGCACCGGCTACCGGATGATGCACCGGATTACGGTGTTGATGACGAGCATGAGGAACTGGGCGGGCGTTGGCTGGAGAAGCGATTCAGCCCCGCGGTGATTGAGCCGGTCCGCCTGCATGTCGCCGCCAAGCGGTACATGTGTGCCCGCGATCCGGCGTATTTCGAACTGCTGAGTGAGCCGTCCCGCCTCAGCCTGAAGTTGCAGGGTGGCCCGATGAACGCGAACGAAGTGAACGAGTTCGAGAAGAACCCCTATCACGAGGACGCCGTTCGACTTCGCCGGTGGGATGACGAAGCGAAAATCGTTGACAAGGTCACGACGCCGCTGGAGGGGTTCGTCGATCACCTTCGCCGCGCGTTGGCGGAGCGTACTGACGCATCATGAGCGAACACGACGCCTCATTCGATGTTGCGATCGTCGGGGCAGGCATCGTCGGACTGGCTCATGCGTGGGCCGCGATCAGGCGAGGACTGCGGGTCATCGTATTGGAACGACATGCCGCAGCGACGGGGGCTTCGGTCCGCAACTTCGGAATGGTGCTCCCGATCGCGCAGCCGCCCGGACAAGCGTACGAGACAGCCCTGCGATCTCGCGAACTCTGGCTCGAACTCGCCGAAGTCGCGTTCGTCTGGGTCAATGAGTGCGGCTCGATTCACTTGGCTCATCACGATGACGAATGGGCTGTCCTGCGGGACTTTGCTGACTCATCTGCGATTGATGGCGATCAACGCCGACTGCTGACCGCTGGCGAAGTGATCGAGCTGGCACCGGCTGCGAACCCGGACGGACTTCGGGGCGGCCTGTGGAGTTCGACCGAGCTGGGTATCAATCCGCGCACTGCCCTTACAAAGATCGCCGAATGGCTCACGGCAAAGCACGACGTCACGATCCGATTTAATACGCGGGTTACCTCTATTGAAACAGGGCAACTCGAGACATCATCGGGTCAGACCTTCAGAGCTGATCGCATTATTGTCTGCAGCGGTGACGAAATGAGGCTGCTATTCCCGGAGGAGTTGGGCAAATGCGGGCTGCGTCTGTGCAAACTCCAGATGATGCGGACCGATGCACAGCCCGATAATTGGCGTCTCGGGCCGCATCTCGCCAGTGGTCTGACGCTCCGGCACTATCGGGTCTTCGAACGATGTGCGTCATTTCCAACGCTGAAAGCACGTATCGCCGAGGAGACGCCCGAACTCGATCGTTACGGCATTCATGTGTTGGCGTCGCAAAACGATCGTGGCGAAGTCATCCTCGGTGACTCGCACGAGTACGACGCTGACATCACACCGGAACGAAATCCGGAGATCGATGAGTTGATTCTGAGAGAGGTGCGGAAGATCATCCGGCTGCCGGACTGGACCATTGCGGACCGTTGGCACGGACAGTATGTCAAACATCCGACGCAGTCGGTCGTCGAACTTGAGCCGACTGCTGGCGTCCGTATCGTCACGGGCTTCGACGGAGCCGGCATGACCCTCGCCCTGGGCTGGGCAGATCTCAACTGGAAATAGCCACATGACACTATCAGCAACTCGTTTGCAGGCCGTCGTTTTTGACTGGGCGGGGACGACAATTGACTTCGGCAGTCTCGCGCCGGCGGGAGTCTTCATGGAGATCTTCAAGCAGGAAGGGGTTGAAATCACCATTGCGCAGGCTCGTGAGCCGATGGGTCGGGCGAAGAAAGAACATCTCCGCGCCGTCCTGGAGATGCCGGACGTCAAATTGCGGTGGGCATCGACTCATGGTGCAGAGGCCACTGAAGCGGACATCGACCGCATGTACGAGAAGTTCCTGCCGATGCAACGAGAGGTGCTGGCCAAGCACAGCAAACTCATTCCCGGCGCGGTCCAAACGGTCGACAACTGTCGCTCGCGTGGACTCAAGATTGGATCAAGTACGGGTTACACGCGCGAGTTGATGGAGGTCGTTTCGCCACTCGCCAAAAAACAGGGCTATGAACCGGACTGCGTACTCTGCTCAGGGGACACGCCGGCCGGTCGTCCGAAGCCATGGATGCTGTTCGAGGCGGCGAAGCGGATGGACGTCTATCCGATGGACACGATCGTGAAGGTCGACGACACAGTCGTGGGCATCGAAGCCGGTCACAACGCCGGTTGCTGGACCGTCGCGATCACAATGTCTGGTAACGAACTCGGACTCACGCAGGACGAGGCTGCCGCGCTTTGTGCCGACGAGCGTGCCGCCCGCAAAACAGCGATCGAGCAGAAGTTCAAATCGGTCGCTCCCCACTACATGATTGAGAGTGTGGCCGACCTGCCGGAGATTCTCGACGAGATCGACGGTCGACTGCAGGCATACGGGTCCCCACGACAAGCACGATCCTGATCCCGCTGGAGGGCCAACAATACGAAAAACACCCTGGCCACATTTGAGCAGCCGGGGTGCTGGAGTCGTTTCCGGGCGTTCGTTGAATCAGTATCCGACTTGCTTGTCGAAGCTGATATCGAACTTCTTCATTTTCTTGTAGAGGGTCGTGCGGTTGATGCCCAGGAGCTTGGCCGTGTCCTGACGGTTCCAGCCGTTGTTCTCAAGGGCTTCGATAATGATCTGCCGCTCGGGGTTCGCGAGAGCCGACTTGAGCGATCCCCCATTGAGGTGTGCAGAGACATCGGGCGTGGTGATGTGGCTGCGGATATTCTCCGGCAAATCGCCGACCATCACCAGATCCCCCTTCGCCAGCACGACGGCTCGCTCGACGACATTGACCAACTCCCGCACGTTGCCGGGCCAACGGTATTGCTGAAGCAACGACAACGCGTCGTCATGGAAGCCTCGCACGTTCTTGCCCGTCTGCTCGTTAAACTGCTGAACATAGCTCTCCACGAGCAGCGGGATATCTCCCATGCGCTCTCGCAGGGGCGGCTGCGTCACGCTGATGACATTGATGCGGTAGAAGAGGTCCTGCCGGAACTCACCCTTCTTGACCCGCTCTTCGAGATTCTCGTTGGTTGCGAGGATCAGGCGGACATCGACCTTGTGCGTCTCATTGCCGCCGACCGGTTCGAACTCGCGGTCCTGAAGCACTCGCAATAATTTGACCTGCAAGCTGGGCGAAGCAGTGCCGATCTCATCGAGGAAGATGGTCCCGCCATTGGCCTGCAGAAACTTTCCAACCTTGTTGTGAGTCGCCCCCGTGAAGGCTCCTTCGACATGGCCGAACAGTTCGCTTTCCAGAAGTGAATCGGGAAGGGCACCGCAGGCGACTTCGATGAACGGCTTGTCTCGACGGTCGCTCAACTGATGGATGGCCCGAGCAGTGATCGTCTTACCGGTGCCGTTCTCGCCAAGGATGAGCACCGTCGTCTTCGTGTCGGAGACGCTTTCGATGAGGTCGAACATCTTGGTCATGCGGTAATCGCGACCGATGATGTTGTTGAGGCCGAACTTGTCGTCCAGTTTCGCTTTGAGTTTCTTGTTCTCTTCGACGATCTTCCGCTGCCCCAGGGCACGCTGGATCGAGAAGTTGAGTTCATCGTCGATCACCGGCTTCGTCAGGTAATCGAACGCGCCGATGCGGATCGCCTCGACGGCACTCTCGATGGTGCCATAGCCCGTCAACAGGATGACGGACGTGTCCGGCTTGTGCTTCGTGGCCCACTCAAGGAGATGGAAGCCGTCATTGTCCGGCAGGTTCACGTCGCAGACAACGACCTCGAACGGGTACTCCTCCATTCGATCAATCGCCTGCCCGCAGGTGAGGGCGGTTTCCGTGCGATGCCCGAGGCTCCGCAGGTAGTCGGCCATTGCTTCGCAGATGTTTTTGTCATCGTCAACGACGAGTAGGGATCCGTGGTTCGTCATGTGAGCAGCCTCTCTTGCCATGCGGACGATGTCGTGTTGAGTGAACCAACTTCGGATTGACTCCGAATGGCCACGACGTGAAGAGTCGTCCGAATGAGATTCCTCAAATCAACAGGAGATCGAGCCGCCGCAGGAAGGGAGGCCGACCGGGTGACGACATTCCTCAAGGCTGCCGGGGCAGCGACGATCCGTCGACAGGAATGTCACGTTGAGGAGGACCGCGGCCTCGGTCGAACGCTCCTGGGAGAGAGCGAATGGCCGGGTCGAGTCAGCTGAGAGCACTGAGGGAGAAGGTACGGAAACCTAGGTTGCAGGTTGCAGGCGGTCAACAAAGTTGCCAAAAAACCCGTTGTCCGACGTCAACAGTCCTCCCGAGTTCGGAACAATCGGCACGACCGTTCCGTGGGATCCCAACGTCGCGTCATCGCATGGCGGTGGCGCCGGTTCTCTGGCCGTTCTGTCACTGCGGTAAAAATGACTGGTTTGCGGGCGCGAAGAGACACCAACTTCAGCAGGATCGCCAAGATTCCGTAGATATGGCCGAATCACAAACGCACAGTATCCCCGACGAATCATCAGACACCGAATCGTTCGGAGATCCATCCGCCGCTTGACCCGATTGACGGAACTGCGCTAAACTCCGATAAGGGGCGTTCGTGCGTCCGTTTATGACTGACGTAAGTGTCCTGAAGACGGTCGGTTCCGTTCAGCACCACACGTCCGGGGCCGATAAACCGTTTCTCCGGTGCGAGGAACGGTCATTCAACCGGTGCAGACATTGTTGTCGAGGCAGAAGCGTTGCGAGCACTCATCAGCGACATCCATGGAAACCTTGAAGCGCTGACCGCGGTGTTGGAAGACATCGACAAGCAGGGCATCAACGAGATCTACTGTCTTGGCGACATTGTCGGTTACGGACCCAACCCGCGTGAATGCGTCGACACCGTCACGCAACGATGTCAGGTCACCATTCTGGGAAATCACGATCAGGCGGCACTCTTTGATCCAGAAGGTTTCAATGCCGGAGCAGAACGTGCCATTTTCTGGACCCGGCACATGCTGGAATCGGACCGTCCGGAAGAGAACGAGCGTCGCTGGGAGTTCCTCGGCGAACTGCCCCGGATGCGTCGGGAAGACAACTTCCTGTTCGTGCATGGGTCGGCCCGGAATCCTCTCAACGAGTACGTCTTCCCGGAAGACATTTATAACCAACGAAAGATGGAGCGGATTTTCGCGCTCGTCGATCGCAACTGTTTTCAAGGACACACGCACATCCCAGGTGTGTTCCGTGAGGACCTGAGCTTCCTTTCTCCCGACGAATTTGATTCCCGGTATGAATTCACCAACGGGAAGACTTTGGTCAACGTGGGATCGGTCGGACAACCGCGCGACGGCGACAACCGGGCTTCCTACGTGTTGCTTGATGGCAACACGGTCACCTTCAAGCGTGTCCCCTACGACTTTGAAAAAACGATCGCGAAGATTTATCCAATCCCCGAGTTGGACAACTTTTTAGGTGACCGCCTCCGGGACGGTCGCTGATCACCGCCACTGTTAACGGCCAGCATCACGAATGATCTTCCGCCGTTCGATCGTTCGCTCCTGCGGCCCGCTCGGCACCTCTGAAGATGTGGCGATGAATGAACAGACTCCCGCGCCGGAATCCGCCTCAGCGGACAGGGCGAACACCTAACATCTGCGAACAACGAAGTACGACAGGCTAACACTACTCCGTTAAGTCTAT
>JAGQPX010000090.1 GCA_020426505.1 Planctomycetaceae bacterium | reverse complement strand
ACTCGGCGATGATCGGCTCGAACTGGGCGAGAAACGCTTCGCACTTCTCCAGCCAGCCGGGCGGAAGATCGGCGGTGGCGCCGCCGACGGTGAGGTAGCTGTAGGTGAGCCGCGCCCCGCAGACTTCTTCGAAGAGGTCGAGGATTTTTTCACGTTCGCGAAACGCGTAAAGGAACGGGCTGAACGTTCCGAGGTCGAGTCCGTACGCCCCCATGCCGACGAGGTGGCTGGCGATTCGTCCCAGTTCGCTGATCAGCACGCGGAGGTGGCGCCCTTTTTCAGGCGGCTCGTACTTCATGAGTTTCTCGACGGTCAGCGCCCAGCCGAGATTCATGTTCATTGCCGCCAGGTAATCCATCCGGTCGGTGTAGGGGATCCACTGACGGTGAGCGAGATTCTCGCCGATCTTTTCGGCGCATCGGTGCAGGTAGCCGATGTGCGGAGTGACTTCCGAGACGATTTCGCCGTCGGTGCGAAGCACCAGTCGCAGCACGCCGTGCGTGCTGGGGTGCTGCGGTCCCATGTTGACGAGCATTTCGTCCGTGCGGACGTCGAATTCGATGACGCGAGGATCTGTGAGTTCAGCGGTGGCCATGTTGAGTTGTCAGTTGTCAGTTGTCAGTTGTCAGTGGAGAGTCATGCTCAATCTTCGTGACGATTTCAGAACTGACGACTGAAAACTGAAGACTGAAAACTCTTCCGTCACTTCCCGCGGATGCCGTGGTACTCCAGTGGGAATTCGTAGTCTTTGCGGAGCGGGTGGCCGACCCAGTCGTCGGTGCAGAGGATGCGGACGAGGTTGGGGTGACCGATGAAGTTGATCCCCATCAGGTCGTACGCTTCCCGCTCATGCCAGTCGGCGATCGCCCAGACATGCGAAACCGACGGCACCTCGGGGAGTTGCCCTTCGACATCGTTCTTCCAACGGGGCAGCTTAACCTTCACATTGAGGAAGTGTTTGTGCGTGTAGCTGTAGAGGTGATAGACAACCGCAATGTGCGGATCGTACGGGAACTTCTTGGCCAGCTTCTCGTCCGGTTCGAGGTAGTCGACGGCGGAGAGATCATTGAGTGCGTCGAGCTTGAGGGCGTCATCGTGTTTGAGTTGGTAGGCCACATCGGCGATCGACTCCGAAGCGACTTCGATCCAGGGATCGATCGCGTCGGCGTTCAAGCCGGTGATGACGTCTGCACCGAAACGGCTCAGCAGAGATTTGTGAATTTCGTCGAAGGTCATTTTGGCTGATGGCGAATCGCTAGTGGCTTGTGGCTGTTGGCTCAGAAGGGACGTGCCCCATCAAGCAGGTTGGGGCTCTCTGGTGTCTGTGTGTTTTTGCTCAAGTGCGGGTGGCAACGATGGAGCGGCGGCTTGTTTGGCTTGATTGATCATGGCACGCACCCAGTCGAGGTCACCTCGCTTCCAGACATAGGCGAAACCGACGAGTAGGACGCCGAAGAACACCAGGATGTCTGCAAAGCCGGTGTAGGCGAGCGTCTGGGCCGCTTCGGGGGTGATCATCGTCTCGGATGTCGATGTGCCGGGGGCAACATCGAGCACACGGTCACTCAAGGCCATCCGTGCTTCGCCGGTGACGGCAGGATCGGCCAGTTGCGTCGCTCCGCCGAAGACGAGCGCCCAAGGGAAGAAGAACGCCACCTCGACATCGAAGATGATGAACAGCAGTGCGATGACATAAAAACGCAGGTCAAACTGGACGTAGCTTGAGCCGATCGTCGGCTCGCCACACTCGTAGACCGCATCCTTCTCCGGCGTCGGCAGATCGGGCCTGACGAAGTGGCCGATGATCAACGGCACCAGTGGAAAAATGGCTCCCACGATCACGAACAGGAGTAGATGGATCCCCAAGTCTGTCATGGCAGTTTATGTTTTCGGTAGCTCAAGATTGCTGGAACTGGTGTCTTTAATCAGTGATTCATTACGGGCGGGTCAGGTCTCGGTCACATCTGGCGAGGGAAAGTCACCGGATGACCCGACGCCTTGCAGAAGCGACTGGCGGCCTGCGAAACCCGCGTCTTCGGTATGCCAGTGTGACACTTCCGCCTCTCCCAACTTCCAGCAAAGGAGAACTTCACGCCCATCGACACGCGTGCGGAAATCAACCTCGCCGACGATCGCATCCTGCAGTTCGACTCCCAAATCGACCAGTTCCTGAATGAAGTCATCAAGTCGATCCTCATCCTGATCGATCTCGTGTTGCATCTGCTGCAATTCTTCCGCGTAGAGGTCGTCCCGCTCCGATTGCCTGTCACTCACGACGTTGAGTCGATCCTGACGATCTTCGATGTCGCTGGCCAGTTGAACGATGTCCGCGACGATCGCTCGCACTAACGGGAGCATCCGATTCGCGTCTTCGATCGAAAACTGCTGATCACCAGGATTGGGAGCCATGTCTCTGTGCCTCAATGATGCTGCGGTCGGTTGTCCGATGGCGATCATGGCCATTTCGCAACTGCACACAGCGGGATGCCGGTTACTCTTCCGCAAACTCGAACGGGCTTGGCTCCCCCTTCACCCAGACGGGTTCGTACAAGACTTTGGACTCAGCGACAGCGGTCGGATTGAGCGTCGCCTGTCCCCACGCGGTCTGCAACGGCAGCTTCGCATAATCGACGATGCAACCGTCGCGGCTGTAGCAACTCAAGTCGTGATTCGAGCCCATGAAAATACAGTCGACCGGGCACGGCTCAACACACAGCGCGCAGAACATGCACTTGGTGTAATCGATCGTGAAATTGTCGATGCGGAACCCTTTTCCGACCGGGCTCTTTTCTTTCTCGATGTAGATACAATCAACCGGGCATGCGGCAGCACACTTCTCGCAGCCAATGCACGTCGTCAGGTCGAACCGATGAAAGCCGCGGTAACGGGCCTTCACCGGCACGGGTGTCTCCGGATACTCGTAGATCTCTGTGAAGGTCCTTCGCTGGTATGTCTTGCGAAACACCCGCAGCGTCACCCACAGGCCTTTGACCACGGTCGATACTGCGACCCACAGATTCCGAAACCATTCGCGCATCGCGATCTGCACTTTCCTCAACCGTCGCGAGATACACACATCGGGACGGGTGTCGTCGATTCTCTTGGGGATCCGATGAGAAATCACCGGATGTCGATACCTCTGGATTATATGGTGGGCTGACCGGGTCGCAACCCACGGAGTGCCGGTGTCAACGCGGCTCTCATTATCAAGACCGTGGCCATGACTGTCGGGAAGCTTTCCCTGCCGAATGTCTCATTTGTGAGAATCAGAGATGGGATGCCCAACACACCACTCGTGCTCAAGTCGTCGTACGGCGTGGAACATGCGACTTTCTCCGGTTACCATCGAAGGGGGCATCCGCTCAACAACGACTCCTCATCCCCATTTGACGCTGGAGCTGGACGACTGAGGACTGAATCTCCAACTACAGAGGATGTGAGATTTGACGCATATGGGCGCCGCTGACGCACAAAACCGTCCGTCGAACCACTCGTCAATCATTGGCGATCTGGATCAGACGATCGTGGCTGCCTATGGGGCTGAAACGTTCGATAAGGCTCTGGATGTCGTTGTCCGCCAGGCACGGATTCTGATCGGTGCTCACCAAGCGGCGCTCAGCTATATTCCTGGTGGACACTTCAAGACAGCCGTTCACGCAGTCTCACTGTCGGATAAGTACGCAGAATACCAATCCTACGACGTCATGCCGACGGGTGAGGGAATCTGGGGAATCGTCGCGGAGAAAAAATTCTGTTTCTGCATGACGCACGATGAACTGACCAGTCACCCTGCCTGGAAGAACTTCAGTCAGCTCAAGGATCGTCGCGGTCTCGAACACCCTCCCATGCGAGGATGGCTGGCCGTGCCGATCCTGAGTCGGAGGGGAGAATTTGTCGGCGTTCTTCAGGCTTCCGATAAGTTCGAGGGCGACTTCAATCAAGGCGACCTTGAACAACTCCAACATCTGGCACTGTTACTCTCCCCAATCCTGGAGTTACAGTCAGTTCAACAGAAGCTGGAGCGGCGGACGGCCCAACTCAACGAGCAGCAGTCCTCGGTCGTAGCACTGGCGGACGATGCCAACAGCGCACGCCTCCGCGCCGAAGCGGCTGAAGAGAAGCTGGCACAAACTGTCCTGGAATTGAAGATCGCCAATGATGCTCTTGAGCGCAACAACCGGGATTTGAAAACCCGGTACGAAGCCCTCGAACAAGAGAGCGCGATTCGACGACATGCCCAGGATTCACTCCTCGACAGCGAGAAGCGTTTCCGAACGATGTCGGAGATGCTGCCTGCCATGGTCGCGATCTTTCAAGGGACAGGCCATAGTTATGCCAACGCCGCTTATGAACAGGTGACGGGATACTCAAGCCAGGAACTGAAACAACTGAGTTTTCTCAGCTATATCCACCCTGATTTCCAGGACATGGTCAAGGAACGCAGCCTTGCACGCCAGCGAGGCGAGGACGTCCCGGATCGGTATGAAATCCGAATCGTGACAAAACAGGGTGAGGAACGGTGGATCGAATTCGCAGCGGCTTCGATTGAGCACGACGGCAGGCCCGGTGTGCTTGGCACGGGAATCGACATTACTCAACGAAAGCGGCTGGAGTCACGATTGCTTGAGGCGAAAGAGGCAGCTGAGACCGCTAACCGCGCGAAAAGCGATTTCCTCGCCAATATGAGCCACGAGATTCGTACGCCGATGAATGCCATCATCGGGATGACCGATCTTGTCCTCGACACCAAACTGGACGAGACGCAAGCGGAGTACCTCAACATTGTCCGCGACTCAGGCGAGTCGCTGCTCACTCTGCTAAACGACATCCTCGATTTCTCGAAGATTGAGGCGGGCAAACTCTCACTCTCACCGACGGTCTTTGCGTTGCGAGACAGTCTGGGAGACACCGCTCGATCGCTTGCGTTGCGTGCTCACCGCAAAAACCTTGAACTCGCTTGCCGCATCGATCCTGAAGTTCCCGATTTCCTGATGGGTGACATTGGCCGACTGCGACAAGTGATCGTCAATTTGGTCGGCAATGCCATCAAGTTTACCGAAGAGGGAGAGGTCGTTCTGGAGGTCACCTGCCTCTCGCAAAGCAATCAGAACGTGACGCTGGCAGTCTCTGTTCGCGATACGGGGATCGGCATCCCGATTGACAAGCAGCAATCCATCTTTGGCAAGTTCGAACAGGCCGATGCCTCAACTACTCGCAAATACGGAGGCACCGGACTGGGCCTCGCCATCTCGCAGCGACTTGTCGGGTTGATGGGCGGAGAGATCACCGTCGAAAGCCAACCGGGCCAAGGCAGCACATTTCGTTTCACGGTCAACCTGACGACTGCCGATCAACCGTCACCCGTCCGATCCGGTCAGCCGGCTCAAATCGAGGGAACGAGAGTCCTCGTCGTTGACGACAACGCCACCAATCGACTGATCCTCAACGAAATCCTGAAGAATTGGGGCATGGACCCCATCGCAGTCAGCAATGTCGATGATGCCCTTAGCACGCTGCGATCCGCTTGCAAGACCAACGATAGAATCCCCGTTGTCATCTCCGACGTTCACATGCCCGATCGCGACGGATTCGAGTTGGCTGAAGAAATCAGACACGACGCACAACTCGCTGAGACGATCATCATCATGCTCACCTCAGGTGATCGCAGCGAGGACCTTGCCCGATGTCAGAACCTCAGCGTTGAAGCTCATATCCTCAAGCCGGTCAAGCAGTCGGAACTCTTCAACATTCTGATCCGGGAACTGGGCGTCTCGACTCCATCAGATGGTGATCGGGCCGACAACTTGCCGGAACAGGCCGAGGCGATGCAGCCACTGCAGATCCTGCTCGCCGAAGACAGTCTGCCCAACCAAAAGCTAGCCATCGGCGTCCTCAGAAAATGGGGGCATACCATCGACGTGGCAAGTAACGGAGCAGAGGCCGTCGAAGCCTGGGCCACACAAAAGTACGACCTGATCCTGATGGACATCCAGATGCCCGAGATGGATGGACTCCAGGCCACACGGGAGATTCGCCAACGGGAAGCGTCGTCCTCTCAGCGGATCCCCATCATCGCCATGACTGCTCACGCCATGAAGGGAGACCGCGAAGAGTGTCTCGCCTCGGGAATGGATGGCTACATCGCCAAGCCGGTCCGGAAGCAGGACTTGTTTGAGGCCATTCAGTCATTGGAAGCTTCTCACAGGGACGGCAACAACTCCAAGTGACCATCCTGCGAAGAAGGTGGTCATTGGCCACAAATCGTTGTAATCAATCCAACTCTCACCTCAGCGATGCAATTCCTGATGGGCCGGACCTTGCAATCCCCTTTTGACGAGTCATCCGTCTACGGTAGACCATCACGCCTTATCATGGGCAATCTCCGGTCATTACCTACGAGTGTCTCATGCCCACGGTCATCCCTGCGAAGGAACGCATGACGCGAACCGTCCAACCGAGGATCACCATCTGGGAGACTGTCGACGATATCGACATGGATACTTGGGAAAGCATCCGTGACGAGGACGACCTGTTTATGGATGTGCGGCTGTTACGGGTCGTCGAACTGTCAATGTCGACGCAAGCCCGCTTTCGCTACGTCCTGTTCTCCGATGAGAATGGGAATGCGACAGCGATCACCTGTCTGTGCACCTACATCGTCGATGGAACACTGCTCGTCAACGAATCGTGGCTGAGGAATCTGCTGGGATTTCTAGGGAGAATCGTTCCCGCGGTCGTGTACTACAAGGTGCTGTTCTGCGGCATGCCGTTCTCCGCAGGGCAAAGCCATCTCAGATTCGCCGATCACGCAGACCGCCCAGCGATTCTCCAGTCACTCTGCCAGTTGATGGATGATGTCGCGAAGACGGATCGGGCACGAATCATCGTGCTCAAGGAATTCACTGACAGCGAAGTGACCCAACTCTCTGCTGTCGAGCAACATGGGTATCGCCGGGCAGACAGTTTGCCGCTCAACCTCGTGCATCCGCAGCAATCTGATTTTGAATCCTACCTCGCTGCCCAGAAGAGCGACAAACGCTGGGACATTCGACGCTCATTGAAACGAATGCAAAAGGCGGGAGTCCATGTTCAGAACACATCCGATCCCGTGGAAATCGAGAGACACTTCACTCCTGAGGTCCACGACCTCTACCGGGCCGTCTTCGAAAAGGCCGAGACAAAACTCGAGTTTCTCCCCCGAGAGTTCTTCCTCGAAATTCCTCGGCAACTACCTCAGAACTGCAACTTCACGTTTCTTCTCGAAGGTGACAACGTTCGAGGCTTTTGCGCGACCGTGTTTTCCAGGGACTCATACTATCCCCTCTTCGTCGGAATGGACTACGAGAGAAACTCGCAGTGCCATCTGTACTTCAACCTCCTCTACGCAGCACTGGCCGATGGCCTTTCGCGTGACGTCAAAACCATTTCCATGAGTCAGGGGACCGACAGCGTCAAGCACTCCAAACTCGGCTGCTATCACACACGACTCTCCTTCTTCATCAAAGGAGTACGCCTGCCGATCCGACTGGCATTTCGCCTGATGTTCGACAAGTTGTTCCCCGAACATCCGTTGATGGGTCAACCGGATAGTGAGACCGGCGGGGAGCAGACGATCGACGCGGCCAAAGCAGTGGACCATCCATGACACCAAGCCGCTGGACGGTGACACACCGGTCGACTCTGCTTCGCTCGGCATGACGCGAGTATGACTTCAAGACGACGTCTGCTTCGCCAGTTTCTTCACGACCTCTTTCGCGCGTCCCTCGTCGATCGCAGCGGCGGCTTGTTCGACGCCCGCTCTGGGTGACGGCACGCGCTCCGCTGCGATCAAGGCGACCGCTGCATTGGCAAGGACCATGTCGCGAGACGGTCCGCTCTCTCCGTCGAAGATGGCCCGGATGCGATCCGCACTCTCCGCCGGCGAAGACACCTTCAGATCATCCGGTGTGCATTCGTCGAGACCGAACGAAGTGGATGTCCATGCGCCGCGTTTGACACTGTCTGCATTCACGCCAAAGGCTGTCGTCTCTCCCCACAGGGCGACTTCGTCCAACTCATTGTTGCCGCAGACAACGATCGTCCGTTGTGTCCCCAGCCGCTGGATGGCGTTGGCGAGTAGCTCTGCGGTCTCGACCCGATTGGCACCGATCAACTGCCGTGAGGCACCCGCAGGATTCGTCAAGGGCCCCAGCAAGTTGAAGATCGTACGGAATCCCAACTCAGCCCGAACCGGTGCCACGTGCTGCATCGCCTTGTGCAGTGAGCGAGCGTAACAGAACCCGATGTTGTGCTTATTGATGCAGGTCGCGACCCGCCGCGGTGTGATGTCGACATTGACGCCCAACGCTTCCAGCACGTCAGCCGAGCCGCTCAAACTCGACACACTTCGGTTCCCATGCTTGGCGATCGGCACATCACATGCAGCGACCACAAAGGCGACCGCCGTGCTGATGTTGAACGTGTGCAGGTTGTCGCCCCCGGTCCCGCACGTGTCGAGCAGGTCCTCAGCAGTCGGCTTCACCCGTGTGACGTGTTCCCGCATGGCCCGCGCAGCACCCACGACCTCTTCAACCGTCTCCCCTTTCATGGTCAGCGCGGTCAGCAGCACGGCTGTCTCAGTCTCGCTGCACTTCCCCTTCATAATCACATTCACAGCCGCCTGCATGTCATCAGCGGGGACGGCTTCCCCCGCAATCACAAGGTCAACGGCATTGCGAATTTCCGGCTGCATCGTTATCTCCGACAGTATCTCAATAGGAACTCGCATCTCCGCGAGGAAAACGGTCTCGTCACACAGAATCCAACCACGCGATCACGAATGAGCCAATCCTGGCAACCATCGCCGACTGAATCGCCGCTTGATGATCCGACGGCACTCGCCAAATTCGGCGGGCTGGATGTCGTTGCCAAGCTGATCGTCGAGGGCTACATGGTCGGCCAGCACAAGAGCCCGTTCAAGGGTTCGAGTGTCGAGTTCGTCGAACATCGCCAGTATTACCCAGGCGACGAAATCCGGCACATCGACTGGCGTGCCTATGGCAAGACGGGCAAATACTACATCAAAGAGTTCGAAGAGGAAACAAACCTGCGAAGTTATTTGCTGGTCGACGGCTCCGGAAGCATGGCCTACGGCCAGTCCACCCTCACAAAATTCGACTACGCCCGCCAACTCGCAGCGGCCCTCGGCTACCTGCTGATCTCACAACGAGATGCCGTCGGACTCATGACGTTCGATACGAAAGTCCGCGAGCAGATCGACCCGGCTGCCCGTGAGATGAACTTTCAACGCATCACCCAATCACTCAGCAACTGGCAACCGGGCGAGGAGACGAGTCTGTCGACGGTCTTCGCAGAGATGATCCCGCTCATCAAACGCCGCAGTCTCGTGATACTCATCAGCGACTTCTTCGACGAACTCGCCCCGCTGACCGAAGCCCTCAAACAGTTCCAGCACGCCCGACACGAAGTCATCCTGTTTCAGATCGTCACGCCGGAGGAAGAGGATTTCCCGTTCACCCACCCCACCCAGTTCCGCAGCCTCGAACGCGACGCACACCGCCTCCTCGTCGACCCCCACCGCCTGCGGCAGACCTACCTCCAGCAATACCGCGACTTCACCGACCAACTCGCCCGCATCTGCGGCAACGCCGGCGTCGACTACCTCAAACTCACCACCGCCGAACCCTACCACACCCCCCTCGGCGCCTACCTCGACTCCCGCACAAAACGACGAGGCACCGAATGAGTCGCACCCTCGCCATCGGCGACATCCACGGCTGCTTTCGTGCGTTGAAGGCTCTCGAAGAGTTCGTCGAATTTACGCCTGACGATCAGATCATCCTCCTTGGTGACTACGTCGATCGCGGGCTGGACACACGGGGAGTGCTGGACTGGATCATCAACCGCCGCCGTTCGTTGAATCTCATCACTCTTCGCGGCAACCACGAGATCATGATGCTGGCTGCCCGCAGCGGACCTCGGGGCCTGATGTTCTGGAAGCAAGTCGGCGGCGACGCGGCCCTCATGTCCTACTCGTCACAATCAGGTGACCCGACTCTCAACGACATCCCGGTCAGACATTGGAAGTTCCTCGAACAGGACCTGCTCCCCACGTTTGAAACAGACAAACACATCTTCGTCCACGGCTCACTCCAACCCAATCGCAATCTCGACGAGCAACCCGAAGAGTCCCTCTACTGGACCGACACGGACGAGTGGACTCCCCCCCACCAGTCCGGCAAGCTCATCATCTGCGGCCACGACTCCCAAAAGAACGGCCTCCCCGCTGTCCACCCCGCCGGCATCTGCATCGACACCTGGGCCCACGGCAACGGCTGGCTCACTTGCCTGGACACCAACACCGGAACCTACTGGCAAACCAATGAACGAAGAGAGCGACGCACGGACACGGTCGACATCAGCACTTGACCGAATACGACTACGAATGTCAGCCGGATTGGTCAGACGTTGTTTGATAATTGGCTACGTGATTGCCGACGTCACTCCCTAGCGGGTACGCTTGTCTGACGTCGACTCTTAAATCGGTGAGGAGGCTCGGATGGTTGTTTGTTGGCAGCGTGTCGGGCGGATGCAATGGGTCGCTGTGCTCGTTCTTATGGGCGGGGGTCTGTCATCGCAGCAGGCTTGGAGCGATGAGACGGAGGGCGACGGTGCAGAGCCGCGGGTGTTCGTGGATGTCCTCAATGAGGCACAGTGGTCGCAGCTCGACCATTCCATCGATCGGGGATTGACATATCTCTCAACGCAGCAGGCAGACGACGGTTCGTTCGAGACGTTTCGGACCGGGCAGCCGGGGGTGACAAGTCTGTGTGTGATGGCCTTTCTGTCGCGGGGTCATGTGCCGGACGGCGGGCCGTATGGTCGACGGATCAGCCGCGCGATCGACTATGTGCTCGCGCAGCAGCGCGAGGATGGTTTGTTGTTCAGTCAACACGTGGAGGAGAGGTTTGACAAGGATAACGGCTTCCACACCTGCATCTACAACCACGCGATCGCAGGGTTGATGCTGTCCGAAGTGTACGGCATGACGGATGAGAAACAGCAGGACAAGCTTCGCCAGGCGATTGAGAAAGCGATCGACTTTTCGCGCAAGAATCAGACACTCCCCAAGCGGCGGCGAGACGACCTCGGCGGTTGGCGGTATGCGAAGCCGGGGGTCTTCTCGACGAACGACTCTGATCTCTCGGTGACCGCCTGGCAGGTCACGTTTCTGCGGTCCGCCAGAAATGCGGAGTTCGACGTGCCAACCGAGATGATCGGTGATGCGATGGATTATGTCCGGAGCTGCTTCGCTGTCGAGCGGGGGACATTCGTCTACAACAGTATCAAGCGGAAGCCGAGTGGCGGGGTCGTGGGGGGAGGAGTGCTGTCGTTGTCACTCGGCGGCGAGCATAACACGGAGATCGCCAGACGCGGGGGTGACTGGATCCTGGCTCGCAGGAATCGCCGCTACAACGGTCCCGGTGAGCAGGACATGGACCGCTATCACTACGCGGCCTACTACACCAGTCAGGCGATGTTCCAACTGGGCGGCAAGTACTGGGCCGGATATTACCCCGTTCTCATGCAGACGTTGACGACACACCAGAGACCAGACGGCTCCTGGGAACCCGAGCGGATTGAGGATGCCTCATTCGGCAGCACATACACCACGGCCCTCGCGATCCTCGCACTCTCGCCACCGTATCAGCTGCTGCCCATCTATCAGTACTGACGGACGCTGACTGCAATCCGTCATTCCGTTCCCACCGGCATCTCGCGTGACCCGAAGACGAACCGCTTGCCGTCCATGGACCAGACGCCCGAGTCGTTACTTCGTCCTTCCGGTTGACCGACGAAATAATACGAGGGAGCCTGATAGGGTTCAGGTAAGTCCGGGTCGACCAGAAAGAGCTTCTTCCAATTGTTGATCGCCGGGTGCTTCTTCGAGAAATAGATGTGTCCTGAGAGGGGGTGAAACGTGACGAGTGAGTCAGCGTTTTCAGCATCGTGGAGCACCACTCGATGATGCGTTTGACCGATCTGCGTGCCGACGACGGCAATCTCGTCGCCACCGTCTCGTTGCTTGGCCATGAAGGCAATGGAGAGTTCGTCGTACGACCATTGAAAGTTCCAGTAAATCATGCCGTATCGCCTCGCGACTTCCGGTTCGAGCAGGTCGTGGGTTTCGTCAGTCTGCCGGTTGAGCACTCGAATGTTCGGCCCGTCATTCGTCCGCACGCCGTAGGCGACGAGACGATCGTCGAAGGGACCGAAGGTGATGTGCCACGCAGCCGGGTCGATCTGCTTCTCGTTCTCCCCGTTGGCGTCCATGATCCACACGCCCTCACGCGGCCGCGAAAAGGCAATGCTGCCGCCCCCAGCGGAGTAGCTCGGCATGGCCCCGCTTCCAAGATACTTCGCCTCCGCCGTGGGATCAGTCGCACTCTTCACGAACATGCGGACGTGGTCAAACTCCTCGTGATCACGCCGCGCATCATAGATGATCATCGACTCATCCGGCGAAAACCGCGGCGACCCCTGCCGATCAAACTCACTCTCCCCATCAAGCGCCCGATACTCACCCGTCGTGACATCCATAACAACAAGCAGACGCCCCCCCGCGTGGGCAGCCGCGCTCATCAGTCCACACACCACTAATGCCGCGGCCATTGCCACCACACCACGTCGACGATTACTGCCGTTAGTGCGCTGATCGTTCGTCATGCCTTCACCATTGCCCATCGAAGCCATTACCCTGGAATACAAATCCTGCGACATCAAAGTGAGACTTTAAGTCTACCAAGTTCGCTTGATATCGTCCTGCGGGATGGAAATACAAATCATCAAGGAGGAGTTCGCAGACCGACGATTGACTTGCCGTCTCGCGACTGGTTCAATCGACCTTGATGGATCGGTTTGTGCAACACACAAGTGAACACAGCATGAACTTGTCGCAGCCGTAGAAGAGTGGAGCCTGACTTATCTGGCTAAAAAGTACGGCGTGCCGCCGGCAGGGCCTCCCTGCGTTGTAAGCTTGTCCCATAATTCTGTCGCCCTCATGATCTTTATCGGAGAATCGCAGATGGCCTTTCGACTCGTCGCATCTCTGTCGCTGGTTGCGTCCTGTTTGGTGTCAACTGTAGGAGCACAAACGTCTCTGTCGCCGACACATGAAGAGCAAAAGGTCATCGTCGGGAAGAAAGCACCGGACGTTGTCGCATTGAATCTGGCTGGTGGTTGGTACGATTATCCGGTCGAGCGAACGGTTTTGCTGACATTCTGGTCGATGAACGACGCGGATGCCGAAGAGGACATGGCACGGCTGGCCAAGATCCGGGGCGAGTTCTCCGATGTGCCCAACTTCCTCATGATCACCGTCCTCGTAGAAGGAGCTAACAGCGACGACTGGGACAAGTGGAGCAACTACTGCGTCGATAAAGGGATGGTCACGTACAACAAAGGACAAAGGCCGGTCAGCTTTGTATCTGATCCACGCTGGTGGCAAATGTTTACGGATCCAGGTCCCGCCGGAAGAAAAATGCTGAAGGAATACGGCATCGACAACACACCACAGTTCTTCCTGCTCGGCCCCAATCGATGCACTCTTGCGAGCGAGATCCCCAAGGATGTGTTACAAGACGTCGTCGCGAAACATCTCGCAAAGGGTCGCCCAGCCTCGTCGGGGAGAGTGCCGCAGTCACAAGAGAAAAGTCACTGAGCAAACGTTCCTCAATCAACTCTCGAATTGGGAATGAGAATCATCATTTCGTGAACGTGGAGGCAGAATCCATGCGAAGCATTCTTTGGACATCAATCGCGACATGTGCTGCTGGTGTTTTTTTGAGCTGCCCTGCTTCCTTTGCTCAGGAAGCAGCGAACACAGGAGATGTGGTTTTACTTGCCGTTGACGTGGACACTCAGAAACCGATTCGCGGTGTCGAATTCTACAAATTCAATTCCCTTGCCGAGGTTTGGTATGAGGGCCTGGGGAGCACGGACGAGAACGGCCAATTGTCGTTTCAGTCAAAGCCGATGCCCGGCTATTACTTCTCCGTTTGGCAAACACCCACGCCTTACAAAATCGTGAGCCTTGATGAGGTTGCCAGCGATGTTGTCGCAGGCCGCAAGGTCACTCATCGATTTTTCCTTCGAGCAATTCCCACAGGAGGTGAGTTTCCCCAGATCAAAGATCTCCCAAGGGGCAAGCCGAGTCAAATCCCTCCTCCGGTTAAAGTCGGTCGCAGTGTCCAACTGGAATCGAGCGTGCGTGGGATGCCCGGCTTCTCCGACCGCCTCATCCGCTTCCGATTTCGCCCCGACAGCGAGGGCAAGGTGAGGCCGAATCAATTGCTCCTCGCTGAGCGCATTTTTCTCAACGGATCGCGAGTTGCTGCAGCAGTCAAAGATGAGCTGACCTACTTTCAGAAGACCGTACTGCGTGACAAAGGTCAAATTGAGAATATGAATGAAATTCTCATTGAGATCGACGAATCGTCGCGAGTCTGGACCTTCTGGTGTCGCCTGGCCGATGGCTTACCACTGAAGCAACATGGTTACAGGATCAGTTTTAATGGTCTCGATAGTTGGGATCTCAAGATTTCCGACTATCTTCAACCTGGTTTTTGAGTTGCCGCCCGGTCACGTAGCGGTGTCGGTGAGTCACTTCACCGCAACACGGCGAGTAGGTTGCTCCAGTAGTCGGTCCAGAGGATGGGGCCGTCTTCCGGTTTGTTGAAGGCGTCCGTCGCGAGGATGATCTGTTCCTCGATGGGCTGACGTGACAGGAGCATCCAGTGGCAGTGTTGGGTGCCCTGCTCTTCGTTGGCGAGGCCTTCGACGTTGGCCGAATACATGCCGAGGTGTTCAGCGAGGCCCTGGACGACGGGCCTGAGGTCGAAGTGAATGTTGGAGACGTGCACACAGAGGATGCCGTCGTCCTTGAGGTGCTGTGCGTACAACTCGCCTGCTTCTCGGGTGAGCAGGTGCGTCGGGATGGCGTCGCCGGAGAACGCGTCGAGCACGAGCACGTCGTACTGCTGATTCTCCTCATGCTCCAGTGACAAACGAGCGTCACCCAGCACGACCTCGGTCTCTGCCTTGCAGTCCGAGAGGAAGGTGAAGTAGTCCTCGGCCAGTCGGACGACCTCGGGGTTGATCTCGTAGTAGCGGATCTCATCCTTCGGTGTGCCGTACGACGCGAGTGTGCCGACGCCGAGTCCGACGATACCGATGTGACGCTCTTGGCCCATGCGGTGATTCTGCAGGACGGCCCCCACACCGGAACGGACTCCGAAGTAGGTCGTGGGGATGTGACGTCGTTCGTCATCGAGGAACTGCATGCCGTGCAGAATTGATCCGTGATAGAGCCCGCGTTTTGTTGCCTGCTCGTTCTGCTGGACACGCAACACTCCATAGAAATTGCGAGTCACAGCGATCGACTCGCCCACGAGATGCCAGGCGTGACGCAACAGGCCCACACTGAGCAGGCAGACCGCCACACTCATGATGACCCACGCGGGTCGTGAGTTGCCATTGTGCAGCAGGCTGGATTTGTCTCGGTAGTAGATCGCCGGGATGACCAGCATGCAGGCAAACAGTCCGATGTGCATCTCCCAGTAACTGCTGAATACGTAGGGAGCGATCAACCCCACGAACAGGCCACCGACCGCACCGCCGGCGGAGAGCAGCAGATAGAACGACGTGAGGTATTTCGGTCCCGGCTTCTGAGCGGCCAGTTCGCCATGACAAACCATGCAGCAGAAGTACAGCCCGGCGAGGTAGACCATCACCTGAATGATGATCGAGACACCGACACCACCGAGCAGCGTGTTGATCACCGCGATGAGCGTCACAAACAACAGGGCCGTGTATGCCTTGCGGTTGTACCAACGGTCGCCGTCGAAGCAGAGAATGAACGACAGCAGATAGATCGTCAGCGGAAGGATCCACAGGAAGGGAACGGTTGCGACGTCGAGGCAGACTTGATTGGTCGTTGCCAGCAGCATGATCGACGCGACGGCAGCCAGTCCGAACCACGTCAGGCGGTCGCCCCACGTGGGAGCGGGTCCGTCATCGGCCGCCGCCGTGGTGACATCGTCTGTCTGCACTGATGAACCTCTCAACAGTCCGACACTGCAAGCGATGCAGAAGACGGCGAAAGCTCCGAATCCCCATGACCACATCTCCGCCTGCACGGGCGACGAGAGTGCGGGCTCGACGACAAATGGGTACGACACGAGTGCGAGGAGTGAGCCGATGTTCGAGAGTGAGTAAAGTCGATAGGGTGAGACCCCCGGTGCCTGCAGGCTGAACCAGCGTTGCAGGAGCGGGCCGGTCGAGGAGAGCAGAAAGTACGGCAGCCCCACGCAGGCACCGAGTAACATGATGATTCGCACCGACGGATTGGCAGCCGGGTCCGGCTTCCACGAAGCATCCGGAGTGATCGGCAGCAACGAGGCGGCTCCGATCAGCAGGCACGCATGCACGATCGCCTGCCAGCGGGGCGAGAGCTTCGTCGACGTCAGATGGGCATACAGGTAGCCGGCGAAGAGCACAACCTGAAAGAACAGCATGCAGGTGCTCCACACGGCCGGACTCCCCCCAAACCAGGGCAGGATGAACCGGCTGATCAAAGGCTGCACCTGGAACAACAGGAAGGCACTGCCGAAGATAGTCGCCGCAAACAACAACAAAACGCCACGACCTCGTTCGGTCGTTGTAGTCTCAGCACTCATGGATGCCTCAGAGGAGATCGAGGGGAATTCGCAAGAGGGGAAGAATGCACTCAGGGCACATTCACTGCGAAAAGCTAGCTCACACCATCACCCGTTTCCGTGGAAATTCATGCTCCTCAAAAAGAACACGGCGCCACGACCGCTTCAAACGGTCCGAGCGTTGCGATCTGTCCACCTGCCGTCGTACGCTACTGGTCTGTCATCCTGATCTACCTGCCCGGAGGAGATTCCACCGATGAGTCGCCCGTTTACCGTCCTGTCAATCATCCTCGCTGCCTTCTGCATCCAGGTGTCTGCAATGGGAGCCCCCACCGCCGAATCCTTTGGGACGACCAAAGACGGCCATCCCGTCGAGATCTACACGCTGACGAACGAC
>JAGQPX010000089.1 GCA_020426505.1 Planctomycetaceae bacterium | reverse complement strand
TCCACACTCCTCAAGGCGGAGAACGCAGGAATCTGTTACAGGGATCTGGAAGAAAAATCTGCGGAAGGGGTCAGGCAAGATTTCGGCGGGAAGACGTGCGAGTCCGGCGACACCAATCGGCCGAATTGATGCCTGCCCCCGTTACTAACGCACACACTTGACGGTTTCTCCCTCAGAGAGCAACTTGCAGCAGATCCGAACTTCCGACAGGAGGCGACCGTGCCCGAAGTCCTGACCGAACCCTCACTCGATGTTCGTCTTGCTCAACGACGGCGACCGGATCGCCGTCTCGCCATGTATCAAACGTGGCGGGAATTACTCTTCATCCACTGGGAGGTCGACGCGGACGTCATTCAGGCATCACTGCCGGAGGGACTGACTGTCGACACCTACAACGGGCAGGCGTATGTCGGGCTGGTGCCGTTCTTCATGCGGAACATTCGGCCGTGGTGGGGGCCGCGTGTGCCGGGCATCTCGAACTTCCTTGAACTCAACTGCCGCACGTACGTCATCGGACCGAATGGCGTGCCGGGCGTCTGGTTCTACTCGCTGGACACGGACTCACGCCTCACCGTGTGGGGGGCACGAAAGTACTATCACCTGCCGTATCACCTGGCAGCGATGTCCCATCATTATGAGCAATCGTCCGGCCGCGTTGAGTTCTCTTCGCACAGAAACGGGACATCCGGCGAATTCGCCAGCCGGTTTGTCTATCAGCCAGACGGAGAGGCGATCGTGACCGATGCCCGTTCGCTGGAGTTCTTTCTCGTCGAGCGGTACATCCTGTTCGCACAATCGCCCGACGGACGGTTCTGGAGCGGAACCGTGCATCACCCGCCCTACGAGGTGTCGCCCGTAAGCGTCGAGGAGTGGGACGATTCACTCTTTCCGTTGAACGATTTCCCCCAGCCACAGCGGCCCTTCGAACACGCCCTCATGTGCCGCGGAGTGGACGTCGACGTGTTCAGTCTTGAGCCGCTTCCTGCGATCTAACGAACGTAATGAACTTCTATTTGTCCGACGCCTTACGCTTGTTGATCAGCTTACGATAGGCCTCTGCCGCATCTCGGTAGCGCGCGGGGGCCTGTTGTCGTTGCCCGCCGAAGCCGCTGGCGGATTCGCGTGGCCGTTCGCCTCCCTCGCGGGAAGTACCGGTTGAGTTAAAGTCGAGATTCCTCAGCGTCTCCTGAAATTGCAATCGTCGCGCCTTCGCATCCGGGGAGGTGTCCTCGCCCGTGTCAGCGAGTCGCTCGCGGAGCTTGCGTGTGAAGTCTTTCAGACGATCCTCGGAGACGCCGAGCTTTTCGAGCATCTCCGGGTCGACGTCGCCCCGTTGAATCTGATCCTCCAGTTGTTTGAGCACCAGGTTGGCCGCTTTGCGCTTGTTTTCGAGGTCCGGGTCGTCCCCCTTGATGTTGTCGGCTGTGCCTTCGCCTCCGTCACCGGCAGCACCGTCACCCGACTCATTCCCCGGTTCGCCTCCCTTTGGTGAGTTGCCCGGCGCATCCGACGCTGCCTGGTTTCCCCCGCCCTGACCGGACTGCGTCGACTCCCCGCCACTTTCACCAGCGTCACCGCCGGGTGTCGGTTTTTCGTTCGGAGCCTTCGGTCCGCCGGGTCCACTGCTTGGGGCATTGCCGCCGCCGGACGACTCCTCCGACTTTCCTTCCCCGTCAGCCCCCGGACTGTCACCTCCGGACGATTCGCTCGCGGCGCTTTCACTCCCCGCTCCCTCGGGTTGATTCCCGGAAGATTCGCCGGACTCACCCTGAGGTTGATCACCCGCTGGAGATTGCCCTTCGCCCTGGGGCGATTCACCCGGTTTCGGTTCACCTGGTTTCTCTTGTTCACCCGCGGGCGGCGTGCCCTCTTCGAGCATGTTCTCCGGTGGGTCATCAGTGGGAGTTTGCCCGTCATTTGAGCCGGGCATGGGATCACCCTCGGCTGACGGAGGCTTGTCGCCCGGCTCACCTTTCGGAGCATTCTCATGCGGTTGTGTCTGGTCACTCTGTCCCGGATCTGCCCCCTTCGGTGGTTGAGAGTTTTGTGACGGTGGTTGTGTCGAGTCAGAAGGCTCGCCGCCCGTTTCGCCCTCTGACGGCATCGGCGACTGTGTGTCACCGCTCTTGGGGGGCTGCTGCAATCCGGTCGATTCGTTCGCTTCACCGGACTTGTTCTGATTCGTATCGTCCGTCGGTTTCGGTTGACCCTCTGTCCCGTCTGGTGTCTCCGAACGATTCTCGCCTTCTGTGGCCGACTTGTCCGGCTGGGAAGGTTGAGCGTCGCCTGTCATCGGATCGCCGGGGCTCGACTCACCAGCATTTGGATCGGTCGTCTCAGTTGGTTCACCGTCGGGATCGGCTGGCTCCTGTGACGGCCGCTCTTCACCCTTCGACTGAGACGGATCGCGTTTGACCGTCTCGCCGTCCTCGACTCGGCCTTTCTCCGTGGGAGAATCTTCGGATGGAGTATTCTCACTGGCGGACTGCGAATCACCCGTCTCGCTCTGTTCGCCGCCCGGTGATTGCTCGCCGGTCGAATCCGATGGTTGCGTTGAATCTCCCGGCGGCGTGCGGTTCGCGCTGGAGTCAGTGGGAGTGTTCTCCGACGGAGAACCGTTCGAGGGATTCTCTGACGCCGATGACTCGCTCGATTGTGACTGACTCTCTCCCGGCTCTCCTGAGCGGGATGCACTCGATTCTCCGGGCTCGCCCGTCTGCTGGTTCGGCGACTGCTGTTGCTCGCCGGGTTGGGGTGAGTTCTCCTGCGGTTGTTGCTGTCCCTCTTGCGGCTCGCGCTGCTGTTGCCCTGAGTCGGCCCCTTGTTGTTGCTCACGCTCCTTCTGTTGACGCATCAGCTTATCGAGAACTTCCTCGAAGGGAGCGTCATCACTGGACTGCTCGCCGGAGCCTTCACCGTTCTCTCGGTTCTGCTGTTCACCACCGGGCTGAGCTTGATCGCCGGATTGCTCGGACTGGCCTTGTCCGGTACCTCGCTGCTGCTGGCCGCTGCCCGTGGACTCCCCTTCGCTCCCCTGTTCGCCATCTGCTTCGGATGTCTCACCCGCTTCGGTTGGTTCGCTCGCCTCGCCATCTTCACTCGGTTGATCCTCGTTCGAGGGGGGAGGCAGAGTCTCCTCGTCAGTTGAATCGTCCTGCTGTTGTTGCGGATTGCCCTCGTCCTGCGGCTCCTGCTGGGCCTCTTCCAGACGATCCTGAATCTGTTGCTGGTCCTCCTCCAACTGTTGTTGCAGCTCTTCCTGGGAGGCGGGCTCCAGAATGGTGATGTTCAGTCGCGGCGTGTTGGCCCGATTGCCCGAGCGACTGCCGAACGGCTCCATGTTGTCGCGAGCTTCGAGCCAGTACGTGACGCGATCGCCCGGCTTGAGGACCAGCCCGCCGAGATCAAACTTGTAGGTGTCGCTGATCGACTGCCGCTCGGGCGGCGCCTCGTAAAGACGAGGTGCCTGCGGGAGTTTCTCGCCGTTCTGCTCAATGTTCAGTACGACCGCACGCAGCTTGAAGTCTGGATCGCGAGCCGCGAACAACAGCGGGACGACGGCATTGGCCGGCCGCTCGATGTCCCCCGTCGGATGAGCGAGTTGAATCTCCGGTCGTTTGTCCGGCGTGATCTTGATCGGATGCAGCGTCGGATTCGGGTCTTCCTCGCCTGCATCGTTGACGACATGCATCCGGTAGAAGTTGGGATACGTGCCGTCCGAACGAATCTGCAATTGCCATGTCGCTGTGAGTTCGGTGCCGTTCTCGATCTTGACCGGCAACTCCTCCGCCTTGGTGCTGAGGTCTTCCGTGTCCGAGAATTTGACCATCGCAGAGGCGATCGGCATGTTGGCCGTCGCATGTAAGGTGACCTCAACCCCTTCCCAGGAGTCAATCGCTCCGCCGACCTGAGTCCGGTCGATGAATTGCATGTACTTCGGAAATGAGTAGTGCACCTCGTCGATCGACGCGGACGGCGGCTGTTTGACGGTGACAGAATACGTCGGACTCGTCGCATCGCCGGCGACGACACGGTACGTCAGGTTCTGCAGAATGCCCCGGCCATTCTCACCTGTGATGATGCCTCGGTATTGACGCAGCCCCTCGTCGACCTCGCGCATGGCGATCGGCTCATCGACCAGTCGCTTGTCACTGGTGGAGTAGAGCAGAGTTACCTCGTCCGGCATCTCACCGGAGAGGTCTGCGGTCACTTCGAGTTGTGCCCTTGCCAGCACCTCGACATCTCCCGGCTGGACACGATCGATCTCGGTTCGTGTGTCGACAGCGACTGCTGCGGTCGGCAATAGGGCACGCCACAGTGAATTGGAGAGTTTCTTCGGGGAGAGAACCGTGTAGAGGCAGGTCACCACGACGAGGCCGAGCAACACGTAAGACAGCCGCATCAGCGGACGGCGGTCGACCGCCTGCTCGACGTCCATGTGCGTCAGGCCCAGTCCGGCCCGCTTCTCCAGCACGGCACGAATCTCGGGCGAGACCTCACGTCCGGCTTGCTTCAAATCGACCAGCGTGATCAGTGTGCTACGGAACTCGGGATCGGTCTGCTCGATCTCTCTGGCAGCATACAAAGCGGAGACCTTCTTGAAGTATGGCAGCACCAACTTCCAGACAGACCACGTACACAGCCCGGTGATGAGCAAGCCCAGCAGCGCGAACCGCATGCCTCGACTGAAGCCGCCGTCAATGACCCAGTGATCAAAAATCGCAAAGACCAGCACGTACGCCAGCACAGCGACCGACCCGCCGATGAGAGCGGTCAGCAGGTCGTTCGTCTTGATGCCGGCCCGTGTCTTCTCGACCTGGAAGTCGATGAACTCGTCATAATCGACATACCGGGAAGAATCCGACGGCGGTGCTTGTGTGGCGGTCGACATAGCACGATTCATTAGAACTACGAATCACGGTCCCGGATCCGGACATACTCGGTCGGACGGACGACCTCATCCATTCTACTCGACGAGGCAACCCCCGTGAATGTTCCCGAAAAGGCAGACCTTTCAGGTAACACGAGATTTGCGGGTGAAAGTTGCCGGTCGCGCCGGTCTCTCACAGGAATCGTTCGTCCGAGAACGGATGGAGTGCCCCCAGTGACTTCTCCGGCGGCAATGCATCGATGAGAGCCTCGGCCATTTTGAAGTCGTCCTGAGTCGTGATCTTGAGGTTCATCGCCCAGCCGTTGACGATCGTGACCGGATGCCCCGAACGTTCGACCAGTTCCGCCTCGTCCGTCGCCTCATAACCCTGGCGTTTCGCATACGCATCGAGCAGCACCTGTTTCGCAAACACCTGCGGCGTCTGTGCGGCGTAGAGTCCGGTGCGATCAACCGTCTCTGTAATCGCTGATGCGTCAACCCGCTTGATCGTGCTCGATAAAGGAACCGCCGGGATCGCAGCCCCCGACTTCTCAGCAGCCTCAAAGACTTCGCGGACCCACTTCTTCACAATGAGGGGCCTCGCCGCATCATGCACGGCGACGTAATCGACATCGTCCGTGACCCGTGCGAGTCCATTCTCCACCGACTCCGCCCGCGTCTTGCCTCCCTCAACGATCTCAATCTCCATGAAGGCAAGATTCGCTGCAAACTTCAGCTTGAAGCCCTCGATATCCTCCGGTGACACACACAAGATCGTCTGCACGACCTCATCCATCCCAGCGAACACCTCCGCCGTCCGCACCCAGACAGGTCGCCCCTTGAGATCAACAAACGGCTTCTTCCGCGTCCCTCCACCAAAACGCGAACTCTGCCCCGCGGCGGGGATGATGACGGCGAATTTGGACACCATTGGCCTCCCTCGCGATGTTCAATCACACCTCTTTGGCGTCGATCCAGCTCATCATGCTGCGGAGTTCTCGGCCGACGCGTTCGAGTTCGTGGGTGCGTTCGCGGCGGCGGGTCGCTTTGAAGGCGGCCTGATTGGCCTTGTTCTCCAAGATCCATTCCTTGGCGAACTCGCCTGCCTGGATCTCGTGGAGGATGCGTTTCATCTCGGCTTTGGTTTCGTCGGTGACGATGCGGGGACCGCGGGTGTAGTCGCCGAACTCGGCCGTGTTGGAGACGGAGTACCGCATGTAGTTGAGGCCGCCCTGATAGAACAGGTCGACGATCAGTTTGAGTTCGTGCATGCACTCGAAGTAGGCCATCTCCGGTTGGTAGCCCGCTTCGACGAGTGTCTCGAAGGCTGCTTTGACGAGAGCGCTGACGCCGCCACAGAGGACGACCTGCTCGCCGAACAGATCGGTTTCCGTTTCTTCCTCGAACGAGGTCTCGATGACGCCGCCACGAGTGCCGCCGATGCCTTTGGCGTAGGCGAGGGCCAGTTGACGGGACGAATCGGACGACCCGGCACCCATCGCGATGAGTGAGGGGACGCCGCCCCCTTTCTCATACTCGCTCCGGACGAGGTGACCCGGTCCTTTCGGTGCGACGAGTGCGACATCGACCCCCTCGGGCGGTACGACCTGGTCGAAGTGGATGTTGAAGCCGTGCGAGCACATCAGCAGGTTGCCCGGCGACAGATTGGGCTTGATATGCTCGCGGTAGAGGTCGCCCTGCACTTCGTCTGGCAGGAGAATGTTGACGAGGTCTCCCTTTTTGGTCGCTTCGTCGATCGGGAGGGGATCGAAGCCATGCGAGACAGCGAGATCATAGTTCGCTGAGCCTTTGCGTTGGCCGACGATCACGTTCAGCCCGCTGTCCTTGAGGTTCTGCGCCTGAGCGTGCCCCTGCGAGCCATAGCCGAGGATGGCGATGGTTTTGTCTTTGAGGAGTGAGAGATCTGCGTCGTCGTCGTAGTAAACTTTGGCTGCCATGTTGTCCAGTTGAGGGTTAAGGGTTGAAAGTTGAAAGTTATTTGTGACTGGAAGGTTGATAGCGGTCGATCGCTTTCATGAGTTGCTCGACGGAGAGTTCGAATCCGGGCAACAAAGCGGAATGGACCGATTGATTTTCGTTGAACTTGTTTTCAGTATCAGCACCGTAAACAGTCACTGAACGCTCGAAGCGGTCGATGACCCAATACTCGACAACGCCCGCTTCACGGTATTCCTGTCGCTTGAGCACATAGTCGCGATGCCGATCCCGACGGCGTTCGGAGACGAACTCGATCGCGATCTGTGGAACATCACGCTCGACATCCGGGTCGCGTCCCAATCCCACCCAGATCGCCCGGTCGGCACGACGCCTGCCGTTGTCGACTGCGATATACTGCTCCGGGAGTGTGTCGTCGATACAGGTTCCATCAGGGTGTGACTCCTGATACGTCTGAAGCCAATGCCCCAAAACATCGTTTGGCTTTCGTTCTCCGACTCCCGGTGCTGGACTCACAATGACGACTCCTTGCACGAGTTCAAACGTGTAATCTCGGTCCCAGTCCTCGACGGCGTCGAACTCTACGGGAGTCAAGCACAGTCCGTTGTCCTCCGGGTTGAGGCGGTGAATCGTCGACAGTTCTGCAATGCTCATGGCCATTCTCCGGACACGCGCGTGAGATGATTGAGATTCATTCTCTCACGGCTTGTTGCATGTGTCAAAAGGCCTTTCAAGCAGGAGTCGGTTCGCCCACGGGGGCTTCTGCGGACATGGAGTGTCCACGGAGCAACGCGATGCGACCGGTACGGTTGAGTTCGAGGATGCCGAAGGGCCGCATCATGTCGATGAACGCTTCGATCTTCGACTCCGTGCCGGAAATCTCGATGACCACGTGTTCACTGCTCACGTCGACGATCCGTCCGCGGAAGATCTCGGACAGCTCCTTGACCTCCGTCCGTTGTTGCCCGTCGCATTTGACTTTGATGAGCATCAGATCGCGTTCGACGAACTCCAACCCGGAGTAGTCGAGCACGCGCACGACGGTCACAATCTTCTCCAGCTGCTTGCGGACCTGATCAAGGGTCCGGTTGTCGCCGCTGACGACGAACGTCATCCGGGAAAAGTCCGGATTCTCCGTCTCGCCGACGGCCAGAGAGTCGATGTTGTATGCCCGCGAAGCGAGCATTCCGGAAATGTGAGCGAGGACTCCAGGCTGATTCATCACCAGCGCGGAGAGCACGTGACGCATGAGGGTGTCCTTTGGTCATGTTGGATCGAATGGAGCAGTGTACCCCTGTGAGGAGTGAGACACAACTGCTGGGATTGGTGTTCGGGTGTCGGCGTTCGGGTGTCGAAAAATGCGTTCTCACCGCAAATCCTCGTCGATTGTTTTCCTCCGACACCCGAACGCCGACACCCGAGATCGGATTCGCTATACTCGCCGCATTCCACTGACCAGACACACAGGAAGAAATCATGGCAGCACCAAGGATTGCACCGGGACAAACGAAGATTGGCTGGATCGGCACCGGCGTGATGGGACAGAGCATGTGCGGACACCTGATGGACAAGGGGTTCGCTGCCACCATCTACAGCCGCACGAAAGAGAAGGCTCAGGGTCTGCTCGACAAGGGAGCGGCATGGGCAGACTCGCCGAAAGCGGTTGCAGAGGCGTCGGACGTGATCTTCGCCATCGTCGGTTTCCCCAACGATGTGCGTGAAGTCTTCCTCTGCCCGGAGAACGGAGCACTGGCCGGTTCCAAGTCCGGCAACGTATTGGTCGACATGACGACGAGTGAGCCATCACTGGCTGAAGAGATCGCGGAAGCTGCAAAGGCCAAGGGGGTGCATTCCGTCGATGCCCCCGTTTCCGGCGGCGACGTCGGCGCGAAGGAGGCACGGCTGTCGATCATGATCGGCGGCGAGAAGGACGTCGTCGACGCTCTCAACCCGTGCTGGGAGGCGATGGGCAAAACGATCGTGCATCAAGGCCCCGCTGGTGCCGGTCAACACACGAAGATGGTGAATCAGACGCTCATTGCCACCAACATGATCGGCGTGTGCGAGGCACTCCTCTATGGCCACAAGGCGGGGCTCGACCTTGAAACCGTGATGAAGTCTGTCTCGACCGGAGCTGCCGGGAGTTGGTCGCTGTCCAACCTTGGCCCGCGCATCATGGCCAACAACTTCGACCCCGGATTCTTCGTCGAACACTTCATCAAGGACATGGGCATCGCGCTCGCTGAGTCGCGTCGCATGGGGCTCTCGATGCCGGGGTTGGCTCTCGCAGAGCAGCTGTATCAATCGGTGAAGGCCAACGGACACGGTTGGGATGGCACACACGCCCTGATGCTGGCATTGGCTCAGATGTCCAACGTGGACTGGAAAGGGCGCTAAGACCACAACTTGACACAGAGTCCATGGCGGAGGTGGAATGTCGAATCCCGAAAGAGTCTATGACGAAGGAAGCTCGAATGCCCAAACTCGAAGAATTGGTTACGGACCAAGCACACCGGTGTTGAGACTTCTCATCATCCTGCCCTGCGGGTGACATCGGCTTCGTCATTCGGATTTCGGAATTCTTTCGGCATTGGGTGTTTCGTCCTTCGAGTTCGTCAGGATGAGTATCCTATGTGCGTTTTCGCTGAATTGGGCTTCATGCTCGTTTGATTCCCCTCCAACATATCGATCGATGGGCATACAATCGAACATGCTCCCCCGCAGTGTAATGCTTCGAGCCTGATGGTATGGCGGCGTACGAATTCTCCTGCCCGCATTGCTTGTCCCCGTTGAGGATGCGGGACCAGTCCTTCGTCGGGCAGACAATCGAATGCCCGGAATGCCGATCGTCCGTCCGGATTCGTCAGAACGCGAACGGGAGCATTGTCGGCGAGATTGTCGTGGCATCGGTGAAGGCTGATGTCAAGACTGAGCCGACTTCGGCAGCGGGTTCATCCGAGCAAGACTCGCCGTTGCGGGCGTTTATATCAAGCCCCGTCTACATCGGATGGGGTGTCGCCTCGATCTTGACGGTCGGTCTCATCCTCTGGATGACTCTTCCTCATGAGGTTCGCGAGCATGCCTCGACGGTGCGATCGGCAGTGGAAGATACGGACACCGAACTGACCGATTCCTCCGCAACGAATCCTCGCGGCGACGAGCCATCGCCTGTTGAACAGCAATCGCCTGTCGAGTTGAAACTCTCAACGTTGTTCGAAGACCTGACTGCGACGCGGACCGACACGGGGGCCTTTCCGGCCGGCACCGCTGGCGAGCCGGCGTTATTGCCCGAGGAGCGCTTCAGCTGGATCGCCACTCTTGCTGCGCTGAGTGATCCTGACGGTCCTCAGCCCCGATTGGATCAGGCATGGAATCACCGAGCGAACGAGCGATTCGTACGACAGCGAAAGGACGGGCTGCTCAACCCTGCGGTTGCTCAACGGGCCGGGGCGGACGGATATCCCGCGACTCACTTTGTCGGCGTGAGCGGCGTCGGACCGGATGCTGAGCATCTCCCCGCCGGTCATCCACGAGCCGGCGTATTTGGCGACGACAGACTGACGACTCTCGATCACATTTCGGACGGTCTGGGGAACACATTGCTCGTCGCAGGCGTCGAGACCTACCTCGGATCGTGGGCCGCAGCCGGTAAATCAACCATGCGCAGCTTCACCGCAGAGCCGTATGTGCGCGGCCCCGACGGCTTCGGCACCGGTCAACAGGACGGCATGCTCGTCCTCATGGCCGACGGCAGCACTCGGTTTCTCTCGGCGACAACTGACCCGACACTTATCCGCAGAATGGCAGCGGCGGCGGACGGCTTGCCGCTTGACGTGAACGTTCCGGGCGAACCGGGTGGTGCGACAGCTGCGCCTGACCAATTGGTTGCGAATGACCCTGAGGATGCAGCGCCTGATCAACTGGAGATCGAAAAGGTCGAAGAGCTCGTGGCTGACCTGGCCCAGCCGATTGAGGAGCCGCTGGATGATCCTCCGGCTGCCGATGATCCGCCGGTCGATCTCGATGCCATGCTGTCACAGCCGATCGCCCGGTTTGCCCAGGAGAAGCCGGTCCCCGCCACCGAGGTGCTCGCGACCCTGGAGGAGATGCTGACCATCAAGATCGAAACGTCGTCGCTTCCCGAACAGGCACGTGCGCGGCTCGATCAGCAGGTTGTGCTCACCCTGAATGACACGACGGTCGGCGGAATCCTTGATGCCGTCTTGAAAGAGGTCCGCCTCACGTCTGTTGCACGTGACAACCGCTTGCAGGTCGTGGAACAAGAATCCGTGACGGACTGACAGCTGAGGATCAGCGTCGACTTACGTCACAACCGTCTCGGTCTCGGCGATCATTTCGTTGAGCTGGCCGTTGCGTTTGACGTTCTCGTCCAGGCAGGGAGCCATCGCACCCGCATGACCGGCTTCGGCGAGGTTGAGGCGAATCTGCTGACACATGTCTTTCAACCGTTCGATGTCTGCGCGGCTGATGCCTGCGGTCGCCTGCTGACGGATGTGATGACACATCTCTTTGGTCTGCTTCCAGACAGCCTCGGCTTTCTCGGTCGCCATGATGCGGTTGCGGCGTCGGTCGTTGCTGCACGCCTGACGTTCGAGCCAGCCGTCTCGCTCCATGCGACGCAGCACGCCGGCAAGCGTCGGCGGTTCGATGCCCAGATGATCGGCCATTTCGGTCTGAGAGAAGCCTTCGTCACACGCCAGACACGCGAGCACTTCCCACTGACGCAGCGTCATGCCAACCTGCGAAAGCTCAGACTCCAGCGCCCGCCGCAACGCATGGGACGTCGTGAAAATCGCGTAGCCGATACTGTCTTCAAAATCAAATTCGAGCAAAGGTTCTCTCCCGTCGGGGGGCCCGGAAGGTTCCATAATACGCGGATTCACAGAGGCAGGGCAAGTCGGAGTCTGTCGAGAAGCCAAGTTGGAATGGTCACTCAGTGGTTGTTGATCGACATCTATCAGAAATGTTGCTGTTCAATGATTAAACAGGAACTCGCGGCTGCTGAGGATTGACCAGAAGATGTCTTCGATCACTTCCCGTTCATCGCCCGTGCCGGTGTCCGGCAGCATGTCGAGGAGTTCGGTCCGCTCAGTTTCGGTCGGGAATCGTGAGAGGCAGGCGAGGTAGATCTCGTCCAGAAGTGCTTCGTCCGACATGCCCGACCGACGCAATTGCAGCAGCTTTTCTGCGCGGCTGCTGTCTGCCTGGAGCTTCTGGTTGATCGTGTCGCCGTTGGACAGATGCAGCACCTGCACCATGCTTGGCTCGTCCGTTCGTTCACACTCACACGTGATGCGACGTTGATTGCGGCCGAAGGCTTGCAGGAAGTAGTTCTCCACCGCAGAGTCGTAGAGTTGAATGGCCTTGGTGCCGAGTGGATAGAAGTTTGTTTCCTGTCGATCCGAACCGGCATAGGCGATCTGGTCGAACGTAGTCGGCACCTCCGTCACCTGCACGAGGGCATCGTGCATCACCTCGGCCAACATCCGTCGCGGGTAGTACCGGGAATAGAAGCGGCTCTCCTCTGCATTCCCCGGCAGCGGCTGGCTCGATCGCTGATACGCATTCGATTGCAGGATGAGTCGCATCAGGGATTTGAGATTGAACTGCTCTTCGACGAGGTAGTTCGCAGCCGCGCTGAGCAACTCTTCATTGGAAGCCGGGTTCGAGGCCCGCATGTCGTCGACCTGTTCGACGAGACCGACTCCGAAGAAGTTGGCCCACACACGATTCGTGATCGACCGGGCGAAGTAGGGATTCTCCGGCGAGGTCATCCAGTCGGCGAGGTACTCACGGCGATCGGTCGGATCGTCGTAGGCGATCGGCTCACCATCGAGAGGCGTCGGTGGTTGCGGTTTGCCGGTGCGCGGCTGTGTGAGTTCGCCCGTCTCGACGACGTACAGTGTCCGTTTGCCGTCGCCGCTGCGCCCGTCGCCCCCCCAGCCCTTGGCCCGCACTCGCGAGAACAGGTTGGCCATGGCGTAATACTGGTCGTTGGTCCATTTCTCCAACGGATGGTTGTGACACTTGGCACACCCGATCGACAGTCCGAGAAACGCCTGACACGCGTTCTCGGTCATCGTCTCCGGGTCCTGATTGATCGAGAAGAAGTTGGTCGCTCCGTACTCAAAGCTGTGCCCCGTTGATGTGAGCAACTCTCGCACGAACGCATCCCAGGGCGTGTCCTCCTCGACCCGCTGATGAATCCACTCGTAGTACGCCTTCAGTGCCTCCGGCCGCAGCAAATTGCCATTGAGCATCAGTACGTCCGACCAGCGATACGCCCAGTAGTCGACAAACTCCGGTCGTTCGAGGAGTTCATCAATCAACTTGTCCCGCTTGTCCTCTGCGGTGTCGCTGAGGAACGTCCGCGTCTCCGCAGCGGTGGGGAGTGCTCCGATCGTGTCGACATAGGCGCGCCTGACGAAGTCCGCATCGCTGCACGGCGGCGACGCCGGCAGGTTGAGTCGCTCCAACTGCTGATTGACTTGTTCGTCAATCAGATTCCGCGGCTCACGAGTGTCGACAAGCTCCGCACTTTCGTCCCCCGACTCTCTGCCCTCGTACGGAACCGTGATGCGAGCAATCGCCAGTTGCGAGGCATACGTGGCGACGATGGCGCCTTCGCCGGGACCATTGACGGTCACGACTCCCTGCTCGTCGACGGTCGCGACGGCATCGTTTGTTGAGGACCATTTGGTCCATCGGCTCACGTCCGACTCAGTTGCATCGGAGTAGTGTGCCACGACTGACATCTCTCGCGTCTCGCCGATCGCATGGGTCGCCCGATCCGGGGTGATACTGATGCGTTCGACTCGTGCATCCTCATTCGACGGCGGAGCGGCGCCGTTGGCGATCCATTGTGAGAGAATCTGATATTCAAGCGAATCCGTGTCGAACCGCAAGCCCCCCTTGTGAGGCATCGCCCCCGATGGTTTCGCCAGCACCAGACTGCGCCCGGGGTCCGACAGCACAACCCGTCGCCCACGGTCCTGCTTCACGATATTGAAGTAGTCCGACTCAGGATCATACCCCCGCAGGGACAAGCGAAAGCCTCCCTTACCAGCGAGTGCCCCATGACACGCGCCCGAGTTGCAACCCTGCTTCGTCAGGATGGGGAGGACATGCTGGCGGAAGCTGATCTCACGCGGACTCTCAAGTGCCGATTGATCGTTCGACCAAGCAAGATGGGCATGGAATGCGAGGCTGAAGAGACACGCAAGCGACAACAAGACGGAGCGAATCATAGATGTAGTAGCTTTGGTTCCGGCTCTTCCTTGCCTTGCTTTCCTTCGGTTCAATTCGACGGAAGCAAAGCAAAACAAGGAAGGAATGTTTGAACAATTAAAACAACTCGTGAATCTCGTGGCGGCCGAAGTCGACGAGTGGGAACGGGCGGCCAGCGGGACCGGGGAGGTGGCTTTCGAGATCGAACCCCTGGCTGTGGAAGATGGTTGCCAGGATGTCGCCCGGCTCGACCGGTCGCTCTGCAGGAACACCTCCCACCGGGTCGCTGGCGCCGATGACTTGTCCCCCTTTAACTCCTCCGCCGGCATAGTAAGTCGTAAAGCACTGTGGCCAGTGATCGCGACCGCCGGCGGGATTCACACGGGGCGTGCGACCGAATTCCTGCAGATTGCACACGAGTGTGTTGTCGAGCATGCCCCGGTCGACGAGGTCCTCGATCAGTGCTGAGTACCCCTGGTCGTACATCGGGCAGACGATGTCCTTCATGCCTTCGATCGACGTGAAGGGCTTTGAGCCGTGAATGTCCCACGTGATCTCGTTGAAGACCGTGAGGAACGAGTTGATTGTGATGAACCGCACACCGTTCTCGACCAGCCGGCGCGCTAGCAAACAACACTGGCCGAAGCGGTTCATGCCGTATCGCTCGCGGACCTTCTGCGGTTCCTGTTTGAGATCGAACGCCTCACGCGCCTGCGTGCTGGTCATCATGCGAAAGGCGGCCGCGAAGTTGTCGTTGAGCAACGCCGCATTTTCTGTCGCCTCGAAGTTGCCGACGGCTTCGTCGACGACCTCTCTCATCTTGCGGCGACGTTCGAGTCGCACGGTGCTGATGTCAGCAGGAGGCAACAGGTCGGGCACTTTGAAGTCCGGCTTCGAGGGATCGGCCATCAAGGCGAAGGGATCGTACGCTTTGCCGAGAAATCCGCCTGCTTGACCGTTGGGGAGATTACCTCCGCCGCGACCCATCGTTTCCGGAAGCACGACAAACGGCGGCAGATCGGACTTGCGTCCTTTGAGGTAACTCGTGACGGCTCCCGCGTGGGGCGTATTGACGCCTCCCTGAAACTGTCGACCGGTCTGCATGATCTGCCAGCCGGCATCGTGGACAGCAGCCGATGTGTGATAGCACGAACGGACCAGCGAGAACTTGTCAGCGATTTTCGCGTGCCTCGGCAGAATCTCGGACAATTGCATGCCGGGCACGTTGGAGTCGACCGGCTTGAATGGCCCGCGCACCTCCGCAGCGGCATCCGGCTTCATGTCCCACAAGTCGAGATGGCTGGGTGCACCAAGGTTGAAGATCATGATGCACGCCCGCTCATCATGGCCCGGCTTGATCGCACCGGCTTCTTTCGCTGCCAGGTAGCTGGGCATCGACAGGCCAACGCCGCCGAGCGTGCCGATCTGCATGAAGTCGCGCCGGGTGATCCCATCACAGGTCTGCGTCTTGCCGCGGCCAGTCAACGTGAGCATGGGTCTCTCCGTCCAAGAGGTGATCGAATCTGCATCGAGAAATGACGGCGAATTCGTGTTCGTCCGCCATCACTGCATTATCGCCTGAAACAGGGGGGGACCGTCAAGTGGCCATACAAAGTCCCTCTCCCCCGCGAGGGAGAGGGCATATTCGAGTCCATCAATTTAACTCAGCGGCTTCTTCCCAGTGCTCCATCAGTTCATTGAGGCGTTCCTGTGCATCTTCGTAGTCCTGTCGAATCTCTCGCATGCGATCGGCATCGCGATGCACTTCGGGCGACGCGAGGTCGGCTTCCAGTTGTTCGATGAGCGACTCCTCGCGAGCGATGTCGTCTTCGATGTCGTGCAGTTTGCGGTAGGGGAACTTGCGTTTGCGTTTGGTCTCTTGTTTGGCCGGAGGTGCCGATGCACTCCCGCTGGTCCCGGATAAACGGGGCGTTGGTTTAGGAACAGCTTCTGGCGGCACTGGTGCGGTGGCGGCGATGAAGTGTTGACAGTCGCTGTAGTTTCCTTCGTGAATTCGCCAACGGTCTTCCTCGAACACGAGGACCTTCGTCGCCACGTTGTCAATGAAGTACCGGTCGTGGCTGACGAACAGCACCGTGCCATCGAACTCGCGGAGCGACTTCTCCAGGGCTGCACAGGCCCACAGGTCGAGGTGATTGGTCGGTTCGTCGAGAAACATCACATTAGGGTTGAGGGCGTGCATTCGCGTGAGGGCGACTTTTGTACGCTCGCCGCCGCTCATGGCTCCGACGCGCTGCAGTCCCAAATCACCCGCAATACCGAAACGGGCGAGCAAACCTCGCACCGTGCCAGGTGTCATCTCGACGCCGCGTCCGAGTGCGAAGGGAGCATCCGACGACCAACGACACCCCGGCTGACGCACTGCTTCGACTCCATCGAGTGACGGATCGACGCTCTGCAACTGCTGATCGAAGTACGCCAGCTCGACCCCCGTGCCGAAGCGGACTTCCCCAGCATCCGGTTTCAATTCGCCAAGCAACACGCGCAGCAGGGTCGTCTTGCCGGAACCGTTGGGGCCAAGGATGCCGACTTTGTCGCCCCGGTCGATCTGGACAGTGACATCCTCGAACAATGCAAAACCATCAAAGCCTCTCGACACTCCCTCAGCACGGATAACCCAGTCGCCTGTGCGAGTTGGTTCGGGGAAACCCATCACAATGTCTTTGAAGTCCGACGGGATTTCGACGAGTTCGACCCGTTCGAGCTTCTTGACGCGGTCCTTCGCCTGGGCACTCTTCTGTCCATACTTGTTCTTCGCGATGAACGTCTTGGTCTTTTCGACGAATTCGACCTGCTTATCATACGTGCGGCGGAGGACTTTCAGCCTCTCGTCCCGCTCCTTCCAATAGAACGAGAAGTTGCCGGGGTAATCGGTGATGCCCCCCTGCCACAATTCGAGCGTGCGGTTGGTCACCCGGTCGAGGAAGTAGCGGTCGTGACTGACCACGACGACCGCCTGATTCGACTTCGCCAGAAACTCCTCCAGCCATTCGGTCGCTGCGATGTCGAGGTGATTCGTCGGCTCGTCGAGCAACAACAGGTCAGGCGATTCGAGCAGGATCTTGGCCAGTTGTGCCCGGTTTTGTTGCCCACCACTGAAAGTCGACAGCGGTCGATCGTACTGGTCCTCAACAAAGCCCAGCCCGTGGAGAACTTCGTCGACGCGATGATCGATTTCGTAGGCATCGAGCCGGTCCAACTCTGCATGCAGCAGGTCGTAGCGCTGGTGGAGCCGATCCATCTCCTGCGGATCGGTCACCTCCGCCATTTGCTCGGCGAGTTTGTGAGCATCCTGCTGCAGCTTGTACAGATGGGCCAGTC
>JAGQPX010000088.1 GCA_020426505.1 Planctomycetaceae bacterium | reverse complement strand
TGTCGATGCCCATGCCGAAGGCGATCGTCGCCACGATGATGTGGCTGCGGTCCTCGATGAACGCTTCCTGATTCTGCTTGCGAGCCTCGTCCTCCATGCCGGCGTGATAGGGCAAAGCGGAGTACCCGGCTCCCTTGAGCGCTCCGCAAATCTCATCGACCTCACGGCGAGTGATGCAGTAGATGATGCCCGACTCGTCCTTGTGCCGGTCGATGACGCTCGTAATCTGCCCCAACAGACTGTCACGTCGTTCGACTCGGTACATCAGGTTGGGCCGATCAAAGCTGCCGACGAGGACTTCCGGATCGCTGAGTCCGAGTTGTCGCACGACGTCATCTCGCACCTGCTCGGTTGCAGTCGCCGTGTATCCGTGGACAGCGACATCTGGGAATTGCTGTTTGAGAATGCTGAGCTGTCGATAATGCGGACGAAAGTCGTGCCCCCACATCGAGACACAGTGCGCCTCATCAATTGCAAAAAACGACACCTGCACGCTGGCGAGCAAGTCGAGCAATCCCTGTAGCGACAGCCGCTCGGGTGCGACGTACAGCAGCTTCAACCGCTGTTCGGCGATGTCTTTCGCGATGGCCCGCTTCTCATCCCGCGACAACGTGCTGTTGATGAACTCTGCTGCGACGCCGTTCGCTCGCAAGGCATCGACCTGATCCTTCATCAGTGAAATCAACGGCGAGATCACGACCGCCATGCCATCGAGACAGAGTGCGGGCACCTGATAGCACAGCGACTTTCCGCCTCCCGTCGGCAGCACGACGAGCGAGTCCCGCCCACCGATTCCCGCGAGCATGGCCCGCTCTTGCAGCGGCCGAAACTCCTCATACCCCCACACCTCGCGCATGGTCGACCGCAACTGCTCGGTCCGGGCATGGCTTGCGTCCGTGGTCGACATGGAGTCATCCTATCATGCATATCGCGAGTCAGCATGTGACCAACGCGAAAAGATCTTCGTAGCTGGATTCGCCAGAATTCAGCATCATTGAACGATCAGCTGTCGGAACTCTGGCGAGTTCAGCGACATCAGAATCCAGCCCACTTGGAACATTGCGAATGAAAATCACCCAAGTCGACGCATTCGTCATCGATGTGCCACAGAGGCATGCGACGTTTCCGTATCAGTCACGGTACATCGCAACATCGACGACCGGGGCGTTGCTGATCCGGCTGGAGACAGACAATAACCTCGTCGGCTGGGGTGAATCGCCACAGATCCTGTCGTTCTATGGCGAGCCTCCGCTCTCTGCTGAGGTGGTCGTGTCGCTGCGTTCGGTCCTGATCGGGAAAGATGCAGGGGCCATCGAAGCACTGTACGCAGAAGGATGGGTCGAGCACCTCCGCGTGCAGAGTGCCGTCGAGATGGCCATGTGGGACGTGCTCGGCAAGGCGTGCGGGCAGCCGTTGTATCGACTGCTGGGTGGTCCTGTCCGCAAACAGATCGACCTCGCCTGCTGCATGGGGATTCAGCCGTATGATCGGGCCGGCGAGATCGCGAAGGCGTTCGTCGATGATGGGTTCACCACTCTCAAGACCAAAGCGGGACGCGATCCAGAGGAGGACCTTGCGATGGTGCGAGGCATCCGCGATGCGGTCGGCGACCAACTCAAACTGCGAATCGACCCCAACACGGGCTACACGCCCGAGGTGACGCTGCAACTGGCGAAGGACCTGGAGCCGTACAACCTCGAATACTTCGAACAACCGATGCCGGACGAGAACATCGCCGACTCGGCCCGCATCCGCACGCAGACCTCGACGCCTCTGGCCCTCAACGAGTCGGTCACCACACTGGCTCACGTCCGCGAGATTCTGGAGTTGAACGCCGCTGAGTATCTGCTGCCGGACACGTATCAATGCGGCGGCATCCTCGCGGTGAAGCACATCATCGACGTCGCCGCCTCCGCCGACGTGCCGTGCGTGTTCCACTGCTCACACGACTTCGGTCTGAAGACAGCCACCATGCTGCACGTGGCCGCCTCCTCGCCCAACATGCCCCTCGCCAACGACTGCACCTACTACGCCCTCGAAAGCGACATCCTCAAGCACCCGCACCGAATCACCTGCGGCAGCATACAAGTCCCCGAATCCCCCGGTCTCGGCGTCGAAGTCGACATGGAACTGGTCCGCAAGTATCTCGTCAAGTGAGCGGTGCACGACAATCAATTTACGCGTTCAGCGAATTCAGAGACCTCGAAAGTCAGTGGTTCACTCTTCGTAGCTGAACTCGCCAGAGTTCAGACACCGGGATGCTTACGACAAACCATCTGAATTCTGGCGAATTCAGCTACATCAAACGTGCGATTGCCATAGTCGTCACGCGAAGATTTCGGTGCCGGTCAACTCAATCTCCGCCGTCGGCTCCACATGCGGCCATCGCCGATGCAACCGATATCCCACAAATCCCGGCAGGCCCGTGAAGAACACAAACACGGTCCACATCCATGTTCCACGCTCCCCAACACGACGATGATGCCGCAGCGTCAGCCATGCGAGGAAGATGCTCAGCAGCACGACAATCAAAAGCGCTGGCGCAATTGTCGTGAGTGTGCCCCAGAGCACATCCTCTGTTGATGCGTTATGAGCATACGTCCCGGGAATATCTCGCGACATGAGCATCATCGGGAGGATAATGCCGAAGCCCCATACGATCGAGGGGACTGCGACTGTCGCGAAATTTGTGTCAATCACACTCATATTTGTGGATGATCTCAAGGTGATCGGGGTCGTCGACTCAACCCGGCTATCAGTTCCGTACAGGACAACGACGTGCGGCCGCTCGCTGACTGCATTCGACAACTCTTCTGAATTGAGATCGACGTAATCAGTCACGTCGGCATCCAAAACGACAGAGTCCTCGTAATGAAAGAATCTTAACTGAGCTTCTTGCAACTCGGAGGGAATAGGAAACCGGTCAATGAATTCTGCACGATCGTTGAACTCTTCAACGGAATTGGCAGTTCGCATCACAAGTTTGAGGACCGTCTCATTCCCTGTGTATGATGAGAGAGCCCCAAGACAGATCGCCCCTTCGATGAGTGGACTAACGACCCGTTTCTCGAAATCAATGTGCAGGACGGTGGCATCGTTCTGCAAGAGAAAAGCACGGTTTCGGCCACGAGCAAGGACCTGGCTTGATTCAAGATAACCCATCGACAGACTTTGTCCGTCAAATGTGAACTGGTGATCGAGGTTTGGTTTTGACTCCTGAAATCCCAAAACACCGATGTAGCCGATCCGTTGGAGTTGCTTCGAGTCGTATCCCTCGAAGTAGCCGACGGCTTGCGTCTCTCCGTTCCAGACAAAAAACCAGTCTTCTGCTCCAGAGGTCATTGGAAGCACCTGAATAGATCGACCACGAGACGCAAGGAACATCGGACTTGCTCTCGACTCAAACGGCAAATTTGCCACAGGCATGCTTGGAATCCATTGCACGTCTGGAGGCCTCGCAATCCGGTTCCTGTCGAGATCCATCTCGAAATTACCGCTCGGCGAAACGTGGTCATAGTGTCGAATGATTGGTTGCCCCTCCTGTGTGACATCAATCGCCTCGGAAAAGTAGTCGCCTCGATGCCGGTTCTTCACGGCGGATGAAATCGAACCGCCGATGATGAGCATCAGGAACAAGAGAACGATACCAGTTCCCACCGCCAACATGCTCGCCAAGCAAACGGCACTCGGTTGTTCAGAAGGACGTGGCATAACATTCTCCTCAGGCATAATCGCGGTGTCGGGCAGTGAACAGGATGACAGCAATCAGAATCACATCGACCGGAAGAGTTGCAAATCCCAGTGGCGTGATGAGACCGGGGACGCCACCGAAGATCATCAGTCCGAAGAATAGAACAGGGACCAGTGGCACTAATCGGCTGGCATACCAGCGTGCTCCCCGCATCCCGCACAGGAACGCTGCAAGATACGTTGTAAGACCAACCAGCCAAGCGACGATCGATTCGGTGGTCATCCAGAGTTCAAACGGATTCGCATGCGTGCCGGGTGTCATTGCCCACATGAGATACATCAGCAGCGGAACCGCGATCGCAACTGCTGTGACCATTAGACCACTCACGAGCTTCGAGAGAATCACAGATTGACGAGACAACGGACGATGCAGCAGAAACAACCATGTCCCCTGCACGGACTCTGACACCGTTTGCCAGAAACCGACAATCAATCCCAGCCCGGCAGCGATCCACAACACCGCTTCGCGAAACCCCGCCACGAGAAAAGGCTGTGGGATCACAAGTCGCCCCTGGTAATTCTCCAGACGTCGGAACGACAACGAAAAGACATCCGGCTGATACCCCATCTGAACGAACAGATAAAGCCCCAGCAGCAGGGCAGCGATCAGACCGAGCCACCAGGTTTCTCGCAGCTCTTTGATGATCAGAGATTTTGACATGGCGTCCTCAACAGATGTGGGTTGCCTCGCGGTTAAGTTGGGGTGGTGACTGTTGTTTGTCCTCTTTTCGCGGGGGCGTTCAACAGAGGCAGGGGGCGTCGCTCGCCACGGGTATACTCGATAAAGGCGTCTTCAAGGTTCAGGTCGACGATGTCGATCACCTTCGGGTTCAGGGCTTCGAGTATGTTTCTGCGTTCGTCGGTGAGGCCGATGATCGTCAGTTCGCGGCGGTGGCCGTTGACGATGTTGCTGAGGATGCCCTCGGTCTCGTTGAGCGGCGGCGGAGTGTCGTCGAACGTGAGGACGACCCGTTGCACCATCTGTTTGAAGTGGTCGGTCGGGGCGGCGACCCGCAGGACGCCGTCGACCATGATGCCGATGCGGTCTGCGACCCGTTCGACGTCGCCCAGGATGTGCGAGCTGAACAGGATCGTGCGGCCTTCCCGCTGGATGAGTTGGATCAACGACTCCAGCATGTCCCTGCGAACGACCGTGTCGAGACCGAGCGTCGGGTCGTCGAGAATGAGCAGCTCAGGATCAGGTGCGATGGCCAGTGCCAGTGCGATCTGCGCCCGCTGTCCGCGTGACATCCGCCAAACCCGCCGTTTACGGGAGAGCTGAAAGTGGTCGATGATTTGTCCGAAGAGGTCGCCGTTCCAGTTCTCGTAGAAGGACTCCGTGAACCTCTCCAGTTGACTGATCGTCATCATACGGTACAGCGGATGCCCCTCAGCCACGTAGGCGATGCGGGCTCGCGTCGTCGGCGACATCTCACGGGCGTCCTCACCCAGCAGCGTGGCATGACCGAAATCGGGGATGACCATGCCGGTGAGCATCTTGATCGTCGTCGACTTTCCCGCACCGTTGCGGCCCAGCAGTCCGTAGACGCACCCCTTGGGGATCTTGAGGTCCAGCCGACGCACGACGGGCGTGTCGCCGTAGAATTTCGTCAGGCCATCGGTGATGACTGCATACTCGCTCATGCCCGTGCCTCCCACTGAAACTGCTCGGCTCGCTCCGTCACTGCATTCAGAAGCTCGTCCTTCGTGAAGCCCAGATAGATCGCCTCGGTCATCAGACGATCAAGGAGTTCTCTCAACTGCTTCTTGCGGGCCGTCTTCGTGAGGTCGCTCGACGGCTCGGCGACGAACACGCCCATCCCCTGCCGCGTGTGAAGCACACCCTCCCGCTCCAACTCGGTGTACGCCCGGGCGATGGTGTTCGGATTGACCACCAACTTCCGCGACAGCTCCCGCACCGATGGCAGCTTCTCACCTGGCGAGAGCTTGCCCCGCGCGACAGCCTCCCGCACCTGCGTCTGCAGCTGCCGATAAATCGCCTGCCTGCTCGATGTACTGACCTGAAACTCCATGCGACACCTCAACTGTATTAATTGTAGTGGTACAGTCGATTGATGTCAAGTGGCGAGCAGGCAGATAGAACGAGTGAAACGTCAGAGATCTCGCCCGCCGAGGATGAACCCGGAACGATGAGATCTGCCGTCAAAGAACACTCAGCCCTTCCGTATGTGCCTGGCACCTCAAAGTCGACGCCATCGGTCGTCAGGACACTTGCAGACAGGAGCAATCCTCGCCCGATTGCCCACTCTAAGAAACAGCCAGTGGCACGCGTTGTCATCGGAGCGCGTTGTCATCGGAGCGGTCAGGCAACAACACGCATGTTGGCGTGAAGCGATCGCATCACACGCGGTGGTCCTGGCCGTCTTCGGTGTAGGTGACGCCGTAGAAATCGGTGCGGCGGTCGTTCCAGTTCTGCACGCTGCCGGATTCCCGATGGTGGCGGAGCAGGTCGACGTCGAGATCGTGGATGATCATGGTCTCTACGTTGGGATTGCACTCCGCGGCGATCGCGTCGCGGGCGAATTCGATGTCCGCGGGTGTGTAGATGCCGGACTGGGCGTAATGAATGTCAGCATTCTCGACAAACGGGAGGTTCCCGGTGCACCCGGAGATGGCGACGTACAGGTGATTCTCGATGCATCGCGCCTGTGCACAGTGTCTGACTCGGAGATACCCATGACGCGTGTCGGTATTGAAGGGGACGAAGATAATCTGTGCGCCCTTCTGTGCAGCGATGCGGGTCGTTTCCGGGAATTCGATGTCGTAACAGATTTGGATCGCAACGCGACCGCAGTCCGTGTCAAACACTTCGACGGTGTTCCCTGGCGAGACCCCCCACCACTTCTTCTCACTCGGCGTGATGTGCAATTTGTATTGCTTGCCGATGGAGCCGTCTCGACCGAACAAGTATGCGGTGTTGTAAAGCGTGCCGGCCTCGACAACAAAGTGCGATCCTGCAATGACGTTGACGTTGTACTTGACCGCCAGTTCGGCGAAGAGATCGAGATACTGAGGGGTGAACTCGGACAATCGGCGTGCAGCGAGTCCGGGGCGAGTCGCTTCAACGCAGGAGAGCAGTTGTGTCGTGAACAACTCGGGAAACAGGATGAAGTCCCCCTTGTAGTCCGATGCGACGTCGATGAAGTATTCACATTGCTGCGCGAATTGATCGAACGAAGTGATCGTTCGCATCTGATACTGGACCACACAGATGCGGATCAGATCGGCGGCGTGCCGATAGCGGCGTTTCTTTGTTGGATGGGAATCAAGATTTCTCCATTCCAGGAACGTCGCGTAGCCACGAGAGGCATCGTCCGAGGGAAAGTAGTCGGGGATCAGCCCTTGCAGGGCAAATCCATTGGCAAGTTGAGCAGTCAGCACCGGATCGTAAATCGCCTTCTCCGAAACCGCTTCGACATACTCACGGGCCGAATATTTGTCGGCGTATTGACCATATCCGGGGATGCGTCCGCCGATGATGATGCGGGCAATGTTCTTCTGACGGCAGAGTTCCTTGCGGGCTTCGTAGAGACGACGGGCCAGTTTCATCCCGCGAAACTCCGGATCGACCATGATCTCGATCCCGTACAGGGTGTCCCCCTTGGGCTCGTGATTGCGGATGTAGCCGCCGTCGGCAATCTTCTGCCAGTTGTGCCATTCGAGAGTCGGGTCGTGCTTGATGATCAACGAACTGCTGGAGGCGGCAAGCTTGCCGTCGACTTCCACGCACAACTGCCCCTGCGGAAAACGGGCAATCTGGCTTTCGATCTGGTCACGTGCCCAGGGCGTCATCCCCGGAAAGCACCGCAACTGCATTGACACGAGATCGTCGAAATCCTCGATCGTCAGTTGACGGACCTTGATCTCCCACGCATGTTCGCTGAGATCGATTGGCTTTTGTGATTGGTCCTTCATCGCTTCATCCCTGGTGATTCCCTGCGATCGGCACTCCCGATCGACCGAGGCGATTGTAGGATTCCCCAGCGATGGCGAGAATCACGACTTGGCATCTTGTCAGAAACTTTTTCCGGAAACCCTGATGGACTTTCTCGCGACTCCAACCCGACGTCGACTGCTTTTCTCGGCGCTGTATCTCAGCGAAGGCGCACCAATCGGGTTCATTTGGCTGGCACTGCCGACGTGGTTGCGATTGGCCGATGTGTCCGTCGAGAAGATCACAACCCTGACAGCTCTCCTTGTCGTGCCGTGGACGTTCAAGTTTGCCTGGGCACCACTGATTGACGTCCTGCAGAACCGCTGGTGGACGGTGCGGCATTGGATCGTCTCTGCCCAACTGGTGATGGGAGGCGCACTATTGCCGCTCCTCTGGCTCGACCTGCAGCAGGACTTCGCAATCATTCTCCCTCTGTTGCTGACGCATGCCTTTGCCGCGGCGACGCAGGACGTGGCCATTGATGCACTCTGCATTGCGACGACCGATCCGCTGGAACGAGGTCGGCTCAACGGCTGGATGCAGGCCGGTATGCTCCTCGGACGGGCCGCTTTTGGCGGTGGGGCCTTACTGCTAAGTACCCGCATCGGCACGTCGGCTGTCGTCACCCTTTTGCTTGCGGTCACAACCGGGTCGCTCGTGATGGTGCTTGGCTCACGCCCGCCTGCCACGATGACGAAACGCAAACTGACGGAGCAGGGGAGACACGTGTTCGGTGAGTTGCGTCAATCTCTGCGAGAACGACGGACCTGGCTGGGACTCGCGTTTGCCTTCATCGGCGGCGCAGCATTCAAATCGCTGGAGGTGGTCATCGGCCCGTTTCTGGTCGACCGGGGTTACACCGAAGACGAAATCGGCCTGTTCACCGCCGGACCGATGATCGGCCTGATGATCTGCGGATCGCTCGCCGGCGGCTGGGTGGCCGACCGCATGCAGCGCCGGAACTTCGTTGCTGCTGCATTGCTCTCATTCGTCGTTCCCATCTGCGGACTCGCGCTCTCCGATCTCTGGCTGGATGGTCAACGAGGACCGCACCTGCTGGTCGGCCTGGCCCTGACCGCGTTCGGCATCGGCGTGTTCACCGCCGCCTCCTACGCCATGTTTATGGACCTGACCCGTCCGGCCATCGCTGCGACGCAGTTCAGTGCCTTCATGGGAGCGACGAACGGCTGCGAATCGTGGTCGAGCTTCGCCATCGGCCGCCTGATCGCCTCCAACGGCTACGCGACCGCGTTTCTTGTGATGTCGGCGGCATCTCTCACGGCACTACCACTTCTGAAGTTGATGAATCAGAACTCATCGGTCGATGATCGCTCTGACATCTGAGACGTCGGATTGGATGTTTGAAATCTCATGTCTGCGCATCGGAAGGATTCCCAATGACATTCCCGGCAAACACCTCACGGATTAGACTCCTCGCATGAAAATCACATTCCTTGGCGCAGCGGGAGAAGTCACCGGGTCGCAGCATCTCGTGGAGACACGGGATCGGCGGGTGTTGTTGGATTGCGGATTCTTTCAGGGACGGCGGGCAGAGTCTCGGGAGAAGAACGAGCAGTTCCATTGTCGTCCGAAGGATGTCGACGCGGTCATTCTGTCGCACGCACATATCGATCACTGCGGCAATCTGCCGGGCCTGTACAAGGCGGGCTTTCATGGAACGATCTTTTGCACTGAGGCGACAGCAGATATCGCGGAGCTGATGCTGCTCGACTCCGCTCATATCCAGTTCGAGGACTCGAAGTACCTCAGCCGTAAGTTGAAGGGCAAACATCCACCCGTTGAGCCGCTGTACACCGACGAGCATGTCAAGGCGACGATCAACCGCATGCATCCGCTTACCTTCGGCGAGTGGCACGAACTGGGCGAGGACTTCAAACTGCGGTTTGTGCCTGCGGGGCACATCCTCGGCTCGGCAATTGTCGAGTTGGACGTACTCGACGGCACGGACCACAAGCACATCGTGTTCACCGGCGACCTCGGACGACGGGGCATGCCGTTGCTCGTTGACCCGCAACCGGTCGAGGGAGCCGACGTGCTCATCACCGAATGCCTGTACGGAGGCCGCGTGCATCCGCCTGCGGGCGACATCAAGACACAGCTGAAAGAGATCATCTGCGAAACGATGGACAAAGGAGGCCGCACGATCATCCCCGCCTTCTCTCTCGGCCGCACGCAGCAGATCGTCTACTTCCTGAACGAACTGTTCAACAGCGGTGATTTGTGTCCGCTGCCGGTGTTCGTTGACAGTCCGCTCGCCACACGGGTCACCAAGATATTTCGCCGTTACGATGAGACCCTCGACGCTGACGTGCAACGCTCCCTCCTCACCGATAAGGACGTGTTCTCCTTCGGAGGACTCCGCTACGTCGATAAGCAGAAAGAGTCAGCCGCACTGAACGAGCGTGATGAGCCGATGGTGATCATCTCCGCCAGCGGGATGTGCGAGAACGGCCGCGTGGTGCACCACCTCAAGCACGCCGTCTCCGATGAGCGGAACACTGTCATTCTGATGGGGTATCAGGCGCCGCACACGTTGGGCCGTCGGATACAAGAGCGGCAGGAGTTTGTCCGCATCTTCGGCCGCGAACAGCCACTCAAGTGCAGGGTTGAACAACTCAGCGGCCTCTCGGCGCATGCTGATGCGACCGACTTCAAATGGTGGTTCGAGAAGTCGACCGAAAAGGGGAGCTTCGGGCAGGCGTTCCTTGTCCACGGCGAACCAGAGCATTCCGCGGCCCTGATGCCTCTGCTCCGTAATTACGTCGACGAAGAGATCCACATCCCTCAATGGGGAGAGACGTTCGAGGTGTGAGGGGCCTTCCTATTTCTGGACCCGACCCCTTGACGGACTAGGGGAGTGAGATTACGATTCCCCTAACTCACCTAGGGGAATGTTTCTTATGTCTGGCTCTCAATCGAATGTCCCCCCACGCATTCTGCAGGGGACGCTAAACATGATGGTGCTCCGCATCCTTTCTGACGGAGCGGAGCACGGATACGGAATCGCCCGCAAGATCAGTGAGCGATCAAAGGATGGACTACTCATCAAGGAAGGGTCGTTATACCCGGCGTTGCATCGTTTGGAGAAGAACGGGCTCGTCTCCAGTGAATGGCGGGCGAGTGAGTCGAACCGTCGAGCGAAATACTACCGGCTCACAGCAAAGGGGAAGCAGGAACTGGCTTCCGAGGCAGCGTCATGGCAGCAGGCTTCCCAGGCGATCAACAACGTCATGACCGGCCTGACATAACCTCCTGACACAAGTGTGAAACTGTGATCTGGGACAACGCATTACGAATCGTGAAAGGACTCCAACAACCGACGGATGCCAAGCTGGCCCGGCTGGAGGCCGAATTGGACGAGGAGTTTGCGTTTCATGTCGAGTCAACACAGCGGAGGCTCGAACTCTCCGGCCAGACTCCGCAGGAGGCAGGAGAGCAAGCCCGCAGAATCTTCGGGGACTCTGTACTTTACAAATCGCAGTGTGCTTACATTGCCAGAGAGGACGCAATCATGTTGAAGAAACTCCATGCGATTCTGACAGTCTTGCTACTGATCGGGGTGACTGTCCTCGGTTCGATGCTCTATCTCGGTCAGCAACGCCATATCCGGGCGATGGAGTCGCTTGGCGGCCAATTGGGAGAGATGGAGCGTTCCTTAGACGCCCGTGTGGATCATCTCAAGCAAGACCTTGACCCCGTGGCCAGGAATCAATCCGTCGTACTCGACTCACAAGCTTCGGAGTCGCAACGTCTGCAGGCACTGCGAGAACTTCGATTTGCCGACGGGGATGGGAGATCCCACGAAGTGGTTGTCGCCATGCTGGGGCTGGCAAGCGAAACGTCTGACACCCGAGTCCGGGCAGACATCTATCGACAGCTGGACGAAGTCAAAAATCCCATCATGGTAGAGCCGTTGCTTGAATCACTGGCGAATTCTTCAGACTCCGAAGTTCGTGAAGAGGCAGCGGAGAGCTTAGGAGGCTTCGCTACCCGGGCAGATGTGAGAGAAGCCCTGCAAACTACTACTGATCACGATCAATCAAGCAGCGTGCGTCAACAGGCCCAGGCATCTCTGATGCGAGGTGCGGAAGTCCAAGAGCTGCAACAGGTCATCACAAGCGCAGACACATCCGAGATGCAGAAACTAGTCGCACTTCGTCAAATCCGCTTCATGCCTCACGACGATGGTGAAAGTCGCAGTCATGCCGTCATCGTGGCGATAATCGACGTTGCTCGGTCGACGAATCGTTCAGACGTTCGTGCCGATATCTTTCGACAACTCGATGGCGTCACCGATCCGGTTCTTCAACCTGTCCTGCTTGAGGCACTCACCAGCGATCCCTCTTCAGAAGTGCGATCTGAAGCAGCCGAGACACTGGCTCACTACACGTCCGCTCCAGAGGTTGTCGCGGCTCTTCAAAAGGCAGCCGCCGAGGATCAGGACGCCGACGTTCAGAGTGAAGCCAGACGTTCACTCGGTGAAAGCCCGTAGCCGCCTCTCCGTCACTGCTGACGTAAACGACTTCAAATGCTGGTTCGAGAAGCCGACCGAACAAGTGAGTTTCGGTCTGTCGTTCCCTGTCCACGGCGAGCCGCAACATGCCGTCGCGTTGATGCACTTGGTCCACAATGATGTTGACAAAGTGATTCACATCCCCCAATGGGGCGAAACATTCGATGTGTGGATTTCCCGTGCATGTACGGCGAATACCTGCGAACCAGTTGCGAAATTGGGGCAATCAGGGTAGCTTGGTGATATCTTCTATGTGGTCATGAGTGCAGGACATCAATCACTCTTGATTGATTAAAGATCATCGGAGTCATTGGGCCGTGATTGATCGAAGTGTCATGAATGACCAACACGGCCACGACGCAACAGTCGAACGAGTGACGACCGCATCGGTGTTCACGATGCTCCGTCGAGGACAATTCGACCCCTTCATATCACTTCTCTCAACACACAACGAACGGCATCGCATGGGGCATCGGTGCAACTTCGGGGTGTGAGGCACGACCAAGGAACACACCATGCTACGACCATTCTGGACTCGCCGAATTCGTCAGCGTCGCCGACTTGAGAAGCAGGCCAGTTTCACGGCAATGGTTGAACTTCTGGAGGACCGAACGCTGCTTTCCGCAAGTTCCCTGGTGTCTGCGGAACTCGCCGGGGCGCAGGCGTTTCTGGTCGCGGTCAACGGAGAACGGATCGATCCGATTGCCCAAGCACCGTCCATTGACCATCTGGCGACCAACGGAGTCGTCGAGTCCAATCCCAGTGCGAATGCCATAGATGGTGTCGTTTTCTCCAACTACGAACTGTCCGGTTTGTTTGTTGGCGCATACACCACCGGTGTGATCGGCAAAGAAGACTATGACTCGATCAACGACGCTGACATCAATCTGTCTCAGTTCAAATTCGTCGGTGGGGTACAAGATGCAAACGACGAGTTGGAATTTCGATTTCTGAACACCAGCGATGTGCAAGTTGCCAGCTTTACCTTCCAATTCAGTTCGGCCGGCCTGTTTGGGTATACGATCGATCTGTCTGGGGGTCCCGTGACAGGCGTTCTTGATGCCGGTCGGATTGAAGTCTTCGCACCATCAGGCTCTGAAGGCGCGTGGGCCTACAACGGGAACGCGCCAAGCACTGGCACAGAGAATCCAGCGACATTCGGACCGAACGCGACGCAAAGCTACCGTTTTGAATTGTCAAACACGACCACCCTTCCCTCGGGGAATCCCGATCTCGTGCCGGTCTTCTTCGGTGGCTGGGACGGCACGATTGTCATCTCGACACAGACCGGAACCAACACAGACGCAGCGGACATCCAAACTTCTGACACCGTTTATGTCGATGTTGGCATCGGGAACTTCGGCGATGTTTCCACATCCGGGACATTTACCTCCGAAGTCCGACTGGATGGCAATCTCGTACAAACGATCACCCGCACGACACCTGTCGGTGTGAATCAGGGATTCCCCACCGTCGACATCAACCTCGGACAATTGAGCGTTGGTTTGCACGACGTCGAACTCTCAATCGATACCACCAATGCGATCACTGAAAACGACGAAACAAACAATACGACCACAAAAACGCTCGGAGTCGTCGATCCGGCGAACCAGACCATCAGCGGCGTGAAGTGGAACGACATTGACGGCGACGGGACAATCAACGGCAGCGAAGGATTCCTCGAGAACTGGATCATCTGGCTCGATCTCAATGACGACGGAATCCGCGACGGCAATGAGCCATTCGATACAACGGATGCGAATGGAGCCTGGTCGATCACAAACGTCTTACCCGGCACGTATGTGGTCCGGGAGGAGATTCAAGCTGGTTGGGAGCAACCTTCTCCGGGCGTTGCCGGAGGCCTTGATACTGATTATCAAATCGACGTCAACTTCCGTGACAACGGCATGACACCCAGCCAGCAGGCGATCTTCACCCAGGCGGCTGATCGTTGGGCCGAGGTGATTACTGGCGATCTAGTCGACGAATTTGTGGCGGGAGTCTATGTCGATGACTTGGTGATTGACGCCTATGCCGTTCCCATCGACGGCGTCAGTGGAACTCTCGGGCGGGCCGCCCCAACGTCATTCAGGTCGGGAAGCCTGCTACCAACACGAGGCTTCATGGAGTTCGACACTGCTGACATTGCTGCTCTCGAAATTGCCGGAGAATTGTTCAACACCATTCTCCACGAGATGGGCCATGTCCTCGGCATCGGTACCCTCTGGGATGACTTTGCTTTGCTAACCGGCGCCGGCACCGCCGATCCACAATTCACCGGGACGGAAGCCACCGCGTGGTATAATGCCATCTTTGATAATACACCTGCCGAGCCATCGGTTCCGGTCGCAAACACGGGTGGTGCGGGCACACGGGATTCACACTGGCGTGAGTCGGTCTTTCAAACTGAAATCATGACTGGTTTCCTAAACGGTGCCAGCGATGAACTCAGCTTGGTGACTGTCGGTTCATTGGATGACTTGGGCTATCTCGTTCACTACGGGTCTGCGGATGTCTATCAAAGTCCCCAAAGCGATCCCATCATCAACCCACCAACTGATCCACCAGTCGTGTCGATCGAAGCGGACGCTCTGACTCATCTCATCACCGTCCACACCGGCGAAACTGTGACAGGTGTGAACTTCGGCAATCGGCTTGTCATCACCGATGACTACGGCGATGCACCAAGTGCGGCTCAATCAGGATTCGCTGCCAGCTATCCGGTCACCCTCGCGGAAGACGGTGCTCGACATACACCCGCCGGACCGACTCTGGGTCCCGAGCGTGATATCGAGCCCGACGGCGTTCACTCCGACAACGCCAATGCCGACGACTTGGATGGCAGCCCCGACGACGAGGACGGCATTGTCTTCACAGCGAATCTCGTTGCATCAGCCACTGGGCCCTCGGTTGGTATTGTTGACGTCAATCTCCAGAATCCTGACGGATCCTCCAATCGGCTCGATGCCTGGATCGACTTCAATCAGGACGGAGACTGGAAAGATCCCGGCGAGCAGATTTTCTCCAACTTCAGCTTGGGAACAGTTGCAGGTGTTCAGACGCTGAACTTCATGATCCCACAAGACACCGGCACCAACGTCCTCAACGGCAAAACCTACGCGAGGTTCCGCGTCAGCACGGCTGGCTCGCTCGGCGACCAGGGAGCCGCATCCGATGGTGAAGTCGAAGATCACACAGTAATCATTGCAGATTCAACAGTTCCTTCGACCTTCGATTTCGGCACCGCTGCTTCGCCTGTGG
>JAGQPX010000087.1 GCA_020426505.1 Planctomycetaceae bacterium | reverse complement strand
GCGTCGGCTCGCCATTGGGAGGCCCAGTTGATGTTGAGGTTGCCCGCGTCGACCTGTTGGGCGAACTTCATCGCCCGGTCGATTTCCTGTGTGAAGATGCCCGCTGCGAGACCGAAGGTCGTGTTGTTGGCCATCGCAATCGCCTCGTCGATGTCGTCAAAGCGTGAGATGGCAACAGCCGGACCGAACAACTCGTCCTTGCTGACCCGCATGTTGGGGTCGACCTCGTCGAGGATCGTTGGTTGATAGCGGGTGCCTTCACGTGTGCCGCCGGTGACGAGTTGGGCACCGGCACTCACCGCTTCATTGATCCACTCGCCCACGCGAACAGCGTCGTCCTCACGCACCATCGGGCCGACGGTTGTTGATTCGTTCAACTGATCGCCAAGTGAGATCGCCTCGACCTTCGGCTTGAGTGCATCGATGAAGTCGGCTCCAATCTTGCGGTCGGTGAGAATGCGTTGGGCTGAGATGCAGACCTGCCCGGCGTTCGCGTATCCTGCCTTCGAGATCGCGTCCGCCGCCTTGTCGAGGTCGGCATCGTCCATGATGATCACTGGGCTGTTGCTCCCCAGTTCCATCGTGACCTTCTTCATGCCGGCTGCTTTACAGATGGCGTCGCCGACCTCGTAACTGCCGGTGAAGCTGATCTTGCGGACACGGTCGTCACTGCAAATGGCCTTGCCGAGCGTGCTGCCTGAGCCAGTGATGCACGCGATGGCTGACTCGGGCAGTCCGGATTCGAGCATGACCTCCGTCAGTTTGAGAGCCGACAGAGGCGTGTCTGACGCCGGCTTGACGATCACGCTGTTCCCGCCGGCAATCGCGGGGCCGACTTTGTGCGTGACCAGATTCAGCGGAAAATTGAAGGGCGTAATCGCTGCAACCACGCCGCACGGCACCCGCAGTGTGAAGCCGAGCTTCCCTTGACCGTTCTCGCTGCCGTCGAGCGGGATCATCTCGCCCGTGAGTCGCCGCGCCTCCTCAGCGGAGATGGCGATGACCTCTGCTGCTCGCTTGGCTTCGACACGAGACTCCGCAAGGACCTTGCCTTCCTCCTGCGAGATGACTCGTGCAAACTCGTCGACTCGCTCGTGGAGCATTCGGGCAGTCCGTTCGAGGATCAGACTCCGCTCGTAGGCCGACATGGCCCGCATCACCTTGGCTCCTTCGACGAGCGTGCCCAGCGCCCGATCGACGTCCGATTCGGTTCCCCTCGGCACGGTGTCGATCACCGACTGGTCATACGGGTTGAGGACGTCAATGGACTCAGACGCACCTGTCCACTGGCCGGCGATGAACATTTTCATAGTCGATGTCTCCTGAGACCGATAGGCGAACGATCGCGGATCACGTGTTGCCGTTTCAATCGGTGATCGTCGTTTGTTGACGATGGGTCTGCAAGGTGCGAGACTAATGACCCCATGAGACACCGCCCACCCGGAGAATTCCCACCCATGCGTTCGACCGTTCTGACGAGTTGTCTGTCACTGGCACTGACTGCTATTGCCTCGACTTCAAGCCTTGCGGAGAACTGGCCGCAGTGGCGTGGGCCGACCGGGAACGGACTGTCGGGCGAGACGGGGATCGCGACGGAGTGGAGCAATGAGAAAAACGTCGCATGGCGGTTGCCGCTGCCCGGTCCGGCGGGAGCGACACCAATCGTTTGGGGTGACCGCATCTTCGTGACGTCCACTGTCGGGAGCGACGAAGGGGCTGACCTTGTCCTCGTGTGTGCATCGACCGACGGCAAGCAACTCTGGCAGAAAAAAGTCGGCTCCGGCAACCTGAACGCCCGCACGACCGAGGGCAACTCCGCATCACCCACCCCCGTCACGGACGGCGAGCACGTCTGGACGTTCTTCGGCACGGGCATCCTCGGCTGCTATGACTTCGAGGGGAACGAAGTCTGGAAATTCAACGTGCAGGACCGCTACGGCGAGTTCGACATTCAGTTCGGCATGTCCTCCACACCAGTGCTCGATGGGGACCACCTCTACCTGCAATTGCTCCACGGCAAGTGGGGCGGCGAGTACCTCGTGCAGAAGGTCATCAAACTCAAGAAGTCGACCGGCGAAGACGTCTGGGCCGTCGACCGCGCGCCGGAGCCGGGTGCGATTTCTCTGGAAATGGGTGAGACCAAGCAATCCTATGCGTCACCCATCATGTATAACGATGGAAAGCATCACTGGCTTGTCACGCACGGGGCCGACAGCACGATCGGCCATGACCTGTCGGACGGCCATGAGGTCTGGCGGATCGGCGGTCTCAACGGACCCTCATCGTTCAACCCCGGGCAGTTCGATCAGACGTTCCGCTTCGTCACCTCGCCAACCGCTGTCGACGGCACGATCATCATCGCCACCGCGAAGCGAGGACCGTCAGTTGCCGTCAAAGTCGATGACTCGCTGAAGGGCCGCATCGAGAAGCCGTCCGATCAAATCCGCTGGGTGAATGATAAAACGCCCGACGTTTGTTGTCCGCTCGTCGTCGACGGGCTGGTGTACTTCGTCCGCAAGAGTGGGCAGGTGTTCTGCGTCGACCTCAAAACGGGCGACGAATTCTACTACGAAAACACTCGACGTGAGCAGCACCGGTCCTCGCCGGTCTACTGTGACGGCCACATCTACAGCACGGCTCGCGATGGACACACAACCGTCTTCAAGACCGGTCCGAAACTGGAGATCGTCGCCGAGAATGACCTGGGCGAAACCATGACGTCCACGCCTGTCATCTCGAACGGCACTCTCTACATGCGGACGTACGATGCTCTATACGCCATCCGCAAGTAGATGGAAACAGGGAGTTTCAAATGCGGTGATCAGGATGGCCGAGTTTGACCAACGGCAAGGCCCGGTCCAGCGATCGCAGGGCCATTCGCTTTGCTTCTGACCCTGCCACCCCTCCGAAGAACCATTTTGAAACCGGCTCAAAGCAACGCACCCCGGCTGAACTCGGCAACCGGGGTGCTGACCTTTTGCGTCGACCCGCAATCTGACTCAATCGGTCAACCGCAGTCACATCTCAATAGAGGTCTTCGAGCGGCAGGAAGTATCGGAACGCCGGAGCGTACTGTGGCGAGTAGCGGAAGTCGAAACCGTAGCCGACGTGATGTGAGCTGACGCCTCCCGATCCGTAGTAAGGACCGATGCCGCCGTAGCGGTTGTAGAGGAACAGCGGCGATCGCGGTGTCTCGCCGGCAAGTCGCGGCGTGTAACCACGACTCAAAGCCGACTGACGTGGGACGCCCGTCATCAGCTCCATTGTCGAATCATGTCGGTACGACGGGTTGGCAAGATACTCAGCACGGCTGAAGGGAATCGAATCGTACAGATGCCGATACTCACTGGCTCGCGTGGGCTGGCGGTAGTTCGGCACGATGGCGATCCCCATGTCGTCGGTCTCGGAGTACTGAGGTTGGATGGTAGCGGGAGTCGATTCGGGCACCGGGACCGATTGCGGGACAGGAGCGGGCGGCATCGGGAGTGACTCAAGATCCGCAGCCGGGAGCGACTCCGTTGGCTCCGCAGTCGGCGACTCAGGCACTATTGTCTCACCTTCCGGCAAAGGTGCGTTCGGTTCATCGAGAGCCGCGACGATCCGGTCAGCCGGTGTGATGGTGATGGTCCATTGGTCGCCATCGCCAGTCGGCACACGCACGACTTCGGATTTGGCGATCTGTCCTGCCAGAATAACGGCAGGAATCAGTGCGAACAGGAACGCCCGCCGGAGCAGCGGACGACGAACAGCAGTGGGTTCATTCTGAGACATGGTTGGGGCCTTCCGATGGGGCAGGGCATTCGCGAAAAACTTCACTCTTTCGAGCCTAGGAATCGCGTCAGACCAAAGTCAAATTGCAATCCTGCATTCAACGGGGCGAACGTTGACCCGCCTGCCTTGTCAGTCTTACAGTCTGATTGCAACGACCATTCACACACGTTGACCGGCCGCGACATGGCCCGGTCTTGTTGACTTACGCAGGAGAAACTCACCGATGTCCGCAAAAGCCTGGGGCGGACGGTTCGCCGAATCGACCGATGCCCGTGTCGAAGCTTTCACCGAATCGATCAGCTTCGACGCCCGTCTGGCGGATGTCGACGTGCGCGGGTCGCAGGCGCACGCCCGGATGCTGGCGTCAGTCGGCCTGTTGACCGAGGACGAAGCCGAACTCATCTGCACGACACTGGATGACATCCGCGGTGAGATCGAGCGGGGCGAACTTGCGTTCCGGACCGACCTCGAAGACATCCACATGCACATCGAGAGCAGGCTGATCGAGAAGATTGGTGACGTTGGCCGCAAGCTGCACACCGCTCGCAGTAGGAACGATCAGGTGTCAACCGACCTGCGGCTGTACGTCCGCGACGCCATCGATCATCTGGACGTATTGCTCGCTGACGTGCAGCGGGCATTCGTCGGTCGCGGCGAGTCTGATGCGGACATCGTTCTGCCGGGCTATACGCATCTGCAACGCGCCCAACCCGTGATGGCCACGCACTACTGGCTCGCTTACTGTGAGAAGTATCAACGTGATCGCGATCGACTGGCCGATGCCCGCAAACGCGTCAACGTCTCGCCGCTCGGTTGTGCAGCACTGGCGGGGACATCACTTCCCATCGATCGTGAGCACACGGCGAAGGCACTCGGCTTCGAGTCGGTCGCTGCCAACAGTCTTGATGTGTCGAGCGATCGTGACTACCTCATCGAGACGGCGTCCGCTCTGTCGCTGATCGCAGCCCACCTCAGCACTTGGGCCGAGGAGTGGATTCTGTGGAACACGACCGAATTCGGGTTCCTCACGCTGCCGGATGCCTTCACAACCGGCTCTTCGATCATGCCACAGAAGAAGAACCCGGATGTTCTGGAACTCATCCGAGGCAAAAGTGCCCGCGTGATGGCAGCCGTGCCGCAGTTGCTTGTGTTGGTGAAGGGCCTCCCGCTCGCCTACAACCGCGACCTGCAGGAGGACAAGCTGGCACTGTTCGACGCACTCGACACGGTGACCGCCTGTCTCGAACTTGTGCCCGCGATCGTGGCCAACGCAACGCTCAATCGGGACAAGATCAACGCCCGCATCGAGGAGGGCTTCCTCGACGCAACAACGCTGATGGAATACCTGATCACACGCGGCGTCCCCATGCGGACCGGACACGAAACCGTCGGTAAGCTCGTCGCCCTCGCCGAGTCACGCGGCTGCCATCTCGCAGACTTGCCGCTCGACGACTTGCGCGACGCTTGTGACGCGGTCGGCGAATCCGTGTATGACATCCTCGGCACCGCGAACGTCGTCGATGCCCTGCAAAGTTACGGATCCGGCGGACGTGGCCCCGTCGCACAGCAGTTAGCCGATTGGCAACAGCATCTTCAATGAGATCATACGAATCCCAAGCCGACGGCTCCGCCGTCGTGCAGACACGATTGGCTCGCATTTGACGTTTTACAGTCGAGTAACCCTCTAGCCCAACAACGATCGACGGCAAAGCCGTCGGCTTGGGAAACCGTTCGCATCAGACATTCTGACTTTAGGGTGCGTTAACTGAGGCCTCAGTGTGATGATGACGTGTCGTCTTCGTCCGTCGATTCGGTTTCCCAGTCGACCGTGTTCTTGGGCGTCGCCGCGTACGGATGAGACGCTCGCCACGTGCGCCAGAAAAGCGTCGGGTGCGTCTTTCGCCACAGGGCCAGGGCGTTGCCGACGTGACTGTAGAACGTGTATCGCGGCAGGATGTCGTTGGCGGTTTGACTGGTTGTCGTGTCGATGACCCACCGGGCCGCTTTGCGAATCTGCTCATCCGGTGGATGCAACTCGGGCGGAGCGATGGCCAGCCATTCGAGATGATGACCCGTGGCGATTACCTGTTTGTACAGTTCTTCGTCGATGTGATTCGCAGCCGCGTCAGCACCGTTCGGCCAGTTGGAGGGCCAGCGGCCATCGTCCCATTGGGCGGCGATGATCCGATCGCGGACGTTTTCCAGATGTGAATAAGCCGTTGCCCGAACGCCGTCAGAGAGGATGTCGAACTCGTCATCCAGACGAATGAGTAACATCAGCGAGTAGACGCGGTGCGTGCCACTGCACACTCCCAGTTCCTTCTGTCCCCGCATGAGGCGACGGACCAGCAGGTCGAATGAGTATTGTCGACCACCTGAGCCAACCCATTCACGAGTCGGCGGCAGCCAGAGTCCAAACGCCATCGCGGTCCATTCGGTTTCACGCTCATCGAGACGGAAGTCGCTAAGTGATTCTTGGATGACGTCGCCTATCACCATGCCCCGGCGAGCCGGTCCGTACACGGGTGTATCGATCGTGACGCCCCCTTCGGTCAGGCTGGCGAGCCAGTGATCGTGATGGACCGATGCCCCCGTCTCACGACCCCAGCGGATGGCCAAGCCTTCGGGTCGATCGACGACCAGCGATTCTGTCTCGTCTCCCCACGATGCTGCGTACCGGGCATGATCGGTGAGGAATCCCTGCATGTCCTGTCCGGACATCGCCTGCGGATCGTCGAACTCCGCGTTGACGCCCCAGATGCGGACAGCATGTTCGACAAAGTTGGGCTTGGTCCGTTTGTGGTGGAACCGAGGCAGAACACGATCGAGCACGGCTGCCAGCTCTTCGTCACTCACGAGATCCGGCCGGTCATACAGCGGCTCCACAACCAACGGTTCCGAACGCGGGATCGCTACCGGAACGAAGGGTTCACGACCGAGCAACTCCTGCTCAACAAGGTCTTGCGCCACGGGTGTGCTGACCGCGTACGCCACCCCGAACGCTGCGAGGACGACCGCTTGAATCGCCAGAAACGTCTTCCAGGGAAAGTGTCGCATGTGATTCAGATCGGTGTCTTACGGGTGAAGGCGATGGACAGGTTGTCTTCGTAACCGACTTGCCATGTCTCTTCCTGTTCTCTCAGCGCTTTGACGAGAGCTTCACGGTCCGACTTTTCGAGGACGATGGCATTCACGCCGTAGCGGTCGAGTTTGTCCTCCCAGTCGCCGGAGAGGCGGACCATCGCAAGATAGTCCTGCCACACTTCCTCCGGGACGAGGTGAGCGTGTGAGTTCACGAACACTTGCATGTCTTTTGGGCCGGCCCAGAGCAGATAGTCACCCCATTCGTAGGTGTTGAGGACGAGGCCCTGTGGCGGATGCCGATGCAGATAACCGGTCAGGGCGATCGGCGTCTGCATTGAGGTACTCTTCGCAAACTTGCGTGCTCGCTCTTCGGGAGACTTCGGTTGACCGTGCAGAAGGGTCAGGCCGAAGGGGGTGTAGGCAAAGAAGATCCACGCCAGTCCGATCGTCACCACGGACCACTTGCCGCTGCGGGGTGATGGTTCGGGTGCTGTCTCTGGTTTGCGGCGGAAAGTGGCAGCCGAGTGAATGGCGAGGAAGTACGCAGCGACCGGTGCCCACCAGAGGATCATGCGTGAGGACCACATCGCGGCCACTCCGAGTCCGACGAGAAGCAGGACTTCATTTGACCGCACACGTCGCGGGCTGAGTCGGTAAACGAACATCACTGCCAACGCACACAACGCGGCTGCCTTGCCTTGTGACATGCGAAGCGTCAACGGGTCCCATTCGATCAAATCGTGAACGTTCGCGTTGCCGGCAACTGCGAAGACTTCGCCGTAGAGGCCGATGCCGTACGGGTTCAACAGGACTGCAACTGCGGAGACTTCCGTCAGCACGAACAGACGCCGTACGGTTCGACTGGCGGTGATCGCTTTCCAGTTGCGAGTTCGCAGGAACACATCGATCGCGTGTCCGGCGCACATGACTGCCAGCAGTCCGAGTCCAACGATGAAGGATCCATGCAGATTCGCCCAGAGCACAAAGATCGCAGGCACAACGAACCACCACGCGGTTCGCCAGCGAGATGTTGTCAGCAGTGTGAACAGGCCAACAAAGGCGACCAGTCCGAACAACTGCGGTCGCACGATCAGGAGTTGCTGGTAATCGACGATCGCGAACGTCAGCAGTGCGATCACTCCGGCACCAATCCAACGTTGCGACTTGCGAAGAACGCCACTCAGCAACAACACACAGGTGAAAGTGATCGACGCGGCGTACAGCATCTGGAGTGCCGCGACGCCGAACTGTCGACAGAGGCCGTATCCGATCAACTGGCTGAGCCATGCCGTGTCGACATACGTGATGCCGATCGAGAGAGGCATGAGTGGTTCCACATCGGGAAGCCGTCCATGTTCCCAAATCCAGCGACCGTAAGAGAGGTGCCCCCAGATGTCGGTGTGCCACAGCGGTTGGTAGCTCAGCACGAGATAGAGCAGTCCGATGATGGCCGTCCACATGGCGAGGACGCGTGAGCCCTGCAACCATTCGGGCACGCGATCTTCGAGCACGTTGAGGTCCGGACCCTGTTCGGTCGCGGTTGCGTCAGCCCCCTCCGCAGACTCAACGTCCGAGGGTGCTTGGCTGTCCGGCGGGGTCAGAGCAGTGCTCATGATCGTGCAAGGGGCTGCGAAGGATCGAAGTCGGTCGATGAGCCGTCGCTCCAAACTGACGGTCCAATTGAAGGATAGGACGCATGTGGAACGATGCTGGGAGGTCGTCAGCCATTGTAACTCTGGACGTCGCCATGCTGTCGATCCCACGGAATGAGCCGTTCTCCCCGGTTCTTCAAGCTGTGAAGGTTGTGCAGGTCAGGAGGGTTAGGCGAGATCGCTGTTCCCCGAAATTCGCGATTGGGGTACAACCCGCGACGCGTCCGGACACCGCGAGCGTCCTGTCAGAACCGAAAGTGCCTAGACGCTTACCAGCCGCGCCCGTCAGGAAGCAGAAACGGATGAAGCGTTGATCCGCTTCCTGGCGGGCGCGGCGAGTGGGCACACTTGATCATCGATTCCTGCGAGGACATTAGTAGGTGCTTTGAGAATTGATCGACGGCCGAGCCGTCGGCTTGGGAGAAGGGATGATTGCGAGTCAGTCGTTGCGTCGGATTCCATGGATGGTTGTGGTGAGTGCGGGGTTGCTCATGATGGCCGGTTTGGCGGGCATTGCGCGCGGCGACGAATTGATCCGTGCCGGGTCACTGCATTCGAGACAGTTGATGTGGATCTTCATCGCGATCCCGGCGATGTTCGCTGCGGCTTGGGTGCCGTATCGCGTGTGGAAGCCGTGGAGTTATCCACTGTTCCTCTCGACGCTGGTCCTGTTGGGCCTGGTCTATTTCTTCCCGGCGAAGAACGGTGCCCATCGCTGGATTCCTCTGGGCATCGCGGACATGCAGCCGTCCGAACTCGCCAAGCTGACGTACATCATGGCACTGAGCCATTACCTGATGTATCGCCGAAACTACCGACGACTGACGGGGCTTGTCGTGCCCTTTGCACTGACTCTCGTGCCCGTGTTGCTCATCCTCCGTGAGCCGGACCTGGGGACGTCGCTGTTGTTCTTCCCGGTGTTGTACGGGATGCTGTTTGCAGCCGGGGCGCGGGTGAAGCATCTGGTCGCGGTCGCTCTGCTGGGCATGATCGCCATACCCGTGCTGTGGACGCAGATGAGCGCTGAGCAGAAGTCGCGGGTGACGACCCTGTTCAATCAACAGGACGGTGGACCTGCGCCGCGAGGAGACGGGTATCACCTGCACCAATCGAAACAGGTGCTGGCTCTCGGTGGCACATGGGGGAGTGACATCACCGGGATGCCCATCGATGATCCACTGGCCTATCACCTGCCGGCTGCTCAGACGGACTTCATCTTTTGCCTGATCGGCGAACGCTGGGGGCTGCCGGGAACGATGGGTGTGCTGCTGGTATTTCTGATGCTGTTTGCCCGTGGGTTGATGATCGCAGCGGGGACTCAGGAGCCGTTCGGACGACTGCTCGCGGTCGGCATCGTGACGCTGTTTGCCTCACAACTCATCATCAACACGGGGATGACGGTCGGCCTGATGCCCATCACGGGTCTCACGCTGCCGCTCGTGAGTTACGGCGGATCGAGTCTTGTCACCATGTGCATCGGACTCGGCCTCCTGATCAACGTGGGGCTGCGTCCGGGTTACGAAGTGGCGGGTGAACCATTCCGCTTTCGTGACGGCGAATGAGGCAGGGCAGGTCAATCGACGAAGAACGTGTACGGCACAATTGCGTGCGCGATTGTCGGTTCCTGATAGTAGTGCGGCCACGTGTGACCGAGGCCGACGAAATAGGTCACGTCGAGGTCGATCGCCTTGCAGTTTTGGGGTCCTAAACGAGTCCGGTCCCAGCGAGTGAAACCGGTGGCGCCGATCGCTCTGCGTGACAACGGCCGACGCAGCGGATAGAGGCTGAGTGCCCAGTCACCCCGGTTCTGCAGGTTGACGACGCCTTCGACGAGCGACAGTGCGCGGCCGTACTTCTGACCGGGGTTCAACCAGTGACGATCAAAGGCAGCAGCGGCGAGGACAGCTCGGTAGCGACGACCGGCCCCCGTGTTGTAGGGATACGTGTACCCACTCACTTCGCCGCCGGCCAGGAGATGCATCGTAGCGGCAGCCGTCCGCGCTCCATGACTATGTCCGACCAGACAGACCGGACACTCGGCAGGCAACTGTCCGATGAGGTCCGCCAGATAGAAGGCATTGTTGCCGGCCCAGCGTCCGCGCTGATTGACCAGGAGTGGCGTGAGCAACTTCACATCCGTGTCACTCGGCCAAGTATAGAAGATGACCTGGATCGGCAACTGTGGCGCAGCCTGTCGAATCCAGTTGTAGGTGTAGGCGGACTCGCTGCGATGAGATTCCGCACTCACGTACGCACCATGAATGAAGATGCAGACCGGCACGCCGGGGATCATCTGACTGGCCATAGCGGGAAGGGTCGTCCTCTCCAGGCGACCGTCAGATAGACGGTGAAAGTACTCCAGGCGACGGCATGTGCTCTGGGCCGGATTCTGAGGCAATCCTCGACTGCTCGCGATCCAGTAGCAGGGTTGCGGAACGGTCGCCACAGGCGGTGACGTGAGGCCGTGCAGAGCCTGACCATCGCTCGGAAACGATTGCAGCGGCCGTTGTCCCTGATGGACTTCGTGCTCCGACGGAACCTCACCGACATCCGGGATCCTGAGCATCGGCTGTCGGGAATAGTGCGTCGTGATCGTCTGTCCCTGGACGACGACCGCGGGCGACAGAAGTGTCACCATCAGCAACAGCAGACGACGGAGTTTGTCAGAATGACTCATGTGGATTGTCATCGTGCCAAGAGGCTCGAATGGATGACAGGCCGATCGATCGTTCGCAATATCGAATGTCGATCCCCCCGGGCACACACTGGAATGGTCACAAACTCGTTGAATTTTGGCCGTTGCGAGCCGACCTCCGGTCCGGTTCAACCACTGTTGTGGCAGCCATGCCGGTCTGCCACGGATTGATTGTTGCGAACACGGAGGCTCACCCAACGGCAGATCGGACCCCGATTTGCCGTTCTGCATCCTTCCCTGTATCGACGTGACGTTCCGCCTGTCCAGTCCCTGACCGGTAGAATTGACCTCAACCGTAGAACCGGCGATCGATCACACGACTGAGGCAAGACCGAAAAACTTTGACGACTCGACGCAACTTGCGTGCCGACTCACATCACGGAGAAGTAAATGTGGACAGCGAAATCAAAACCTTCCTTGGTCATCTTCTTCGGCATCTTTTGATAGATGCACTTGTTCCGAACTTGAAGCAACAAGTCACGCGGCTGACACGCCCGGTACGGGCGATTCACCGGCTTGTAGTGTGTCTCGATCAGGTAGTCCACGACGTCCGGCTCATAGACCATACCCATGTGAGGAGCCATGATCTCGAACAGTTTACGGAAATGCTCTTCGCTCGGATCGGGGACTTCGATCTTGTACGGAATTCGACGCAGGAACGCTCCGTCGACGAGGTCTCGAGGTTCGAGGTTGGTCGAGAAGATGATCAACTGATCGAACGGCACTTGCAGCTTCTTGCCGCTCGGCAGGTTGAGGAAGTCGTACCGTTTTTCGAGAGGCACGATCCAGCGATTCAGCAGCACCTCGACCGGCATCGTCTGACGGCCGAAGTCGTCGATCACGAGCGTGCCGCAGTTCGACTTGAGTTGCAGCGGCGCTTCGCAGATTTTGGTCGTCTGATTCTGGCAGACCTCCAGTTCCTCCATCGTCAATTCACCACCGGCGACAACGGTCGGGCGCACAATTCGGACCCAGCGCTGGTCGACACCGGACAGGTCGAACAGGTTGCTTTCTTCGCCTTCCAATTCGACGACTTCATGCACACCCGGGTCGAACAGGCGGATGATGTCACCGTCGACGCCCAGCGTGCGTGGAATCCAGATCGTCGAGCCGAAACTCGTCGTGACCCGTTCAGCGATACTGGTTTTGCCGTTGCCCGGCTCGCCGAACAGGAACATCCCCCGCCCCGAGTTGACCGCAGGTCCCAGTGTCTCCAGCATCTTCTCACTGATGAGCAGATCGGAGAAGGCCCGCTTGAGGTCTTCCTCCGTCGCTTCCTGCTTAGCGATACTCTGGGCCTCCATCGCTTTGAGATAGTCTTCCAGACTGACCGGGGCGGCTCCGCAGTAGGTGCACTCTTCCTGATATCGCTTGGCGCGATCGCGACCCGGATCGGTCAGCACGAAGTAGTAGTCTCCGACTTCGGCTGCCCCCTTGAAGGCGACCAATTGGTCCTTTTTCCAAAGTCGCATCAATGGTTCGACGATCGCGTATGGCAGCTTGAGCTGCGAGCAGATTTCGCGACCGGACGCGGAGCCCTTCTGCAGCAGATACTTCAGCGCCAGTCGTTCAACGTCTTCTGCGGTCAGTCTTGCATCTGCGAGCGACTCAGGTGCACGGGGACAGAATTCGCCGTCACCAACTCCGGAACCTCCGAGAAGATTGCTGACACGCTCAAACAATTCGGAAAGCTGCGAGTTCCCTTGAGCCGCGTCGGGAACCGTATGCATCCGTTTCTGGGCGATGCCTCCCCGACCGGATTTGACATACTCCGGATCGTTTCCTGAGTCGATATCGCTATCAGCTTGTTCGGAATCGTCTGCGTCGCGATGACGTTTCCTGTCGAGCGATTGCAGTTCCTCCAGATCGGGGATCTCGAACTGCGGCTCGTTGTCCCGGTCGGGCGTTTTTGTCTTGCCTGAGAACGCATCGGGCATCGCCTCAGCGACCTCTGCCGTGTAGGCATTCCCGTCGTTCTGCGAGGTCAGCTCCGCAAGCAATTCTGCGGGGGTCATTTTGCCTGATGAGTCAGACATTGGATTGATGGAACCTGAGGAGAGGAGGATGTGATCGGACCCGGAACCTGCATCTCCCGCGTCACAACCGTCAGAACCGTCATCAGTCACCCGCGCAGCCTGCGCGCAACGACAACGTTCCCTGAACGCTACGTCACACTTGGCAAAGGTCAAATCCCGATTCAGGGCTGACAATCCATCAGCAACCCGCGTTTTCCGAAGCAAGGCGCAACCCCGCATGCAGGACTCCATCAACTTCTCTATGATGTCCGATCGTTCACTCTCACTCGCGCCAACGGACTGCATCGCGGACATCCTTCGTGACGACCCAGACACTCACCCCGTCCAGCATCCTCGGCGAAGACGGCCACATCGCCCGGCGGCTGACGACGTACGAGCATCGGGGCGAGCAGGTCGAGATGGCGGAAGCGGTCGCCGAGGCGATCGCCTCCAAGTCGCACCTCATCGCAGAAGCAGGCACGGGAGTCGGCAAGAGCTTTGCCTACCTCGTGCCGGTCATGCTCGCCGCTGCCTCTCGACAGAAACAGGAGAAAGACCGCCAGCGGATCGTCATCAGCACGCACACCATCAGCTTGCAGGAGCAGTTGATCCACAAGGACCTGCCGTTTCTCAACGCGGTCCTGCCGATCGAGTGCTCGTCGGTGCTGGTCAAAGGTCGCTCCAACTACATCAGCCTCAGGCGACTCAAGGGGGCAGCTGAGAAGTCATCCACGCTGTTTGGTGAGCAGGACGAAGTCCAACAAATCAGCCGCGTGCGTCAGTGGGCAGGCGACACTCACGACGGCAGCCTGACCGACCTCGGCTTCCGCCCCATCGGCTCTGTCTGGGACGAAGTGAAGAGCGAGCACGGTAACTGCCTGGGCCGCAAATGTCCCACCTACGACAAGTGTCACTACTATGCGGCCCGCCGCCGCGCGTGGAATGCGGACATCCTTGTGGTGAACCATGCGTTGTTCTTCTCGGACCTCGCACTACGCCGTGAGGGAGCGAGCGTGCTCCCCGATTACGACGTCGCGATCCTCGACGAAGCACACACCATCGAGGCGGTCGCCGGAGATCATCTGGGGCTCTCCGTCACCAATGGCCAGCTGACGTATCTCTTCAACCGGCTGTACAACGACCGCACGCAGAAAGGACTGCTGCTGCATCACAACATGACGGCCGAGCAACAGCTCGTGCATCGGTTGCGGTTTGTCAGTGATGACTTCTTCAGTCACATCTCACACTGGCTGGGCGAGCAACGCGGTAACGGTCGCGTCCGTCAGCCAATCGCCATCGATACGCCCCTCATGGACGACCTGCGGCACCTCGCCGTCCAGATGAACACGTACGCTGAGCGACTGGAGGACGAAGCACAGAAGATCGAACTGACCTCCTCCGCCGACCGGCTCGTCGGCCTGTCACTCGCCCTCGACACATGGCTCAAACAGCGACAGGACGATGCGGTCTACTGGGCCGAGCAATTCGGACGGCAACGGCAGAACATCAAACTGGTCTCGGCCCCCATCGACGTCGGCCCGGTCCTGCGGGACGAACTGTTCAACCAGATCAACACGGTCGTGCTCACGAGTGCGACGCTCTCCGTCGGCGAGAGTGACTTCAGCTACTTCCGCAGTCGCATCGGGCTCACGAAGAGCGAAGAGATCAAGCTCGGCAGCCCGTTCGATTATCGCACACAAGCCAAACTCATCCTCGCTGACGGCATGCCCGATCCGTCATCTCAGGCCCGTGCGTTCGAGCAAGCCGCGATCGAACGGATCAAACGGCACATCCTCGAAACGGACGGCAGGGCGTTTGTGTTGTTCACGAGTTACCACATGCTGCAAGCGTGTGCGAACAAGCTGACCGCGTGGTGTTCGTCACAGAATCTGCTGCTGCTCTGTCAGGGAGGCGGCACGCACAGAACGGCTCTACTCGACAAATTCAAACAGGAAGATCGAGCCGTGTTGTTCGGCACCGAAAGCTTCTGGCAGGGAGTCGACGTACCGGGCGAGGCCCTGCAAAACGTGATCATCACCCGCCTGCCGTTCAGCGTGCCCGATCACCCGCTCCTGCAAGCCCGCGTCGAACGCATCCGCGAGAACGGAGGCAATCCGTTCATGGAGTATCAGGTCCCCGAAGCAGTCATCAAACTCCGCCAGGGCTTCGGCCGTCTCATCCGCTCGAAGAGTGACACCGGCCAAGTCGTCATCCTCGATCCCCGCATCCTCACCAAACCCTACGGCCGCACGTTCTTGGCGAGCCTGCCGGAGTGCGAAACGATCATCGACGATGGACGTCATTGACCTCCCAAGCCGACGGCTCCGCCGTCGTGCGGCGCTGGTTTGGTTCACCGACTCATCTGATCGATTACAACAGAGACATTCGTTCGACGGCAGAGCCGACGGCTTGGGATTGGTGATCACATCACCGAATGAAACGTATGCCAATCGTGACCGCCGGGGAGTGTGGGCATGCCCGCGAACTCCAGATGCAGGACCCGTCGATGCCGTTGTGTTCCCTCGCGTGAACGACCACTGCAATGGGCGAGCAGCGGTCGCATCGCGAACACGTCACCCGCGTTGACCAGCACCGACCGTGGCTGAAAGTCGTCGATCTTGAGCGTCTTTCCCGTCCTGTGTGACCCCGGCAGCACCTCCAGCGGACCGTTCTCCTCGGTCACGTCATCCAGATGAATCCGCAGCGTAAGCATCGCCTGCAGCACCTCGACCGGCGGCTCACAATGCCACACCCCCGCCCGCAACCGGGGCTTTGAGTACCCATCCACCTCGATCGGCTCACGCACCGCGATTGTCAGATCCTTATGCCAAGGCAGAGCCCACGTCTGCTGAGGCGGCTTGTCAAAATACAACCCCCGCACCAACCCAACCTCCGCTCCCAGCACACCAACCAACAGCCGGATCAACCGCTCCGTCCGCCACGCATCCACCAACGCCGGACACAACTCCAACACATTCCGCGAAGCATAAACGGCCCCCTCACGTTGCCGCACAGCATCGTTGGCTGACAACGATGACAGTAGAGACGCCAGCCGATGAACGCTCTGCCGATCCATGGCCCCAGCCAACACGCTCCCACCGTCCTGATCGAACTGACTTCGAGGCTTCATCGCATCAGGCCGACGTACAGAAGTAGGGTGCGTGGCTGTGGACTGTTCTGGTGCGTTACAAGGTAACAAGATCGGCGCATGTGTCACGCTGTCGATCGCGCAGTCCGAACGCACCGTTCACCAACGCCCACGCACCCTACTTGGCTGAGAAGTCATAAATTCTGGCAGGAGTCACCCCAGCGCGCGATCCAGTCGATGGAGCAGGAGTGGATGCGTGAGTTGTCTCTCGGCTTTGCGGCTGCTGCGATCGTTGACCACTTCCTGCACTTGAATCTCCAAGGCATCATAATTGATGTAGGGGAGCAAATGCGGACCGACAGTCAACAGAACAATTCCTTCAGCAGCAACCTTGGGATTGTCCAGCAACTTCATTGCGACCCGATCGGCAGTGTACTCGTCGAGGCGTGACAGCCTCTTGAGTGACGCACTAATCCAGGTGCGGAACGCCGAGTGATGTTTGAGTGCCGTGTGTGCCAACTCATGGCCGACAACAAATGCCAGAGTTCGCGGATCGCGAGACTGCAAGCAGCCATGAATCATGTCGTCCGTCAGCAGGACGATGTTCCGCTTTCCATAACGAACTGCAAAAGCGTTCATCACAGAATCTTCAATGATATAGACCTCCGGACTGGCTCCGTTACCAACACGTCCCCATAGGGTCTCAACACACTTGTGCAATTCAGGGAACTGTTCCGGACCGATTTTGATCCCTGAGCCATGGATCAATGCCAGCGCCTTTTTCCGGTTGAAGTAGTTGACCAGCGGAGCAATCAACAGAAAGATCAAACCGAAGCCCATTGTCGAGGCCGCGATGACGAAGAGGCCAAAACCTGCAACCAGGTAACCCAATGTGAGGGCGAAGCCGGTCCCCGGCTCGATGCATGTGTGGGGATCGACCTCTGGTCCCTCAATGCTCAGCCGTGGAAACGAGAGAGACGACTTTGAGGGGAGGTGTTGACTTGTTGGCTCCTGCATCCAGCCTGGCTGTTCAGGGACTCCGCCCTCGCCTGAGTCATCAACACGATCCGCTTTCACATCCACGGTTGATTGACATTGAGGGCAGCGAACCCTGGCAGACGTGGCGGGCACCCGCAACTTGGCACCACAACTTGAACACCGGACCTTTGTCGTCGTCGTCACTGCCTGCTCCTATCACGTGGTGGAATCGGATGACGCTAATTTCCCCGGCGAAGAGTGAGATGTCAATTGATCGCAGGTGGCCCAGCCGGAAACGGCTGGGTGCCGATGGCACAGGATGAATCACACTTGGCGAACAGACAACAGCATAGCTCTCGACCACACTCGTCGCCCAGTGTGAAACATCTTATTGCTTCGCAACCCGTCCAGGTGGACGGGCCACCCGGTTGACGGTCCATCAGGCGTACAGTGCTGAGACCGACTCGGCCTTCACCAGTTCTCGGGGCTGGTTGAGATGGTTGCGGACGATGGTGTCGGGGGCGATGCCGACGCTTTCGTAGATCGTCGCGAGCAACTGGCCGGGATGGACCGGGTCTTCCAGTGGGGCGGAGGCGGTCTGGTCGCTCTTGCCGTGGACGTAGCCGCGCTTGATGCCGGCACCGGCGACGAGGGCCGTGTAGCAGTAGGGCCAGTGATCGCGGCCGTCATCCGAGTTGCCGTTGCCTGAGGTGCTGACGCCTCGCTGGGGCGAACGACCGAACTCGCCGACGGCGAGCACGAGCGTCTCGGAGAGCAGACCCCGATCATCGAGGTCGGCCAGGAAGGCGGAGAGACCTGCATCCAGCATGGGCCCCGATTGCTTCTTCATGCGGTCGGAGAGGCCGGTGTGGACGTCCCAGGAGTGGTTGTCGCTGTTGGCGACCTTGGGCCAGACGAC
>JAGQPX010000086.1 GCA_020426505.1 Planctomycetaceae bacterium | reverse complement strand
CAGGTTTTCATGCGTAAGCCCTGCAGGCCAAGTCGAATGTCGAAACACTCTCAGGCAACTTGCCCTGTCTCTCCATAACTATCACGATGTCTACACTTCCTTCCCACTTGGCTGCGTCGGAGATATCTCACTCCCGCCGGAATAGCGTTGGAGTTGGTATCTCTGCATAGGTAACTATTGGGGGCACTATGACACTCCAGTGATTGATTATGGAAAGCCATGGGACGATCCCGAATTACGACCGCTGCTGCTCAACACGTGGCGGAATGGTCCGTATGAAGTGTTCGACATTCCACTCTGGGCGCCGCCCATCATCGAATGTCCGAATGGCACTCCAATGCAATATGTGGATGGGCATCCGTTTGCTGACTATGTTGGCGTAAGCGGATTAGGGGCTTCCTCAGCGATGCTTACACGGCCCTCGCCTCTCGCTGGTCTCTGGGCCTACAGAGAGTGCACATCACTAACAGACGTCACCGATGGAACTTCGAACACTGCTCTTGCCATCGAAACCGGCAGTAACAATGGATGCTGGCTTGCCGGTGGACCTTCAACGGTGAGGGGATATGTTTCACACAAGCCTGCAATCGGACCTGATAGTCAGTTTGGCGGAATGCATGCTGGCGCGTCGATGACCGTGTTTGCAGATGGACATTTACGTTTCCTTTCCGATTCCACCAACTCCGAGGTCATCTCGTCCATCATGACCATCGCAGGGGGAGAAGCACCTCTCCCTGATGAATAGGCACAGCTGCACATTACACCACCTCCCAACCTTCGCGGTACTCCTTGCGGATGTACATGTCCGCCTCTGGACAGCCGGGGCAGGTGAGGTTCTCGGCGTCCCATTCGATGGGTTGTTCGCAGCGGTAGGCGATGTTGCCCAGGAGGACCGCTTCGGTGAGTGGACCGGAGTAATCGAAGTTGCAAAGTGTGGGCGTCCCCTCTTTGCAGGCTTTGATCCACTCGGCGTGGTGACCGATTGACGCAGGGATCGTCTGCTCGGGGGGCTCGAAGCCTTGGAACTTATCCTGCGGAAAGAGACGGTACTTCGAGTAGTCGGCGAACATCATTCCCTCGCTGCCGACAAACATCACACCATCCTTGGGGACGCGTTGACCGTGGATCTCCTGAGGGATCATGTTGCCGTCGTACCAGGTCAGCTTGACGGGCGGTTTGCTGTCTCGTTGGGGGAAGTCGAGATGAACCGTGAGGCCGATCGGGCATGTTTCCGGATGCACAGCGGGGCCTTCGGTCGAACAGTGCGTGGGATACTTGAGGTCGAGCGCCCAGAACGGCAGGTCCATGAAGTGACAGGCCATGTCGCCCAGCGTGCCGGTGCCGAAGTCCCACCAACGGCGCCACTGGGCCGGGTGGTAACGTCCTGCGAAGAACGGCCGCTCAGGGGCCGGGCCGATCCACAGGTCCCAGTGCAGATTCTTCGGCGGCTCCTGCCCTCCTTCGGGGCGCTCACCGCCTCCCCAGTGCTTGCCGACCCAGACGTGGGCTTCGGTCACATCGCCGATCGCTCCTGACTGAATGATCTCCACGACCCGCCTATAGTTGTCACTCGCGTGAACCTGCGTGCCCAACTGTGTCGCGACACCGGCCTCCCGTGCGGCCTCGGTAATGACTCGTGCCTCATGAATCGTGTGAGTCAGTGGCTTTTCGACGTAAACATGCAGTCCCTTGCGAATCGCACGGATGGCCGCGGGACCATGCGTGTGGTCAGCAGTTGCAATTGTGACGGCATCAATCTTGTCTGCCTCCTGATCGATCAAGTCACGGAAGTCGTTGTACGTGCGGGCAGTCGGAAAATTCCCCAGCTGCCGTTGGAGGTACACGTCGTCCACATCGCAAAGCGCGACAATGTGTTCGCTTCGCACTCCTTCGATGTCCGCCGCCGCCCGATTGGCCGTGCCGATGCAGGCGATGTTGAGTTTCTCATTCGCCGACGTCGACTCCGCCGCAGCGGCACCAGATGACCACAGGCCAGCAGAGATCGCAGCCCCGGCAGAAGTCTTGAGGAAGTCGCGGCGGTCAACATTTCTTGAGGGAGTCATATTGATTGTTTGTCTTGAGATGGAGTAGGCGGGATAGTTGGAGGGAGGTTGGTCGACGATGGGTGGCAGGATCAGGAGCGAAGCGGATGGCCCTGCATTGTGCGTCCATCCGCACGGGGCCATCCTGTTGGTCTGACCCCGCCACCCGTCACGTTCTCTCAACGTCAGTTTTCATCAATCAGCGATCGAGGCGTCGCTGGCGAATCTGGTCGAGAGTCACCGCGACGATCACGATCACTCCAATGATAATCTGTTCGTAGGCCGTCGGCACCCCCACGGCCCGGCATCCGTGGCGAATCACCTGCATCAGGAGCGCCCCAGAGAGCGTGCCCAACACTGAGCCGCGTCCGCCATTGAGACTGCCGCCGCCGATGACCACGGCTGCGATGATGTCCAACTCACGACCGGGCAACGAGTTTGGGTCACCTTCGGACAGGGTCGTGAGGTTGTAAAGGCCGGCAATCCCGACGAACAGCCCCGCGAGCGAGTAGACCGCAATCCGGGTCCGGTTCAGATCAATCCCGCACAGCCGAGCCGTCGCTTCGTTCGAGCCAATGGCATAGACGTGACGACCGAAGACGGTCAGGTGCAACATCGCAGCAACGAGGAGGGCCAGGATCAGCATCAGCCACACGCCGGGGGAAACAAGCAGCCAGTGTGGATCGGGTACCGGTCGTTCCAGCATCAACAACCACTCCGGCAGCTTGCCGAATGCGCGAATCGGCGTGCCTTCCGCGATCTCACGACCCACGCCGCGAAAGATGGTCATTGTACCCAAGGTGATGATGAACGGAACCACACGCAGCCAGCTGACCATCGCTCCGTTGACGACACCGGTCAGCAGGCCGGTCAACAGCGCCGCGCTCACGCCGACCACAGGAGCATACTCCGCACGAAAGCACCATGCGGCCACTGTCGCCGAGAGTGCGATTGCTGCGGCCGCCGACAGATCGATGCCGCCGGAGATGATCACGATCGTCATCCCCAGTGCAGCCACGCCGACGGGAGACGCGTTGTGCACCATCAGCCGCAGACTGTGCGCGTTGGCGAACCGTCCCTGTCGATCCTGTTGCCGGGCACAGTACTCATCAACCCCCCAGAAGATGCAGAACACCAGCACCAACCACACGAGCGGACCGGCAACGGCCGTCAGACGACGAAGGGCGGGAGGAGAGGCGGACGACTGTTCAGGCATCGGTTCCGATCGCGGTGCTGAGGATGGTTTCCTCGGTCCATTCTGATGCTCCGCGCACATCCTGCAAGCGTCCGCGACTCATGACGGCGACTCGGTCACACACGGACAGCAATTCCGTGAAGTAGGAACTCACAAAGATGACCGCCTTGCCCGATGCTGCGAGTTCACCAATCAGCCGGTAAATCTCCGCTTTGGTGCCAATGTCGATGCCGCGCGTCGGTTCGTCAAGCAAGAGGACCTCCGCGTCCTGATGCATCACACGCGCAAGGGCCACCTTCTGTTGATTGCCGCCGGAGAGTTCGACGATCGACTGCTCAGGCGAGCGAGCCTTCACGTGCAGTCGCTCCATCCAGTGCTCGACCTGAGTGCGACGTTCACCGAGCCGCAACCATCCGCCTCGTGAGTATGGTGTGAGTCGACTGTAGGTCAGGTTGTCTGCGATCGAGCGAGTCTGAGCGAGTCCTTCACCCTTGCGGTCTTCCGAGACGAGTCCCAGACCGGCTCGGATGCGGGCCTTCGGTGCTGCAGCGGGGCTGAGCGTGCCGATTGTGACCTTGCCGGCTTTGACATCGTCCAACGCAAATAGACACCGCAGTAACTCCGTACGCCCGGCTCCGACGAGGCCAGTGATGCCAAGAATCTCTCCTCGACGTAGTTCGAGCGAGACATCGTCGGGCGCATGACGACCACTGAGTCCATTGATATGCAACAGCACGTCACCCGGTTCGTGCGGGACACTCGGGAACATCTCGTCGACGTCGCGGTTGACCATCAGGCGCACGAGTTCCTGTTCGCTGACGTCGTCCAGCAACCCAGTGCCGACCGACTCGCCGTCCCGGAGAACCGTGTACTGCTTCGCGACCTCGCGGACCTCTTCGAGAAAGTGGCTGATGTAGACAATGCCGATGCCGTCGTCGCAGAGTGAACGAATGACCTCGAACAGACGTGCGACATCGTGCTGCGTCAGCGAACTGGTGGGCTCGTCAAACACGATCACACGTGCCTGCATCACGAGTGCCCTCGCGATCTCAGCCAGTTGCTGGGCGCCGATCGACAATTGGCTGACGAGCGTCTTCGGCTCCAGTTCCGGATGCCCGAGTCGATCGAGCACTTCCGCGACGCGTCGTCGTTGCTCACCCCGCTTGAGCAGGCCGAATTTGCCCATCTCCTGCCCGAGCATGATGTTATCCTCAACGCTCAGGTCCGGTGCGAGGTTCAACTCCTGATAGATCATCGCCACGCCGGCAGTCAGAGCATCGTTTGGACCATGCGGTGCGTACGGTCGGCCATTGATCGTCATCCGCCCGGCGTCCGCAGACTCAGCCCCGCTGAGGATCTTCATCAGCGTGCTTTTGCCGGCCCCGTTCTCACCGATCAGGGCCATGACCTCGCCTGCGTCGACCATCAACGACACCCCGTCCAGCGCCGTCGTCGCCCCGAACGACTTCCGGATGTCATGCATTTCGAGTAGCGCGGGCATGAGACTGACTCGGCAGTAGCTGAACTCGCCAGAGTTCAGAAGCAGTGAGGAACCACATCGCATCCGGCTGAATTCTGGCGAATCCAGCTACCGGTGTCACTCGCGGTGCTTCTCCGGGAACAGCAGGGCGTGCATTTCGTCCATGTTCATGTTCACTGGTGTTGCGAGGGCTTCGCCAGTGGAGATGACACTCTCGACTTGCTCCCCTTCGAGATGGGCGACCATGTTCTTGACCGATTCGTAGCCCATCTTGACCGGGTTTTGCAGGACAATGCCATGCATCTGTCCGTTCTCCATTGCCTCGACAAGTTGTGGGTCGGAGTCGAAGCCGATGAAATTGACTTTCCCGGCGAGTTGCTTGTCCTGCAGGGCCTTGAGCATGCCCTTGTTGAGCGACTCACAAACAGTGAAGATGCCGTCGACGTTGTCGCCGTGCGTGAGCAGGAGTGACGATGAGACGCGGACGGCTTCGACGGTGTCGGTTGTCACGCGTTGCTCGTCGGAGATGATCTTGATGTCAGGGTACTTGGCGAGTGTTTCCAGGAATCCGTCTTCGCGTTGCTCGGTGCTTTCGCTGCCTTCCTGATAGCGAAGCAGAATGACGTTGCCTTTTCCATCAAGCAGTTCGGCCATGTGCTCGCCCGCAATGACACCTCCCCTGTAATTGTCGGTGGCGACGTAGCTGATAGTTGCGGATGGATCGGAGAGTCCGCTGTCGAAGATGAGCGTGGGGATGCCGGCGTCTTTTGCACGGCGGACAACGGGGATCATCCCATCCCGGTCGATGGGAGCCAGACAGATGCCGTCGACCTGATCGTTGATGAACCCGTCAACGAGATTGATCTGCACATCTTTCTGTGATTCGCTTTCGGGTCCGTCCCAGATGACCTCAACATTGCCCAATTCCTCTGCCGCCTGCTCGGCACCTGCCCAGACGGACAGCCAGAAATCGTGAGTGGTCCCCTTGGGGATGACAGCGATGCGGTACTTCTTCTGCCCACCGGCCGTCTGGTCAGGGGAGCCGGACGTTGTACCGTCGGTCGACGATGAATCTGCACATCCGCTCAACACGGCGAGTAAAGTGGCGATCGCCAGACCAACACAGGAACGGGTGAATTGCTGCCGGGTCGTGAGACGCATCGGTGTCCTTCTCCTGATGAACGATCGTCGAATAAGCGGGGGGGAATGTTCGCATCGTACCACCGGCAGGGAGTGCGACCAACCCAACAGTTCGCGTCAAGCCGCGCCATCAGGAAGGCGGATTCGCACGCTGGACGTGTCCACTGACCGTCACTTTGAGTTTCCCATTGGACAGCGTGCCGGTCGGGACGTTCACTCTCATGTAGAGGAGCCCGGTCGTCTGCGGAGTCACCTCGGCTTTAGCTCCGATCAGGAAGGGGGTTCCCGGCTTTGGCTTCTCGTTGGTGTCGGGATTCGGAGGTGTGACCACAAGTCCCATGAGAGCACCGCAGTTGAAGCCGGGCACGAGTTCATCGTCCAGATTGGATGTCGGAAAGCCGTCGGGCCCCAAGGTTGTTTTGACGATGAACTTGTAATCCCCTTCAGCAGCGAGCCGGATCGGCTTGCCCTGTTGCACCAACAGACCGCTGGACACCCAGCTGCTCTCGACGTCGACATCCGCCGAGAGTGATTGTTTGTCGAAGACACGTTCCTCCAGCTCGTTCAGCCGTTGCTTGATTTCCTCGACTTCGGGAGCCAACTGAAGGATCTGCCTGAGCGTCTGCTTGGCCTTGGCCGTGTCACCCGCATCGTCATACTGCTTCGCGAGTGAATCGAGCTTCTGCAGATACTCCAGTCTGGCGCGGTCAGCGTCTCGGTCGAGCTGTTTGACGTTCGGCTTCTGAGCCGCGAGTGGATGAGTGCAGAATCCGAGCAGGGACAACATGACTATCGTGATGACAGCCCCTGACGGAGTTGAGCGAATCGAAGTCTTCATCGGTTGCTCTCCTATCTGAGCTTCACATAGTGTTCTCTCCTGCTAGCGCGGCTGGGTGGCCGGGGCTGACCAACGGGAAGGCACGGGTCGGTGATCGCAGGGCCATCCGCTTCGCTTCTGACCCTGCCACCCATGCGATTTCCGCATTGATTAATCCCACGTTCATCATTCGCCGAGGATTTTTTTCCGCAGAGACGTCAGCAACTCGACCGCCTTGCCGATGTCTGCCTTTTGGCGTTCGCGGTCTTCGGGAATCTCACGTTCGATGGTGAGCGGTCCTTTGTAACCGAGTTCGTGTAACGTCTGGAGATACTTCTCCATGCCGACGTCACCCTCGCCGAGAGGGACTTCGCAGCCCCATGCCTTGCCGCGTTGTCCTTCGGGCGCCCAGGTGCCGTCTTTGCAGTGGACGCTGCGGACAAGATGGCCAACTTTGTTGAGGGCTTCAATCGGATCACCCGTCCCGTAGAGGATCATGTTGGCCGGGTCGAAATTGATGAACAGGTTGCCACGCTCGACGTCGCTCATGAAGTGCAACAAGTGATCGGCCGTCTCCTGCCCGGTCTCCAGGTGAACGTTCTGTCCGTTGCTCGCTGCATGATCGAGAAGGTCTCTCGTCACTTCCAGCAGTCCCTGATAACTGTCGCTGCTGCTGTCCTCCGGGACGAAGCCGATGTGCAGACCGATCGTGTCGCAGCCGAGGAGTTTGGCGAAGTCGGAAATCTCCTTCATCTCCTGAAGACGCGCGGCTCGTGTCGCTTCAGGGACGAGTCCAACCGTTCGTGCTGTCGTCTCGATGTCGGCATAGCTCTCGCCGTCGAATCCGCCGAACACGCAAGTGATCGTGATGCCTGCATCGGAACACCGACTGAGGAACTCCTCCGCTGCCTGTGGAGTGCGTGTCTGCTGGTGAGGTGCGTGGACCTGCACGCTGGGGATTCCGAGTTCCTGAGCGACATCCAGATGCACGCCGAGTCCGGCATCAACGGACGCAAATACACCAATGGGCCACTGTTCCATGAGGGTCTCCTGAGTTCGAGTTGGGATACGTCCATGATAACGCCGATGCGAGAAAGTCTCTATTCGTCGAGTTGTTTCCAGCGGGTTGTCAGGAGCGGGCATCTTGATGATCATGGGACGGACACATTGACCGTCGCTGAGACTCTCACAGCTCAAGGATCGCATCATGCAACGTCGAACGTTTCTACGAACACTTTCAGCAGCGGCTCTGGCTGGAACACAATCTCTAAGGTCAGCATCCGGAGAGAACTCGAAGCGGCAGCCGGTGGACTTCCCAATCGTTGACACGCATCAGCATCTGTGGGATCTGGAGAAGTTCCAACTCGACTGGCTGAAGGGGACTCCTGATATCCTGCGGCGAAATTATCTCACTGCGGATTATCTGGAGGCGACGGAGGGGCTGAACGTTGAGAAGACGGTCTATTTGGAAGTCGATGTGGCGGTCGATCAGCAGCGGGCCGAAGCGGACTACATCACGGCGTTGATCGAGAGTGGCAAGCACCCGACAGCGGCAGCCGTCATCTCGGGTCGATGCGACACACCGGGATTCGCGAACTACATCCGTGCCTACAAGAATAAGTCATCGATCAAAGGCGTGCGGGACCTGTTGCAAGGTTCGCCGCGAGGACGCTGCCTGGGAGATCAGTTCGTCAAGTCGACTCAGCTGCTCGGCGAGTTGGGCCTCAGTTTCGACATGACGATTCGCCCCACCGAACTCTCAGATGGACGCAAACTCGTGAAACAGTGTCCGGACACATTGTTTGTGATCGACCACTGCGGCGTCGCAGACCCGAAAGCCTTCATGACTGCCCACCGAGACAAAGCGGCACATGATGCGGAGGAGTGGAAGAGGGAGATGAGCCATCTCGCAGACGAACCGAACACCGTCTGCAAGATCTCGGGCATCGTTGCTCATGTGCCGGAGGAATGGGACACGGGCGATCTCGCACCGATCGTGAACCATTGCCTCGACGTCTTCGGTCCGGACCGCGTGATGTTCGGCAGCGACTGGCCGGTCTGCCTGTTGGGCGCCCCTCTGGCACGCTGGGTCGGAGCGCTGAAGGAGATTGTCGGGCAACGCTCCGTCGAAGAACAGAAAAAACTGTTCCACGACAATGCGATCCGACACTACCGGCTGGACGCATGAAGACCGTGTCGAGGCAAAACAAATGGAGCGTCATCGCTTGATTTTCGGGTGGCGGGGTCAGTAGCGAAGCGGATGGCCCCGGCGTTTGGACGCACAATGCCAGGGCCATCCCGTTGGTCTGACCCTGCCACCCACCCGAACTCTTAGTCCTGACGAAGCTGAGTGCGGTGCCTCGT